>PWGU01000141.1 GCA_003554605.1 Halorubrum sp.
CGGCGCTGTCGCTGCCACGTCTCGCCCTCGCTTAAGAGGAGTCCGTCGCCGAGCAGGGTTCCGATGGCGTCGTCGCCGAACGACGGCTTTCGGTATTTTTCCGCGTCGGCGACAAGCACACGCTCTATGTCACGCGGGTTCGTGAGCAGATACGTCTCTAACGGTCCGAGATCGAACCGGACGACGTCGCCGTAGCTATCGGCACACGCACGGATGAAGGTAAACGGGTCATCGGCATACTGTCGGGCGTTTCCGAACAGGGGGTCGCCGATCGGCCCGGGGGGCGTCACGGACATATAATAGCTGAGGGACGCGTCGGGTTAAACGTTCGGCGCACGGGCGATATCGACCCGGGGACGGACGGCTATCTGTCGGCATCGAGCCGCTCGACGCGGGCGATCAGCTCGTCGACGGCCGCCTCCTGTTGGGTGGTCGTCGCGACGATCCGATCGGCCGCCGTCTCGGTCCGATCGGAGCGCTCACGAACGGACTCCAACGTCGCCGTCAGCTCCTCCACGGTGGCGGCCTGATCGTCGGTCGTCCGCGCCACCTCTGCGACGCCGCTCGCGGCCTCATCGACCGCATCCGCGATCTCCCCGAGCGAATCGAGCACGGTCTCTATCTGCTCACCGGCGTCTTTGATCCGGTCGTGTGACCGTCCGACCGCCTCGGAGGTCTCGTCCGATTGCGCCTGCAGCTCTGCGAGGCTCGCGGTGATGTCATCGGTGTGTCCGCGGGTCTCGTCCGCGAGCTTTTTCACCTCCTCGGCGACGATCGCAAAGCCATCGCCGCCGTCGCCGGCCCGTGCCGCCTCGATGTTGGCGTTGAGCGCGAGCAGGTTCGTCTGTTCGGCCACGTCGGAGATGACCTCGATCACCTCCTCGATGTCGTCCATTCGCGCGGAGAGCTGCCCGACGCTTTCGACCAACTCGTCGCCGATCTCGACGACGTCGTCGGTCGCTCGCCTGGCGTCCTCGCTGGCGTCCAACCCCTCCTCGGCGGCGTTACTCGCCGCTGATGCCGCGTCATCGACCTGGTCGGCGGTCGCGGCGACCTCCTCCATGCCGGCGGAGAACGACTGCATCTCGGAGACGCCTTCCTCCAGGAGCTCGTGTTGGTCCTCGACGTTTCTCGCGATGGTGTCCGCCGCCTCCGTCGCCTCCTCGACCGTCTCGCCGAGTTCGCGGGCCTTCCGGTCGACACTCCCGGCCAGCTCGTCGAGGTTCGACGCCATCCGGTTCACCACGTCGACGACGCCGGTGATCTCCGCATCGAGATGGGCAAACGACTCGTGGCAACTCGCCCGGGCGTCGAGGTTGCCCCCGCCGATCGCCTCCGCAGTCCCGCGGATCTCGGCAACGAGTTCACGAATGGCATCCCGCTCGTTCACGTTCTCCGTTCGGTCGATGACGACCTCCACGACCCCGACGAGGTCGCCCGCGTCGTCATACAGCGGTGTCGCCGCGAACTCGATATGTACCTGTTCGCCCCGTCGGTTGCCCATCGTCGAGGAGTCGCGGTATCTCGTTCGGTCGGCGTCGTCCCGCTCGACACCGTACTCCCGATCCGCCGATTCCGGTGCCTCGATGACCTTATCGGCGAGCGTGGCCGCCCGCCGCCCATCGTGATAAAATAGCTCCGAGACGTGGCTGTGTCCGATCGCTTCCTCCCGAGTCACACCCGTGAGAGCGATCATCGCCTCGTTCCATTCGGCGACGTTGCCGTCGCGATCGAGGATGAACGTGGGAACCCCGAGGGCGCTGAATATCTGCTCGAAACCGGCCCCGCTCAGCGTTCCGGCCCGGTCGACGCCGTCCTCGTCGGTGACGGTGTGTCGCTCCTCATCGCCGGCCCGTTCGCTCCCGGCCTGTTCGGCCTGTCCCGGGGTGTCCACGACGACGCCGCCGTCCGGAACCGACTGCTCTGTCCCCCCGAGTCCCAACAGCCGTCTGAGTCCCGTGCGTAGGCCCCTCATGATCTCATACATCTCTCGACAAAGGCGGTTTTTAAACGAACCCCTCCAATATTCACGCTCGATAACTTGACGGGGGGCCGTCTATCCGGACGCCGTAGCGTTCAACTTCGCCCGACGGCTACCTCACGGGAATGGAGCCAGACGCCGTCAGAGACCGTGCCGCGGAACTTCCCCGTGAACCCGGTATCTACCAGTTTCGCGACGGCGACTCCACGCTCTACGTCGGAAAGGCGGTTGACCTCCGGTCGCGGGTCGGCTCGTACGCGGATCCGCGCTCCGATCGGATCCGCGGGATGGTCTCGCGAGCAGATAGGATCGAGTTCGCGGTGACGGACACCGAAACGCAGGCGCTGCTCCTTGAGGCGAACCTGATAAAACGGCTCCAGCCACGCTACAACGTTCGGCTGAAGGACGACAAATCCTATCCGTTGGTGGCGCTCACGGACCACGAGGTCCCGCGGATCGAGATCACGCGCGACCCTGACGAGGGCGCGATCGCTTATGGTCCCTTCACGAACAAGGGACGGGTGGAGGCGGTGGTGAAAGCGCTCCGGGAGGTCTACCGGCTCCGCGGCTGTTCGGATCACAAGTATGCCGGTCGCGACCGACCTTGCCTCGATTACGAGATGGGGATCTGCTCTGCACCCTGCACGGGCGAGATAGCCGCCGAGGCGTACGCCGATGACGTGGCCGCAGCCCGACGCTTCTTCGAGGGGGAAACCGGCGTCCTCGCCGAACCGATCCGCAGACGCATGGAGGACGCCGCCCAGGACGCCGCCTTCGAGCGAGCCGCCACGCTCCGTGATCGACTCGAAGCGATCGAGGCGTTTCACGGCGACGGCGGCGAGGCGGTCGCCGACCGCTCGGACGCGCGGACCGTCGATGTGCTCGCGGCGGCCGTCGAAGGCGACGTCGCCCGCGTTGCCCGACTGCACAGCGAGCGTGGGCAGTTAGTCGATCGGAGTCGTCATCGGCTCGATGCGGCCACCGAGCGTGCCGACGGCCGGCCCGTGATCGACGATACAGCCGCGCCCGACGAGGTGAACACACCGGCCGCGGTGCTCTCGGCGTTTCTCACGCAGTACTACGCGGAGCGTGAGTTTCCCGACGCCGTCCTCCTCGCGGAGCATCCGGACGACCCGAGCGTCGTCGACTGGCTCGAAGGCGAGGGCGTCGCGGTTCGTGTTCCCGGTGCCGGCCGCGAGGCGAAGCTCGTCGAACTCGCGCTCAAGAACGCCCGTCGACGGGGCGGCCGTGACGACCCCGTTGCGGCGCTCGGGGAGCGGCTCGGGGTCGGCCGCCCCGAACGCATCGAGGGGTTTGACGTAAGCCATGCCGGCGGCAAGGCCGTCGTCGGTTCGAACGTTCGGTTCGTCGATGGACGGGCGGAGACCGCGGGGTATCGACGCAAACGGCTCACCGAGCGGAACGACGACTACGCGAACATGCGCGAGTTGATCCGCTGGCGGGCGGAGCGGGCGATCGAGGGGCGCGACGACCGCTCGGACCCGGACCTGTTGCTGATCGACGGTGGCAAAGGCCAGTTGGCGGCCGCCCGGGACGCGCTCGCGGAGACGGGTTGGGACGTTCCCGTCGTCGCGCTTGCGAAGGCCGAGGAGTTAGTGATCACCCCGACCGGGCCGCTTCGATGGCCCACCGACGCGCCCGAACTCCACCTGCTTCAACGCGTTCGCGACGAGGCACATCGCTTCGCGGTGCAGTATCATCAAACACTCCGTGACGACGTACGGACCGTGCTCGATGACGTTCCCGGGGTCGGTCCCGAGACCCGTGCACGGCTCCTCGGGCGGTTCGGGTCCGTCGAAAACGTCCGCGAGGCATCGACGGCCGATCTCACCGATGTGGACGGCGTCGGTGAGGTCACGGCCCGACGGATTCACGAGCGTCTCTGATGGGGATGATGGCTGACAGGCGGCGTTCATCCCCCGGGACGACTGCCGCACAACCGCTCCCCGTCCCGGGGCCCTCCTCAGATCATGGCGTGGGCTGGCCGCGGTATCCGATATAAGGGTTCGTGGTGATCCCCGGACGTATTCGACGGGGACACCGGGGGTTATAATGCTCCGTGTCAACACGGACGGTATGGACCAGATCTCCTTCGGCACGGACGGCTGGCGGGCGACGCTCGATGTCTTCACCGATGAGCGCGTACGGATCGTCGGCCAGGCGGTCGCTGACCACCTCACGGCGGCGGGGCACGATGAACCCGTTGCGGTCGGCTACGACGCGCGTGAAACCTCTGAAGGGTTTGCGGAGAGTCTGGCGGAGGTGCTCGCCGGTAACGGTTTCGACGTGCTTCTCCCCGACCGCGACGTCCCGACGCCGACGGTCGCATACGGCATCGTCGCCGAGGGGCTCGCCGGTGCGTGTATAGTTACCGCTTCACATAACCCGCCGGAGTACAACGGCGTGAAGTTCATCCCGAGCGACGGCGCGCCGGCGCTCCCGGCGGTGACCGAGGACGTCGTGTCACGGCTCGCGGAACCGGATCTCCGTCCGGAGTCCGAGTGGGGCGAGATCCGTCGTCACGACTTCATCACCCCCCACGCCGAGGCAGCGACGGAACTCGTCGGTGCCGACCTCTCCGGGCTCACCGTCGCGTATGACGCCATGCATGGGAGCGGACGGGGAGTGACCGATGCGCTGTTGGAGGCGGCGGGTGCGGAGGTGAAACGGCTTCGTTGTGACCGTGACCCCACGTTTGGCGGCGAGCCACCGGAGCCGAACGCCGAACATCTCGGGGAGTTGGCCGAGACGGTCGCCGAGGGCGACGTCGACCTCGGGATCGCCAACGACGGGGACGCCGATCGGATCGCCATCTGTACGCCCGACCGCGGGGTGCTGGACGCCAACCTCTTTTATGTCTCCTGTTATGACCGCCTTCTGGAGGGGGACAGCGGCCCCGCGATCCGAACCGTCTCCACGACGTTCCTCGTCGATCGCCTCGCGGAGGCCCACGGCCAGGAGGTCTTCGAGACGCCGGTTGGGTTCAAGTGGGTCGCCGAGGCGATGGCCGAGCACGATGCGCTCTTCGGCGGGGAGGAATCCGGCGGGTTCACGCTCCGGGGACACGTCCGTGAGAAGGATGGCGTGTTGATGGCGCTGCTCGCCGGTGCCGCCGAGGCCGCGGAACCCTTCGATGAGCGGGTCGACCGCATCACCGCGGAGCACGGTCGGATCGTCGCGGATAAGATCTCGATCGACTGCCCGGACGCGCGGAAACAGGGCGTCCTCTCCGAGCTCGAGGGCCACATTCCGGAGACCGTCGCGGGACAGGGCGTCGCGAAGGTGGTCACCCTCGACGGGTTTAAACTGCTCTTGGAGAACGGATCGTGGATGCTCGTTCGCCCATCCGGGACCGAGCCGGTGTTGCGGGTCTACGCGGAGGCCGGCGACGAGGCCGCGGTTGCGGAGTTGCTCGCGGCCGGCCGCGAGATCGTCGAACCGCTCGTCTGATCCGGCATCGACCGGCCCCGATTGGGTGGGTTTTTAGGTGATACCGCCGTATCCCGTGATATATGTTCAAGGCCATCGTGAGCGCGTCGACGCTACAGGACGCGCTCGACTCGGTGAGCGTGCTGGTCGACGAGTGTAAGATCCGCTTGAACGAGGAGGAGCTCTCCATCCGTGCCGTAGACCCCGCCAACGTCGGGATGGTCGACCTCACGCTTGAGGCCGCCGCGTTCGAGTCGTACAGCGCCGACGGTGGCGTAATCGGCGTCAACCTCGCCCGTCTGGAAGACATCGCCGGCATGGCCGCCTCCGGTGACCTCGTCCATCTCGAACTTGACGAGGAGACCCGGAAGCTGCACATCGAGATCGACGGCCTCTCGTACACGCTCGCGCTCATCGATCCGGACTCGATCCGTCAGGAGCCGGACATCCCGGAGCTCGACCTCCCCGCGGAGGTCGTCGTCGAGGGCGCACAGCTGAACCGCGGCGTGAAGGCCGCGGACATGGTGAGCGACCACATCCGTCTTCGCGTGGACGAGAACGAGGAGTCCTTTTATATCGAGGCGGAGGGCGACACCGACGACGTCGACCTGAAGCTGACGCGTGAGGACCTCATCGCGTTCTCGCCCGGTCCCGCCGATTCGCTCTTCTCGCTCGATTACCTCAAGGACATGAACAAGGCGATACCCGCGGACGCGGAGGTGACCGTCGAACTCGGCGAGGAGTTCCCGGTCAAACTCCACTACGGGTTCGGCGAGGGGCTCGGCCAGGTGACGTTTATGCTGGCTCCACGGATCCAGAGCGACTGATCGTCCGTTGCGGATCGCCCGCGATCTACTTCTGCTCCAACCCTGTGTCGGAAGCATACGTTGATGACCGCGTCGCTCCCGGCTCTCCATTCGTCGTGTCCGACCATCCCCTCGTCAGAAACTGCTCACCGATACCGCTCGATGACCCGCTTTGCGGCCTGGCCCTTCTCCTTCCAGCCGTACCCCTCCTCGTAGACGTGTCGCTTGCGCTCGACGAGTTCCTCCGGGGTCGACTCCTCGAACCCGCCGCGGTCCCACGCGCCGGAGCTGTGGAGCCACTCGACGACGTTCTCTTTCGTCTCGGGCCATGAGAACCCGACCATCTCGTACCACGCGATCATCGCGAAGACCGCGTTGTCGTGACAGCCGGGTACGGAGCCGTGGGTATAGACGGTCCGCATGGGTTCGCTCGTCGGCTCCGAGACGAACTCTTTGAACTCCGCGGCGGTCAACAGCCGGAGAACGTCATCCTCGCGAAGCACCCGCTTTTCGCGTTCGAGCACCCCGAGCGCCGCCTTATAAAGCCCGCCCCAATCGTCGTCTACCGCCGACCGAAGCGCCGGCTCGCTCATCCCATCGGGTCGGCGGGTTAACACGGCCAGCAGGTCCGTGTAGGCCTTCTCGATGGTGGGCCAGCTCACCCCCTCGAACTCGCACTCGGCATCGTGGAGGCTGTTGGTCGTCCGGCAGCCGGGACACGGGTATCGGAACGTCGGCACGGCTATCGGTGGGGAGCGCCCGCAGTTATGCGTTTCGCGACGTGGACCGCCCCGAACGTCCACAAGCTCTTCGACGGATGACGAACCCTCTTGCCGACGAACGGGACACGATACCCGGCGTTCCGAAACGTTTACTCGGCGGCCGGCCGCGTTTTCACGTTGTATGACGAAAGTTAGCGTCGTCGGCGCCGCCGGCACCGTCGGTGCCGCGGCCGGCTACAACCTCGCACTGCGTGACGTCGTGGATGAGCTCGTCTTCGTCGACATCCCCGACCAGCGGGAGACGACGATCGGACAGGCGGCGGACACGAACCACGGCGTCGCCTACGACTCAAATACGACGGTCAGACAGGGCGACTACGCCGATACCGCCGGGTCCGACGTCGTCGTGATCACGGCGGGGATCCCCAGGCAAGAGGGACAGACCCGGATCGATCTGGCCGGCGACAACGCGCCGATCATGGAGGACATCGGCTCCCAACTCGCCGAATACAACGACGACTTCGTCACCGTCACCACCTCGAACCCGGTCGACCTGCTCAACCGACACCTCTACGAGGCCGGCGATCGCGACCGCCATCAGGTCGTCGGCTTCGGCGGCCGTCTCGACTCCGCGCGCTTCCGCTACGTCCTCTCCGAGCGCTTCGACGCGCCGGTTCGGAACGTCGAGGCGACGATACTCGGCGAACACGGCGACGCACAGGCGCCGGTCTTCTCGAAGGTCCGCGTGAACGGCCGCGATCCCGAGTTCGACGAGGCCGAAAAAGCGGAGATCCTCGACGACCTCACGGAGTCCGCGATGGACGTCATTAGCCGCAAGGGCGCGACCCAGTGGGGCCCAGCGACGGGCGTCGCCCACACCGTCGAAGCCATCCTGAACGACACCGGCGAGGTGCTCCCCTGTTCCGTCGTCCTCGACGGTGAATACGGCTACGACGACACCGCGATCGGCGTTCCGGCCAAACTCGGCTCCAACGGCGTTGAGGAGATCATCGAGTGGGAACTCGACGACTACGAGGCCGATCTGCTCGATGCGGCGGCCGAGAAGCTCTCCGAGCAGTACGAGAAGATCGCGTAAGCGGCCGCCCGGACCCACGTTCTTTCTCTTTCTCCCGACCAGCCGTGTCGTCGTCGGTTGCGACGCCCCCTTTGCGTGCTACCGCTCCGCCAATTTCCCCTCCCGCTTATATACCATTCCGAACCAGACTCCCCGTGCGTTGAGGAGGGCTCCACGTCGGTCGAGGCGGGTGTGCGGCGCGCCGTCGTGGGTATCGAGAACGCGCCGCCTGTTCGCCACTTTCCCCATAGGACCCTCCCGATCCGTCTCAGATCGTTTTTCCGCACCCGTCGCGGAATCCGGGTATGACCAGAATCGTCGCTATCTCCGGCAGCCGTCGGGACTCCAGCACGACGCGAGCAGCGATTCGCGTCGCGCTCGATGCCGCTGCGGATGCCGGTGCGGACACCGACTTGATCGACCTCGGTGGCGTCGACTTACCGTTGTACCACCCCAGCGAGGACGAACAGGGAGACAGCGAGCACCTGAAACGGCTCGTTCGTGAGGCCGACGGGGTGATCGCTGGCTCGCCGGTGTATCGTGGCTCGTTCTCATCGACGTTCAAGAACTTCCACGACTTCTGTGGCTCGGAGGAGTACGAATATACCGCCGTCGGACTCCTCGTGACGGCCGGTGGTGGCTCATACGGGGCGGCACTCGAACATCTCCGGTCCACCTTCCGGAACGTCCACGCGTGGGTCGTCCCACACGAGGTCGGTATTCGTGGGGCCTCCAGCGTCGTGTGCGACGGCGAAATCGCCGATGAAGACCTCAGGCGGAGGACTGAAACGCTGGGTCGTGTCGTTGTCGAACACGCCGAGCGACTGCCCTGATGGCCAAGATCCGCTCACCGCAAAATCGGCACCCGATTGTCGCCTACGCGTCCGCGAGCAGCTCGACGAGCAGCGCGTTCTGTGCGTGCATCCGGTTTTCCGCCTGGTCCCAGACGAGCACCCGATCCGACTCCATCACGTCGTCCGTGATCTCCTCGCCGCGGTGGGCGGGAAGACAGTGCATCACCCTCGCGTCCGTTCCGGAGAGCAACTCGTGGTTTACCTGAAACCCATCGAAGGCAGAGAGCTTCTCCGCGCGCTGGTCCTCCTGGCCCATCGAGACCCAGACGTCGGTGTAGATGATGTCCGCGCCCTCGATGGCGGCTTCCGGATCCGTCGTCGGCTCGATCTCCGCACCGAAAGTCGCCGCACGCTCGAAGACGCTCGGGTCCATTCCGTACTCCGCGGGTGTCGCGACCGAGACGTCGATCCCGGCCATTGCCGCGCCGACGACGAACGACTGGCCGACGTTGTTGCCGTCGCCGATCCACGCGACGTGTGCGTCCTCGCCAACCGTCTCGCGGATCGTGAGCAGGTCGGCGAGCGTCTGACAGGGGTGGGCGTCATCGGTGAGCCCGTTTATCACCGGGCAGTCGGCGTATTCCGCGAGCGTCTCGGCGTCCGTGTGATCGAACAGCCGTGCCATCACCACGTCGACGTAGCGGCCCAGCACCCGGCCGGTGTCCCTGAGCGGCTCGCCGTGTCCGAGCTGGATGTCATCGGGCCCGAGAAACATCGCGTGCCCGCCAAGGCGGGTCATTCCCGTCTCGAAGGAGACCCGCGTTCGTGTCGATGGTTTCTCGAAGATCATCCCGAGTGTCGTATCGGTCAATCGTGACTCATCGGTCCCGTCTTTCATCGCGGCGGCGCGCGAGAGCAACGCGTCGAGTTCCGCGGGCGTTACGTCGTCGATATCGAGGAAGTTGTCCGTTTCGAGTGCCATTGTTTCAGTTCTCCAGCCGCGTCATGCAGACGTCTGTCAACACGGCGATCGCGTGGTCGAGGTCCGATAGCGGGAGCCGTTCATCGGGGGCGTGATCCAACTCCGAGTTTCCGGGACCGTATGTGACCATCGGACAGTCCCAGGCGGCCGCAAAGAGGTTCATATCGCTCGTTCCGGTCTTCCGGAGCAGGCGAACGTCACCACCCTCACGGCGGATCGCGACGCGGAACGCGCGTGCGAGGTCCGTGCGAGGACTCTCCATCACGGGCGGCATCGGCTCGCCCCAGTGGACTGATCCCGTCGTGAGCTCCGCCTCCGCGAGTTCGTGTATCTCGTCGACGGGACGGCTGGGTGGCACGCGGAGCTGGACCTCCATCGTCGCCTCGACGGCCAGTCCGTCGTCGCTCAATCCGCCGTCGATCGAGATGGGCTTCGTCGTCACCTGATCGAAGACCGCGGTGTCCGGATCTTCCGGCGTGAACGTCTCCTCGACGCCGTGCCACCAGTCGATCGCGTGTTGGATCGCGTTCGGCTCCGGGCGGGAGGAGTGGCCCGACTCGCTCGTGTTCACGTACGTGCCCTCAAGCAAACCGCGGTAGCCGAGCGTGATCCCTGCCCACCCGGACGGCTCGCCGTTTATCACTGCCTCCGGCGCGTCGCGGTCGGCGATCAGGTGTCGTGCCCCGCCCGAGTCGACCTCCTCGCGGACGACGCCCGCGAACGAGGTCCCGGTCTTCACCGCGGCGACCGCCAACGCGGCCAGTGGCCCGGTCGCGTCGACGGAACCACGGCCCCACAGGACGGGTTCACCGGGCTCGCCGACCCGCACGCCCGTCGTCCCCTCGACTTCCCCCTTCGGCGGCGCCGGGCGCACTTCCACCGGGATATCGCCGGGGACGGTGTCGATGTGTGAGGTGAGGAGGACGGCGTCGTTGGCGGGGGCGCGAACGTTGCCGGCCTCGTCGATCCACGCTTCCCGTCCGTTCACCTCGAAGAAGTCGACCAACCGCTTGGCCGCGGCCGTCTCTTCACCGGATGGCGAGGGGATCGAAACGAGGTCATACAGGAGCTTTCGCCCCGCCGTGTCACAGGCTTTCGGATAGCCGCCGCCGGCGAGAACGTCCGTCACGCCGGGATCGGCTGCCGTGTCGTCCGCCCGTCCGGCTCCCTCCGGTGCGGCGGTCATCCGATCGCCTCCTCGATCGCATCGAGAACTTCGTCTGCGTGCTCGTGGGTCACGGTGAGCGGCGGCAACAGTCGCAACACCGTCCTCCCTGCCGGCAGCGCGAGGATCCCGTGGTTGAGCGCGAGGTCACGGAGCAGCCGATTGGACCCACGTTTCACCTCGATGCCGATCATCAACCCGGACCCGCGCACCTCGCGGATGTCGTCGCCGAGGCGACGCTCCGCCTCCTCGCGAAGGTAGTTCCCAACCTCGGCCGCGTTCGCCGCGAGGTCCTCGCGTTCGATCACGTCGAGGGTCGCGCCGGCCGCCGCCGAGACGACGGGGCCGCCGGAGAACGTTGACCCGTGGTCGCCGGCGTTCTCCGCTATCCAGCCACGACAGAGCGTCGCCCCGATCGGCAGGCCGCTCCCGAGGCCCTTCGCGGTCGTGAGGATGTCCGGGACCACGTCGTGGGTCTCCGCCGCCCACATCGACCCGGTCCGTCCGAGCCCGGTCTGGATCTCATCGAGGATCATCGCCGCGCCGTTCGTCGCGGTCGCGACGCGGACCGTCTGGAGGTACTCGGTCGGAACCGGGTTGATCCCGCCTTCCCCCTGTAGCGGTTCGAGGATCACGGCGGCGGTCTCCTCGTCAATGGCCTCGCGCATCGCCTCGGCGTCGCCGTAGGGGACGAACTCCACGCCGCCGGCGAGTGGCTCGAAGTCCTTTTTATACTTCTGTTTCCAGGTAGTCGCCAGCGCGCCCATCGTCCGGCCGTGGAAGCCCTGCGTCGTGGCGATGATCTTCTCACGGCCCGTCGCGGACCGCGCGAACTTCAACGCCGCCTCGTTCGCCTCCGTGCCGGAGTTACAGAGCCAGACGTGATCGATGTCGACCGGGCCGGTTTCGGCCAGCTGCTCATAGAGCGCCGTGCGTGCGGCGTGCGGATAGGAGGCTTGTACGTAGATCAGCTCCTCCAGCTGGCTCGTCGCCGCGTCGACGACCTCCGGATGACAGTGGCCGACCGGCGTGCACGCATAGCTCGCGCCGAAATCGAGGTACTCGTTCCCGTTCGCGTCCGTCAGATAGACGCCGTCGCCGCTGACGATCTCGATCGGTTTCTCGGAGAAGACGAAACCGCTCATCCGTCCACCTCCGCCTTCGCTTCGGCATCCTCGTCCGCTCCATTTTCTCCGTCCGCTCCACTCGCTCCGTCCTCCACCACGGCAGCACGCTCGATGGTCGTTCCCGTGCCGTCGAGCGCGGAGACGATCGGATTCTCCACGTTGGCGTCGGCGACGATAACGCGGGGTGCGCCCTCCGTTAGCGCCTCCCGTGCGGCCATCACCTTCTTGCCCATGAAGCCTTCCGCGGCCGATTTCACCGCCTCAAATTCCGCAGCGGTCGCCGCGGACTCGATCAGCGTCCCCGGATCGTCGGGATCGGCATAGACGCCGGCGACGTCGGTCAACAGGACGAGTTCGGCACCGAGCGCGCCGGCGACGGCCGCCGCCGCGCGATCGGCGTCCGTGTTGACTGGCGTGAACGTGCCGTCGGACTCCTCGCCCGCCATCGGGGGCGAACAGACCGGCGTATAGCCGTCAGCCAACAGCCCGTCGAGGAGGTCGGCGTTCACCGATTCGATCCGCCCGGAGTGTTCCCCGCGGCGGATCTTCTTTTTGCCGTCCTCGACGACGCGGACGGCCGACTTTCGTGGGCCCGAGAGCAGGCCGCCGTCGACGCCGCTCAGCCCGACCGCGTCGACGCCCGCCGACCGGAACAGCGCGGTCAACTCGGTGTTGAGTTTGCCGGCCATCGCCATCGTGAACGCCTCCATCGTCTCGGCGTCGGTGAACCGGCCGGTGACGCCCGAGGCCGATTCGACGTACTCCGGCTCCATCCCGAGCCGTGTGATCGTCTCGTCGACGACGGTCGAGCCGCCGTGGACGACCACGACGTGCCGCCCGTCGGCGACGAGGTCGGCGACGTCGCCGACCGCGCCGGCCGGATCGACCGCCTTCGCGCCGCCGATCTTCACGACGACGGGTGGGGAATCCACGCCGCTGCCGCCGCTCGCTCCGCTCATGGCGACCCCACCGGGTGAAGCCCGCCGAATTCGAGCCCGGCCGTCTCCGGGAGGCCGAGCGCGACGTTGGTCGCGTGGACGGCCTGCCCGGCCGATCCCTTCATCATGTTATCGATGGCCGAGAAGACGACGATCCGTCGGTTTCCGGGGTCGAGTTCGAAGCCGACCTCGCCGTGGTTCGTGCCGGCGACCGCCTTCGGCTCGGGGTACCGGTAGACGCCGCCGCCGCCGGAGACGATCCGCATGAACGGCTCGTCGGCGTAGGCCCCGCGGTATGCGCCCCAGAGATCCCGTTTCGAGACGGGCTCCTCCGGGAAGACGTGGCAGGTCGCGCTCGCGCCACGGACCATGTCGACCGCGTGAACGGTGAAGGAGACTGAGAGCCCGAGGTAGGCCTCGATCTCCGCTTCGTGTCTGTGGCCGGTCGGGGCGTACGGTCGGACGACGCCGGAGCGCTCCGGGTGTGAGGAGGCCGCGCCGCCGCCGGCCCCACCTTCGGAGGAGCCGACCTTCACGTCGACGACGACCTCGCCGGTTTTGGGGCCGAGCACGCCCTCGTCGACGAGGGGTTTCAACCCGAGGATCGTCGCGGTCGCGTTGCAGCCGCCGCTGGCGATCAGTTCGGCCCCCGAGAGGTTTTCGCGGTTGAGTTCCGGGAGCGCGTACTCGGCACGGTCGAGGTACTCCGGGGAGACGTGCCCGTCGTACCATTCGTCATAGCCCGCCGCGTCGGGAAGCCGGAAGTCGGCCGAGAGGTCGACGACCGTGTCCGCGGCCTCGAAGAACCCGTCTATCGCCTCCATCGAGACGCCGTGGGGCGTCGCCGCGAAGAGCACGTCGACGGATTCGAGATCGTCGGGTTCCGAGAAGCGCAGGTCCAGATCGCGCAGGTTCGGATGTGCCCGGCCGACCGTTTTGTTCGCGTTCGAGCGGGAGGTCGCCTGCACGACCTCGAAGTTCGGGTGGCCCGCGAGCAGCCGCAGTAGCTCGCCGCCGGTAAAGCCGGTGCCGCCCACGACGCTCGCCGTGTAGGTCTCCTCGCTCGTCCCGCCGTCCGTCAGTGTCGCGTTCTCGCTCATATCTTTTAAGTTCCCTCCGCGTACCCCTCGGCGGTCGCCTCCAGCCAGTCGACGACCACGGCCGGCACGTCCGTCGCCACCGCGTCGTTCAACGCCTTGAACTCGACGGTGTGGTTCACCTCGTGGACGGTGTAGCTGCCCGAGTCCGCGCCACCGACCTCCATGAGGTCGATCCCGAGGAGGCCGCCGCCGACCGCCTCGGAGGCGCGTTCGACCAGCTCGCGAACGTTATCGGTGATCTCGAACTCGGCCGTCTTCCCGCCCTTCGCGGCGTTCGTCAACCAGTGGTCGGACGTGCGTGTCATCGCGGCGATCGGCTCGCCGTCAACGGCGACGACGCGGATGTCGCGGCCGGGCTTCTCGACGAACTCCTGAACGTAGAAGATCTTGTGCTGGTAGTGCCCGAGCGTCGCTTTGTGTTCGAGGATCGCCTCCGCGGCGTTCCGGGAATCGATCTTTGCCATCAGTCGCCCCCACGATCCGACGACGGGCTTGAGCACGCACGGGTAGCCGAACGCCTCGATGATCTCGAGGGCGGCGTCCGTCGTGAACGCGACCTCGGTCCTCGGTGTCGGCACGCCCGCGTCCGCGAGCGCCAGCGAGTTCTTCACCTTGTCGGCACATATCGTGGCCGTCTCGGGGCTGTTCACCACGGGCACGCCGTAGGATGCGAGGAACTCCGTCGCGTAGAGCGAGCGGCTCGTCGCCAGACAGCGGTCGAGGACGATGTCGAGGTCCCCGACGGCCGCCGTCGTCTCCTCCAGCCCGAATCGGGCCTTCCGGACGTCGATCTTCTCGACCTCGTGGCCGCGCTCGCGAAGCTCCGCGAGCAGCAGCTTCTCGTCGCGGCGGATCCGCGAGTAGAGGATACCGACCTTCATCGCTGCGGCTCCGTTGTTGGGTTCATACACACCACTCCGTGCCCGTCGTCGTCATCTACTCGCCCCAGTCCTCCTCGAGTTCGGGTGCCTCCTCCAACACGAGGGGATCGAGCGAGATGACCTCGAGCTCCGCGCCCGTGACGGGGCTGTCGATGATCTCGCCGACCTCGACATCGGCCGGCAGCTCGATCTCCTCGCCCGTGATGGGGTCCTCCGCGATCAGCGCATCGGTGTCGTTCGTCATTGTACTCACCACTCACACCCACATGCGTATAAAAGCATCGAAAGTATATTAAAATAGTCATGTTCTAAAAATGCCTTTAACGGCGTAGAATGCGTCTGAGAGCAAATATTGCGAATCAGTATGTCTGATTTCGTATCATTAGTTCATCGGCGCCTCACACACGCGCTGCCACCTCCGCTTCGAGGAGTTCCGTGGCCGTCGAGAGCGTCTCACGGCGGTTCGTGAGCGCCTCGACATCCGCCGCGAGCTCCCCCGTCGCCTCCGACAGCGCCGCCTCGACGGCGGCCGGTGCCGGCCCACCGGCGGAGTCGCGCTCCGCGACGCTCTCGGCCGGATCGAGCGCCGCCTCGACGTCGGCGGGATCCACGTACGACGCGAGTGGTTCGTCCAGGACCTCACGTGCGGCCTCGTCGATGATCGCGGCCGCCTCCGCCGGTTCCATCCCGTCCTCGACCGTGGGTGCCGCCGCGGCGACGATCTCGTGTGCCGTCCGGAAGGGAAGCCCCGCCATCGCGAGCAGGTCGGCCACGCCCGTCGCCGTCGAGAACCCCTCGCCGGCCGCCGTCGTGAGCGCCTCGGCGTTCCACGTCGCCGTCGTGACCGCGCCGGCGGCGATCCCCGTTGCCTCCGTCACGTCGCCCGCGATCTCGAACACGCCCGCGTGAGCGCGCTGGAGGTCACGGTTGTACGCCCGGGGGAGCCCTTTTAAGAGGCTTAAGGTCCCCGTCGCCTCCCCGATCGCGTCGCCGGCGACCCCGCGGGTCAACTCCAGTGTGTCGGGGTTCTTCTTCTGTGGCATGATCGAGGAGGTCGAGGAGTAGTCGTCCGAGAGCGTCAGATAGCCCTTGTTCGCGAAGAGGATCAGGTCCTCTGCGAGCCCCGAGAGCGTCGTCGCGAGCGTCGCGAACGCGTTCGCCGTCTCCGCGAGGAAGTCGCGCGCGGAGGAGGCGTCCATCGAGTTCCGGACCGTCCCGTCGAACCCGAGCAACTCGGCCGTGCGGTCGCGGTCGACATCGAAGGGCGTCCCCGCGAACGCGGCCGCCCCGAGCGGCGAGCGGTTGATCCGGTCGTAGGCGTCGAGGAGTCGCCCCGTGTCGCGAGCGATCGCCCCCTCGTAGGAGGCGAGGTAATGCCCGACCGTGGTCGGCTGGGCCGGCTGGAGGTGGGTGTATCCCGGCATGAGGGTCTCGACGTGCTCGGTGGCGACCGCCGCAAGCGACTCGCGCAGCGCGATCGTCGCCTCGATCGCCGCCAACACGTCCCCGCGAAGCCGATAGCGGATACAGGCGGCGACCTCGTCGTTGCGCGAGCGGGCCGTGTGCATCCGCCCGCCGTCGGGGCCGACGCGCTCGATCACGGCCGTCTCGATCGCCTCATGGACGTCCTCGCCGTCGGGTAAGTCGGCGTGGCCGGCCGCCTCCACCTCCGCGAGGGCTGCGAGGATCTCGCCGGCGACCTCCTCCCCGATTATCCCCTGTTCCGCGAGCATCACCACATGGGCGCGGTCGACCGCGAGGTCGGCCTCGAAGATCGCCGCGTCGGCCGCGAGGCTCGACAGGAACCCGCGGGCCGGGCCGCCGCTGAAGCGGTCGCGTCGGATCGCCGTCTCGGGGTCGTCGCCGGTCATCGGTCTACTCTTGGGCGTCGTCGGTTTCGTTCCCGCTGCCGTCCGTCGCGAGCTCCGGCTTCGAGACGCCCGCCTTTACGGAGTTCGCGAGGCGTTCCTGCAGGCCGTGGTACTTCGCGACGCCGGTCGCGTCGTCCTGGGCGATGCCGGCGACGTCCGCGGTGTTGAACGAGGCCATCTCCTCGGAGTAGACCGCGTACTCGGAGTCGCGGGCGACGACGCGGCAGTTGCCGCCGGCGACGCTCACGGTCGCCGTCCCCGTTACGACGTCCTGGGTCTCGTCGATGAACGCGTCCAGCGCGTCGACGAGGGGCGCGAAGACGAGCCCCTGATAGGCCTTCTCGGACCACTCCTGTTCGATCCCCTTTTTAAAGGAACGCTCGTTTTTCGTGAGCACGAGGTCCTCCAAGGCGCTGTGGGCGGTGAGCAGGACCGTGGCGGCCGGGTGCTCGTAGTTCTCGCGGACCTTCAGCCCGAGCATGCGGTCCTCCATCACGTCCGTGCGGCCGACGCCGTACTCGCCCGCGTACTCGTTGAGATGCTGAATGAGCGGGACGGGGTCCATCTCCTCGCCGTCGACGGCGACGGGGACGCCCGCCTCGAAGGTGATCTCGATGGTCGTTTCGCCCGACGGCTCGGCGGTCCACTTATAAATGTCCTCCGGGGGGACGTAGTTCGGGTTCTCGAGTTTCCCGCCCTCGACCGCGCGCGACCAGATGTTCTCGTCGATCGACCAGACGCCGCCGTCGCCCGTCTCGACGGGCAGGTCCTTCTCGGCGGCGTACTCGATCTCCCATTCGCGGGTGAGCCCGAGTTCGCGGACGGGCGCGATCACTTCGAGGTCGGAGCCACGCCAGACCGTCTCGAAGCGGAGCTGGTCGTTGCCCTTCCCCGTACAGCCGTGAGCGACCGCATCGCACCCCTCCGCCTCCGCGACCCCGAGGATCGCCTCGGCGATCACCGGACGGGCCAGCGCGGTCCCGAGCGGGTAGCCCTGGTACGTCGCGTTCGCCTTCACGGCGTCGAAACAGAGGTTCGCAAACTCTTCTTTCGCGTCGACGACGTGGAGTTCGAGCCCCAGCGCCTCCGCGGTCTCCTCGGCCTCGTCGAACTCCTCGGTCGGCTGGCCGACGTCGACGTTGACGCCGATGACCTCGTCGTAGCCGTACTCCTCTTTCAAGATCGGCACGCAGACGGTCGTATCAAGTCCCCCGCTGAACGCGAGTGCTGCTTTCGCCATTATCGGAGTAGAACCCGTTCAGGGTATTAAATTCAGCGGTTTAGATTTCGAAAGAAAATTGCGGAGCGGACGCTCCCCGCCCGGAATCCCGGACGGCGTCGTGACTCTTCGGGACGAAACGGCGCGAACGCGACGAGGATGATGTTAGTGGCCCATGGGGGGCCGTCGTCGCGCCGCGCCGGAATCCCGTCGCGGTCGGACGACTCGTCGCGCTCGAACGACTCGTCGCTCTCGGAAAAGGGCGGCGACGCGACGAGTCCACGCGCTCATTACCTCATACGTGCCGGTACGGCGTATAAAAACGTTGCGTGATGGGATTGGACCCCCGGCGAGCGGCGAATCAGAGCCAGAGCAACTGTGCGTGGCGCGTCCCGTCGAATTCGAGGACCGTCTCCTCGTCGACGAGCCCCGCGTCGACGGCGACGCCGACCGCCTCCTCGCCGACGATGTTCGCCACCTGCGCACGTTGGAGCCCAGCGACGACCTCCTCGCGTGTCGCCTCGACGGCGTCCTCGCCGGCATAGAAGGATTCGGAGACCGTGATGGTCGCCCGGCCGTTCTCGAACGTCTCGCCGAGACAGTCGGGATCACAGACGGAGACGAGAAGCCCCTCGTTCGTCTCCCGCTCGCGCAGCAACATGAGTTAAAAGCCCTCGGGGCCCTCCCCCTGCAGCTCGCGCGCCGGCGGGGTGGCCCCCGGCTCGCCGGTTCCACCGGCGTTGCCGGCGTGTTCGTTCACCAGCGCCGCCTCCTGTTCCCGCCGCTCCGCCTCGGCGCGTTCGGCGACTTCCTCGGCCTGCTCGTGTTCGCCCATCTCCTCTAACGCCCGCGCCTTCTCCTCTAACACCTCGGCGTTTCGGAACCCGAGCCGGAGCGCGTTGTCGAAGCAGCTGACGGCGTCCTCGGCGAGGCCACGCTCGACGAGGAAGAAGCCGCGGTTGTACCACGCCTGTGCGAACCGGGGGTCGATCTCGACGGCGCGTTCGGCGTGTTCGAGCGCCTGCTCGTGCCGCCCGAACTCCCACAGCGCGTACGCGAGGTTGGTCTCCGCGGTCGCGGCGTGCTCGGAGTCGTCGTCGATCCGCAGCGCCTCCTGATACGCGCCGATCGCCTCGTCGTACTCGCCCAACTCGGCGTGGGCGACGCCCTTGTTCGTCCACGCCTCCTGTGCGTCGAGTGAGTCCTCCTCCGCGAAGCGCGCGGCGCGCTCGAACGTCTCGGTCGCCTCCTCGAACCGGTTGATCCCCATGTATTCGAGGCCGACCTCCAGTAGTTGGTCGACGTCGACGGCGTCCGCGCCGACGTTCCGCTCGTCGAGGAGGTCGGTGAGTACGCGCGAGTCGACCGGATCGACCGTCGTCGGGTCGACGGACAGCTCCGGCGGGTCCAGCGTGAACTCGTCGTAGCCGGCGTCGACCCCCTGGCCGGCGGAGAACTCGTGTCGGCGTTCCTCCTGCTCGTCGCTCATATGCCCCGGATTGGCGGTCACGGTGGGTAAGGGTTACGTCGGCGCGGCGACTCCCCCCGAACGTGCAAGCGATCGCGTTGACGTTCGTCTTCGCCGCCGTCGTCGCCTACGGCGTCGTGAGCGTCGCCGCCCCGCGGGAGTCGCTTCGGCTCGACGGCACGCTCTCGCGCGGGAACGCTACAACCGACCCCGATAATCCGGCGGAGCCGGACGCCGTTTCGATCCGGAACCGACGCTACGGCGGCGGCGCGGCCGTCATCGTCGGCACCGTCGCGGCGTCGCTGGTCACCGGCATCCTCGGCGTCGTCATCTGTGTGCTCGTCGCGACGCTCGCGCGGGCGTGGGTGGAGACGCTGTAGCGGCCGCACCCTCCGTCCGCGGCCGCGGCACCGCTCCACTATCGGTTCACCGCCTCAGTCGTACGTATAAAAGCCCCGTCCGGTCTTTTTCCCCAAATCACCCGCCTCGACCTTCCGTTTCACGAGATACGCGGGTTTGTATCGGTCGCCGAGCTCCGCGTGTAACGTCTCACTGGCGTGTAACACCACGTCCAGTCCGATGTGATCGGCGAGTTCGAGCGGCCCCATCGGGACGTTGGTGCCCAGTGTCATCCCGCGGTCGATGTCGGCTTTCGTCGCGACGCCCTCGTCGTAGGCGCGCACGCCCTCGTTGATCCACGGCATGAGGATCCGGTTGGTGACGAAGCCGGGCTTGTCGTCCGATTCCCACGTCTCCTTGCCGAGGTCCTCCGCGAAGGCGTGTGCGAGCGCGACGACCGTCTCGCGGGTCCGTTCGCCGTCGACGACCTCGACGCCTTTCATCACCGGTACGGGGTTCATGAAGTGGAGCCCGACCACGTCGCCCACGCGGTCGGTCGCGGCGGCGATGGTCGTGATCGAGAGCGTCGAGGTGTTGCTCGCGAGGACGACCCCGTCGTCGACGATCTCATCCAACTCGGCGAACACCTCGCGTTTCACGTCAAGGTCCTCGACGATCGCCTCGATCACGAGGTCGGCCTCCGCGAGGTCCCCAAGCACCGTCGTCCCACGGACCCGCTCGCGGACCGTCTCCGGCTCCTCTTCGAGCCGATCGCTCGATGCGAGCCGGTCCAGGCTGTCCTCGACGGCGTCGAGGCCGCGATCGACGTAGTCCCGTTCGATGTCGCGCATGACCACCTCGTAGCCGGCGGCGGCCGCGGCCGTGGCGATCCCGTTGCCCATCGTGCCCGCCCCGACAACGCCGACGACGTCGATATCGCTCAACTCGTCCATGCGAACCGCTGGCGTGGGTGGGTGCGTAAACCTTGCGGAAGGGTGTGTTCAATCCGGTCGTGTGGACCGTAGCCGCCCCTCGCGGCCGAGCACCGGCGGGGGAACGTTCTTGTATCCGGTCCGTGTTCCCTTCAGGTGAGAAGCGATGGCAGACGCCGACGCGGACGAGTCCCCGGACGACCCCGCCGATGGATCCGACGACCCCGACGCGACGAGCCTACGGTGGGTCGGCGAGGCGACGGCGGAAACGCTTGCGGCCTCGTCGCTGTCGGCGGTCGACATCCGGAAAAAGCGGGTCTCCTACCGACAGCTCGTTGAGGCTGGGGTGAACCCCGGCGTCGCCGCGAAGATCCGCCGTGAGCACTCGCTCTCGTGGTCCTTCGAGGCGGGCGAGGGGCTCGACCGGCGCTCGACGCAGGTCCGCGGGTTGGGCCGCGCCGAGGCGGCGTGGGTCGCTGCGAGCGCCGGCGACTGGGAGGCGGCGACGGAGCGAACCGGAGACTCCGCGACGGCCGACGGGAGCGGGGATCCGCTCGCCGCGGAGGCCGCGTGGCGGGAGCGATCGAAGCCGACCCCGGTGTCGACGCTCGCGGCCGTTGCGGACGACACCGGCGAGGAGACCGGCGATGCCGGAGCCGAAGCCCTGCTCGCGGAGGCCGGGATCATCTCCGTGAAGAGCCTCGCGACCGCGGATTACGAGCACGTCGCCGACGTCCTCGAGGTCGACCGCGAGCGCGTCGGCCGGTGGCATGCGGCCGCCCGTGACGCCCACGAGTGACCTGACGTGACCAGACCTGATCTGACTAGACCTGACCTGACCTGATCTGACCAAACCTGATCTGACTAGACCTGACCAGACCTGATCTGACCAAACCTGACCTGACCTGGCCTGGTCGGAACGGATCA
>PWGU01000146.1 GCA_003554605.1 Halorubrum sp.
GGACGTCGTCAAGATCGACGCCGAGGGTGCCGATGCCGACGTGCTCCGGGGGATGGAGCGGACGATCGACACCTACGAGCCCCGGGTCATCTACTGTGAGGTCCACGTCGACGGCGCGGGGATCCGCGAACTCCTCTCGACGTTGGGATATGAACACGAGCCGGTGTTCTCATCGCGGCCGGTGATTCGTGCGACGCCCGAGTGAGCGGCCTCCCTCGCGCGACGACCGACCACGATCCCCGCGTCAGTCGGTTTCGGCGGCTCGGTCGGTGTCGACGGTCGGCCGCGGTATCGGCGGCGACCCGTCCCGGCGGGCGACCACCCGCTGGGCCCCCGCCACGCTCAGCCCCGCCAACCCGACGCCGGCGACCACGTCGATCAACCAGTGGATGCCGAGCGCCATCGTCGACAGGACGATACTCACGGCGAGCAGGGCCGCGATCGGCGTCCATCGTGGGAACTCGGCGTGTGTCAAAAGGGCCACCGCCAGGACCGTCACCGACAGCGAGGTGTGAAGCGAGGGAAAAACGTTCGTCTGGGAGTTAACCAGCGAGGTGAGATAGACGATGTCGGGGAAGAGCTCGACGAGTCCGTGGCTTACCGACTCCGCCGAACCCGACTGTTCGTGGAACGTGCGGGGACCGTAGGCCCGAACGGCGGTGTAGCAGACGACCGCGACGGCGTAGTTGATGCTGTATGCGGCCACGAGCGTCTTTAGGGGGCGCGCTGAAGACGCGAATACGTATGCGACCAGCGGAAAGGTCAATAAGACGGCGTAGCCGAACACGTAGACCGCCGAGAAGTAGAGCGTCGCCCACGACGGGAACAGCCCCTGGATGGTCGCGACGACGTTCCCCTCGATCGCGAAAAAGGTCGCCGTCGGGTCGATGCCGTAGGCGTACGAGAAGGCGACGATGTATCCCTGTAATCCTTTATTTACGAGGAGGATCGCCGCGAGCACGCCTATCCACGGGGCGATGGCGGCGAGCCGATCGACCAGCGCCGATCGATCGCCCAGCATGGTCCGCCGGCGGTCGGGATCGACACAGCCGACGAGGAGGGCAACGAGCGTTACGCCGGTCACGACGAGGACGATGGCAACGAGCGCGGCGGTGAGCAGCAGCGCCATTTCAGCGTACAGGTGAAGTGGTCGCTCGTTTCCACCGTTTCCGGGGACTCAGTAGACACCCAGATGGGGTGTGGGGACCGAGACGGCCACGTCGGAACTCGGTTGTCGTGCCGGGGCGAGCGTCAGTGGAGGTCACAGTATTGTGATACGGTTCTACTCACCTAAGCGTAGTGTTATGTACCCGCCGATCGTTCGTCGGTCGAACCCGTTCCTCTGAAGGTTGAGCGTGCCGCTTACATACCGCTCGGGGAGATATTCAGTGTCGAGTCCGACCGTCGGTCCATCAACCCCGCATGACATCGCCATCCACAGCCGACCGACCCAACTGGGCAGCCGTCCTGTTCGAGCGTCGACGCCGGCTGTTGATGGCCATCTTGGTGGTTGCGACGGTGGCGGTCGGCGGCGGCCTCCACTTTGGGTCGGGCGGCGGCTTCGAGGTGGCGACCTTCGGCGTGAGTTCGCCGGAACACGAGGCCCTCGAACTGACAGACGAGCGATTCGAGCGGGATACGCGTCCGGTCTCACAGGTCGTCATCCACTCGGAGTCGACCGATACCGTCTCGAAACCGGTGTTATTGGAGACGCTCGGGCTTCAATCGGACCTTCGATCCGATCCGGCGATCAACGCGACGCTCACCGAGACCCAGCCCACGGTCGGGGTCGCCAACGCGGTCGCGCTGGCATCGGACCCCCGGATCGCCCTCGGCGGTGAGACCGACATCGAGGACAAGCATCGAACCCTGGAGGGTCGGACCGACGAGGGGATCGAGGCCGCACTCGGCGTCGCGCTCAGGAGCGACGACCTCTCGCCGCCCGACCAGCCGCCGGTCTCCGCGCTGGTCCCACGGAACTACGAGGCAGGTCAGCACGCGAATGGACAGCAGATAATCGTCGTCCACGACGAGGACGCCACCGACGCGGAGTTGCTTGCAGCCCAACGGGCAATCGAGTCGACTGCCGACGCACGGTTCGACGGGTCCGACGTCGACTCGTTCGTCCTCGGCGAACAGCTCGTGCTTGAGCGGAGCGGGAACGCGACCGGCGAGAGCTTCCTGATCGTCGGGCCGCTGATCGTGTTGGTCGTGCTCGGCTTGTTGGCGTTGAGCTACCGGGACCCGCTCGATGTCGCGCTCGCGGCCGTGGGTATCGGGATCGTCTTCGTCTGGCTGGTCGGGGCGATGAGTTGGGTGGGACTCTCGTTCAATCAGCTGCTGATCGCGGTTCCGTGTCTGTTGGTCGGACTGAGCGTGGACTACTCGCTGCACGTCGTCATGCGGTATCGCGAACAGCGCGAGCGCCACCCGACGTGGCCGGCTGCAACCGCGATGGCCGTCGGGGTCGCGGGCGTGGTGGTCGCCATCGGGGTGACGACGCTCACGACCGCAACCGGGTTTTTGGCCGGGATCGCCAGCCCCATCGGCATCCTGCGTGAGTTCGGTATCGCCGCGGCGATCGGCATCGGCTCGGCGTTCGTCGTCTTCGGGTTGTTCGTTCCCGCGCTTCGCGTCGAACTGGATGAAACCGTCGGCCGCTCGGAGCGCACGGACCCCCCGTCGACGGTCGGTTCGCTCGACCGTGTTCGTCGAGTGCTCGTCGCCTGCGGCTCCGTGGGAAGCCGCCGGCCGGTACTGGTCGTCGCGCTCGCCGTCCTCGTGGCCGCCGGCGGCGCGATGGGTGCGACCGCCGTCGAGACGTCGACCGATCGGACGGACTTTCTGCCCGAAGAAGGGGCCGATTGGATGGGGTCGCTTCCGGAGCCGCTTCAGCCGGCGTCGGCGGGACTTCGCGAGCAAACGCTGTTCGTCGAATCCACCTTCGAGTCGCCGTCCGATCGGACCGTCGAGATACTGATAACGGGGAACGTCACCGACGGATCCGTCGATCGGACGCTCAACGCGGCGCACGCACACGCCGAGAGCCGGCCCACGACGGCGGCGGCGGCCGACGGACCGGTCGTCGAGAGCCCGTTGACGACCATCGAGCGGGTCGCCGCGGAGAACGAGACGGTCGCCACGCTCGCCTCCGAGCGCGGTGTCACGGAAGATGCCGATGATGACGGAGACCTGACCGCGCTGTTCGATGCCGTCTACGCCGCCGACGAGGCCGCAGCCAGCGGGACGATCCATCGAACCACCGGGAGCGACAACGGCGGCGAGTACGACGCGCTTCGGCTGACGGTCGTGGTCGAGGAAACGGCCGACGCCGAGACGATCTACGCGGACGCCCGATCGACGGCAGCGGTGATCGATGACGACCCGAACCTGCAGGCGACGGCGACGGGCGAGCCGGTCGTCGAGGCGGTCGAGCAGCGGGCGATCCTCGAGACGGTTCTCACGACCTTTTTGCTCGCACTCGGCGTGATCACGACCCTGTTGGTTGGCGTGTTCCGGCTCCGCCATCGGTCGTGGTCGCTGGGGATGGTCGCGATGCTGCCCGTGCTGTTGGCCATCGCGTGGTTGTTCGGGACGCTGTGGATGCTGTCGATCCCGTTCAACGCCGAGACCGCGCTGATCGTCGCCATCGCTATCGGGCTCGGGACCGACTATACGGTCCATCTCACCGATCGGTTCGTGACAGAACGCCGGGCAGGTAGCCGTCGGGACGCCCTCCGATCGACCCTGGTCGAAACCGGCGGGGCGGTCCTCGCCAGCGGGGTGACGACGATGGCCGGCTTCGGGCTATTGATGCTGACGATCATTCCCTCGTTGCAGCGGTTCGGCTTCGTGACGGCGGTCGTCACGGGTTACGCACTGGTGGCGACGCTGGTGGTGCTTCCGGCACTGTTGGTGCTCTGGGATCGTCGACGGGAGCGGCCGGATTCGGAAGGAGTCAGTTGACCTCGACCGCGTATCACTGGACCAATGGACGGAGACCGTGGGACGGACCCGACGCGGGCGCTTATTCCTCGTCGTCGGGGTGGACGTTGGTCTCCATCGCGAAGTCGTCCTCGGCGTAGCCGACACACGTCAGGAACCAGCCGTCCTCGATCTGCTCGTCGTCGAGGTACTCGTTGCCCTCGTGGCGGATCACGTCGTTGGCGTCGCCGTCGTAGCGCGCGGTACACTGTCCACAGGTTCCCGATTCACAGGCGTACGGGAGGTCCCACCCCTCATCCAGTCCGTCGTATAACAGGGCTTGCTCCGGGTCCTGATCGATTTCGAGAACCGTGTCGAACTCGAGGAACTCGACTTCGAACGTCTCGGATTCGTCGTCGGGATGGACGTTGGTCTCCATCGCGAAGTCGTCCTCAGCATAGGCGACACAGGTGAGGAACCAGCCATCTTCGATCTGTTCGTCGTCGAGGTACTCGTTGCCGTCGTGGCGGATCACGTCGTTTGCGTCGCCGTCGTAGCGCGCGGTACACTGTCCACAGGATCCCACTTCACAGGCGTACGGGAGGTCCCACCCTTCATCCAGCCCCTCGTATAACAGGGTTTGATCGGGGTCTTGATCGATCTCAAGGACCGTGTCGAACTCGAGGAACTCGACTTCAAAGACGTCGTCTGTCGTGTCACTGGGTTCCTCCTCATCGTCGGTCGTGTCGTCCTCTTCGGGCGGTTGTTCTTCCGGCTCCTCGCGCTCTTCGGGCTCCTCGAACATCCCCAAACAGCCGGAGATGGCCACCGCACCGGTTGCGCCAACTGAGACCAACAGCCGTCGGCGAGTCTGTGTACGATTCTTACATCCCTCAGCGCCGACCTTTGGGTCGTCAGTGAGTGACATCACACCTACAATTTTGTCCCGTGTCACCACGTATCCTCGGCTGCATTATGGACGTATTTATACCAGTACCGGAGATGAGCCTTCCAATGCCCTGCGATCCATGTGGACGTGGTAGGGCAGTTCGTCGTCCGTTGTGTGGCGGCTCACCCGTCACAGCCGTTCGTAGGGTACAGCCACGACCGGGCGTGGTATAAACATCTGTATAGTCCAGACATATTGAAATACCCATAGGTGTCATACTCTCAACCGGGATGAGTAACAAGGATGAACGTGAGCTGCCACTCGACGACGAGGAGGCGGCAGCGATAGAAGAGGAGCTGAACGGGAAGTTCACGATGCCTCGGGGGAGTTCCGAGACGCATCGGCGTCGACTGCTCGGCGCGATCGCCGGCGCTGGGACGGTAGCGGTTGCTGGCTGTCTGGGGCTGTTCGAGGAACCGGAGCAGCGAGAACCCGAAGAACCCGAAGAACCTGATGACGACGACGTGGATGATGATGACGATGACGATGATGTAGTCGAACGCCCAGATTATACCGCGATCGATACGATGATGCCGGACTGGGTAATGAAGGATCTCGTCATCCCGCTCGATACCCAGATCGCGTACAACGACGAGCAGATCTTTTTCAATTTCACGTGGGAGTGGGACGTGCCAAAC
>PWGU01000132.1 GCA_003554605.1 Halorubrum sp.
CTCGTCCGCTTCGCGAACGGGATGGTCTACGTCTTCTTCGTCATCGTGATCACCCAGTACCTCGCGGTGAGCCTCGACGTCGGACCGATTTCGCTCTCTCCGGCCGTGCTCTTCGGCGTCCTCCTCGCCATCGAGATGCTCGTCGCGCTCGTGACGATGCCCCCCGCCGCCCGGATCGCCGAACGCGTCGGGCTCAAGCCGGTCGTCGCGTCCGGCTTTTTCGTCTACGCCGCCTTCCCCATCCTGCTCATCAGCGTCCCGGCCGATACGGCGGCCACCGCGCCGCTCGTGATCGCGCTCTTTGCGTTCTCGGGGCTCCGCTTTGCCGGCCTTCCCGCACATAAAGCGCTGATCGTCGGTCCCGCCGAGCGCGACACCGGCGGTCGTGTCTCGGGCTCGTACTACCTCGTTCGGAACGCCATCGTCATCCCCAGTGCCGCGCTCGGCGGGCTGATCTACGGCGGATTCTCGATCCCCGGAAGCTCGGTCGCTTACGCCGGCAGCCCGACCGTCGCGTTCGGACTGGCCAGCGCGATCGGCCTCCTCGGGGTCGGCTACTTCATCCTATACGGCGAGGAGTACGACGCGTATCGGTGAGCCGGATGTCACTCACAACCGCTCACCCTCCCCTCACCTACCGCTCGACCATCGCGGCGATCCCCGGCTGTCCGACCTCCTCACGACGGACTGTCGATCGGTTGGTCCGTGGGTCCTTATCGACCACGACGAGTTCGTCGGCCGCACCAACCAACTCGTCGTCGTGGCTGACGATGATTATCTGTCGGACGCCGAACCCACGCATCTCCTCCACGAGGTCGACGAGTCGGGAGACGTGGCCGGCGTCGAGAAAGACCGTGGGCTCGTCGAGGATGAGCGGCGGCGTTGGGGCTGCCCCGTCGATCCCCTCGACGAGCAACCGATAGATCGCACAGCGTAACGAGAGGTTGAACAACGCCCGCTCTCCCCCGGAGAGCTGTTCGGGATCGAGCGCCTCGCCGTCCTTTTGATAGACCGTAAGCGCATACTCGCCGTCCAATTCGATGTGTGAGTAGGCGTCGTTGCCGTAGACGAGCTCGAACGTCTCGTTGAGCATCCGCTCCAACTCGGCGACGTTACGTTGGCGAAGCTCCGCTCGCAGGTCGCCATAGGCGGCTTCCAAGTCCGTGGCTTCCCCATGGAGCGATTCGAGCCGTTCGACCGTCTCAGACAGCGCTTCACGCTCCGAACGAAGGCTTTCGAGCGCCTCGATCTCACCGGTAACGCTTCCGATGGCGTTTTGTAACTCGGTCCGACGCGTCTCACGTACCGCCAACGCGGATTCGACCTTCTCGAGATACTCCTCGGCTTTCCGCTTCTCCCGTTCTGCCCGCTTTACTGCCTCCTCATCGACCGCTTCGCGAAGCTCATCCCGTCGCTCACGGCGGTCGGCGAGCCGCTCGCGTCGTTCATCGTTGAGTTCCCGAACGCTCTCCCGCCGCTCCCGTAACCGCTCTATCCGTTCCTCGGCGTCGGCGATTGCCGTGATCGCCGTCTCAACCGCATCGACATGCCCCTGAACCGTCTCGAGATCCGCGAGCCGCTCCGTTATTGATCGTTCCTCCTCCGCGGCGTCCCTCGCCTCCTCGCGCTTTTTACGCGCCACCTCGCGGGTCTCTTCGGCACGCTCGGCCGCCTCCTGTGCGTCCGCCCGCTCCTCTTCGGCTGCCGCACGCTTTTTTTCCGCAAGCCCACGTTTTTCGGCCATCCGTGATTCGATCGTCTCGATGCGGCTTTCGACCTCAGCGAGCCGTTTTTCGGCCTCGACGAGTTCACGAACGGTTTCGATCCGCTCCCCGATCGCCGTCGCTTCCTCCCGTGCGTCGGACAACTCGGCCTCCAGCGTCACGACGCGTTCTTCGTCCTCCTCGATACCGTGTGCATGCGGTGATCCCTCGACTGACTGTCCACATTCCGGACACTTCCCGGCATCGAGTAGCGCCTTCACCTCGTGAACCCGCTCCTTCGCGTTCTTGCGTTCGGCTTCCAGCTCCGCGATCCGCTCGCGTGCTTCCATCCGGTCCTCGCTGAGCCGTTCGTATCGGTCCGCGGCCTCACCACGATCGAGATCGATTCCGTCGAAGCGCTCCGTGAGGTCCGCGGCCTCCTCTTGTAGTTCCTCGATGCTGGATTCTCCCTCCTCGACGGCCGCTTCCGCCGTCTCGGCCTCCGATTCCAA
Source organism: Halorubrum sp. (assembly GCA_003554605.1). Lineage (GTDB taxonomy): Archaea > Halobacteriota > Halobacteria > Halobacteriales > Haloferacaceae > Halorubrum. The sequence goes on from PWGU01000132.1 coordinate 2,216, forward strand.
CCGCTTCGCACGCTCGGCCGCCTGTTCGGCCGTGCCGTCCAGGTCGTCGGCTTTCGCGGCGAGGTTCGTCGCCTGGTTCCGCAGCCCCTCCGCCCGTACACGAACGTCGCTCAACTCCTCACGGAGGTCTGCCTCCGCCGCATCGAGTTCCTCTCGACGTGCCGCGACCGCTTCCATCGTTGCGGCCTCAACCCCCGCGTCCGCCATCGGCTCGTCGATGCTGGAGCGCCGATCCTCGATCCGCTCACGCGCCTCCCGGATCTTCGTGCGGAGCTCATCGCGCTCACGCTCCGCCTCCCGGATCCGCTCGGTTATCTCCTCGATGTCGGCCTCAACCGTCGCGAGCTCCTCGCGGTTCTGCTCCGACTCGGCGAGCGTCGCCGCCGCCTCCTCCCGCGTCCGCTCGGCCTTCCGCTTCTGTGTTTCATAGCGCTCGATCGTCGACTCGACCTCCGCGAGATCGCTCTCCAAGCCGTTCAGCTTCCCGTGGAGGTCCCGTTCCTCCCGTTCAGCTATCTGTCGCTCCTTCTCATCGAGGACGGCCTGCTTCGCGTTCAACACGTCCTCAACGCCGAGTCTCGCTTCTCCCGCGCGATCGCGATACTCCTCCAGCGTGCCGAGTTGAAGCAGGTCATCGATGATGTCCTGTCGCTGTGCCGCGGTCGCGTTGATGAGCGCGTTCACCTCGCCCTGTCGAACGTATGCGCAGTTGACGAACGCCTCCGCATCCATCCGAAGCAACTCGGTCACGAACGCCCGTACCTCCCGTGCGCCGTCACGGAGGGCGGCGGTGTCGCCGTCGCCGCTTCCAACGGTTTCCAGCGTACAGTCGTGTGCGACCCGCCCGTCGTACTGTTTCAACCGTCGTTCGATGTGGTAGGCAGTCCCGTCGTGGGTAAACCAGAGGTCGACCGCCGTCTCCTCCTCGCCGTTCGTGATGACGTCATCGAGGGTCCCATCGAGCGCTGACGAGCCATAGAGTGCGAAAAAACACGCTTCAAGCAACGAGGACTTCCCGCTTCCGTTGAGCCCGTGGATGACGGTCACGCCGTCAGTGAACCGGAGGTCGGCGTCGCCATAGGGCTTGAAGTTCACCAGCCGGATGCGGTCGAACCTCATAGATAGTCCTCCATCGAGACCTGCTGGTCGCGGGGGGTCGGTTCCCCTCCGTGGTCGCTCTCCCTGTCGCCCAGGTCGCCGTCCGTCTCGTCCTCTCGCTCCGTCTCGTCCTCTCGCTCCGTCTCGTCCTCCCGCTCCGCCTCTTCCTCTCGCTCCGTCTCATCTTGCCGCTCCGCCTCGTCCTCTCGCTCCGTCTCATCTTGCCGCTCCGCCTCGTCCTCTCGCTCCGTCTCATCTTGCCGCTCCGCCTCGTCCTCTCGCTCCGTCTCGCCGTCACCGGCCGTTTCGTCCTCGTCGACCGCTGGCGTGAACGCACCGGGGTCATCGATCAGTTCCGCGATCCGGTCGTTGACGGCCGGACGGACGTTGCTGTCGGCGACGGCCGCGTCTCGAACCGTCTCATCGATGCTCCGGGCGGCTTCGGAGAGCCCCATCGAGTCGATCCGTTCCCGGACGGCGGCTTCCGGGTCCGCAAAACTCACGTCGAACTCGCTTTCGGTATCTATGTCCCGGCGATCGGTGACGCGGGCGATGAGCGCACCCTCGTCCTCGGCGACCTCCTCGATGGCCGCGGGCGTGACCGTTTCGCCGTCGCCGACGATCTCGACGAGCGCGACCGCGTCAGTCAGGTCGTGCGCTCGCACCTCATCGCGCGCACGTGATTCACCTTCTCCTTCGTGAAGTTCGACGGTGATGAACACGAATTCGCGGGTTTCAAGCGCCCGTCGCCGGATGTCGACGCGCTCCTCGTCGCCGGCTTCGTTGCCGCCGAACGTCACGAGGTTGTATCCGCGTCCCTCGCGTTCGCTCGCGCTCGCACGCTCGGTCGATCCGGGATAGGTAACCCACGTCCCGGCGACCTTCGCCCGGTCCGGTTTGTGGTTGTCCCCGAGCAGGAGCGCGTCGAAGGCGACGGTGCTCCGGGTCAGTACCGTCTCGGTGTCCCAGTCCGCGTGCGCGAAGGGCTCGAAGAGGCCGTGTGCGACGAGGGCGGCATACTCGGCGTCGTGCGGTTCGTAGGCGTACTCCAACTCGTCGCGGCGCGAGACGGGCACGTGGTCGAGCCCGTAAAAGGCCGTGTTACCGACGACGACCGGCTCCTCCCCGAGACGCGTGGCGAGTCCCAACCGCTCGAAGAGGTCGAGCCACTGCCCGTCCCGGGTGGATTCGTGGTTCCCGACGACGGCTAAAAACGGGACATCTGCGCGTTCGAGCCGACGAAGCGCCGAGATGGTACCAAGCAGGTCCGGAAGGTCGGGTCGCCGGTCGTGAAAGAGGTCGCCGGCGTGCACGACGGCGTCGACGTCGTCATCGATCGCGTCCCGGATCACCGACTCGAAGGCGTCCAGGAAGTCCTGCCGTCGCACCGGCGAATGGTACTGCTGATACCCGATGTGGGTGTCGCCGGTGTGGATCACCCGTGTCATTGATTCGCCCCTTGGCCGCTGCCGGCTTTAGTGGTTCCGGGACCGGGGTGAAAGTGGTCCCTCCCCTCGCCGGCGGCGGCGACCGCTTGGAATCGCCGATACGCTTCGAGCGCGTCCTCGCCCCGTTCGGCCAGCGACTCCCGTCCATCACGCTCGGCGTTCGAGGTCGCCTCCGCAAGTCGATCCAAGCCAACGGCCTCGACGAACCCGGCCGCCCGTTGGAGGTCCTCACGCGCGGTGTCGGCTTCGTCGATCACGGCCGCGTAGGGTCGCCGTGCGGTGTCTGTGCGTGTCGCGAGCGCGGCCAATGCGCGCTTGACGGTGACGGTCGAAACCACGGGATCGCTGGGCTCGGCATGGGATATAAGCGATCGCTCGGGGCCGCGAACGGAACGTCGCCGATCAGACGGCGAGCGAGTAGAGTCGCTTTCTGGCGTCCGCAAAGGAGAACCGTGCGTTGACGACGTCCTCATCCTCAAGGCGCGAGAGCGCATATCGGACGGTTCGAGGCGGCAGCAGGGTTTCCTCGGCGATCTCGCTTTGGGTCAACGTCTCGTTGTAATCGAGCACCTTCGCGACCAGCTTTGCGCTCGGTGGGAGGTCACGAACGGCCTCCCAGCGGTCCGTGGGCTCCTCTTCGTCGGCGGTAACTGCCTCTGTCGTGCTCATGTGTACCTTCCATTCAGTAATGCTGGAAGATAATATTTGCTATCTACTTTGATTCGCTGTGGTAATCAACCAATCCGTTCTTCCGCTCAGGTCACGCCGTCGTTCGGGTACTCTCGGATCCCGGTATTGGGACGGAGCGGTCGCGAGCACCGCCGAGAGCGCAACGTTCTTGACCTGTGAATGCCCGCACCCGAAGCCTCTTATCCGCCAGCGACCTACACGCGGGCAATGAGTGATACGGTCGACGACGTCGATATGCCCTACGAGGAAGGGTCGGCGTCGAGACGGGAGAAGATCGAGTCGTTACAGGATCGGCTCGAGGTTCTCGAATCGCAAAACGAGGAGATGCGTGACAAGCTCCTCGATGCGAACGCGGAGAACAACAAATACCAGCAGAAACTGGAGCGGCTCACCCACGAAAACAAGAAGCTCAAACAGTCGCCGCTGTTCGTGGCCACGGTGCAGGAGATCACCGACGACGGTGCCGTGATCAAACAGCACGGGAACAACCAAGAGGCGCTGACGGAGATCACAGACGAGATGCGCGAGCGGCTCGAACCGGACGACCGTGTCGCCGTCAACAACTCGCTGTCGGTCGTCAAAAAGCTCGAAAAAGAGACCGACGTCCGCGCCCGCGTCATGCAGGTCGAGCACTCCCCCGACGTCACCTACGCCGACATCGGTGGGCTCGACGAGCAGATGCAGGAGGTGCGTGAGACCGTGGAGATGCCGCTCGAACACCCGGAGATGTTCGAGGATGTCGGCATCAACCCGCCAAGCGGGGTGCTGCTGTACGGCCCGCCGGGTACCGGAAAGACGATGCTCGCGAAGGCCGTCGCCAACGAGACCGACGCGACGTTCATCAAGATGGCCGGCTCCGAGCTCGTCCACAAGTTCATCGGCGAGGGGGCAAAGCTCGTCCGTGACCTCTTCGAGGTCGCCCGTGAGAACCAGCCCGCGGTGATCTTTATCGACGAGATCGACGCCATCGCCTCGAAGCGGACGGACTCGAAGACCTCCGGCGACGCGGAGGTGCAGCGGACGATGATGCAGCTGCTCAGCGAGATGGACGGCTTCGACGAGCGTGGGGATATCCGCCTCATCGCCGCCACCAACCGCTTCGATATGCTCGATCCCGCGATCCTTCGTCCGGGCCGGTTCGACCGTCTCATCGAGGTACCGAAGCCGGATGAGACGGGCCGGGAGATCATCTTCCGGATTCACACCCGCCGGATGAACCTCGCCGGCGAGGTCGACTTCGCGGAGCTCGCCGAGCTCGCCGCCGACGCGTCCGGCGCGGACGTCAAGGCGATCTGTACGGAAGCGGGGATGTTTGCCATTCGTGACGACCGGACCGAAGTGACCATGGCCGACTTCCTCGCGGCCTACGAGAAGCTCCGGCAGGACGCCGAGGCCGATACCGACGACTCGCTGGCGTTCGCCTGAGCGCGACGCCCAACGAGCCGAGCTTTTTCCTCCCCCGTTATATCGCCGCGACGATCACGTATGGGACCAGAAAGAACGCCACGAGGATCAGCGCACACGCGAGCACGTAGCCCACGCCGACGCCGGCGAGCGCGGGCCACCCAGCCGTTTTGAACGTGTGTTTGTCCATGCTTCGAGTCTGAACCGGTCGGGACATAACGCTGTGGGTCGTCGTGAGCACGCGATTTTACCCTCGCCGTGATCCCCGCACTCAGACGTCGCCGGCCATTGCACGGAAGAGACCGTCACACAACGCGTTGCGATCCACCGGCTCGACTTCCTCTTCGCTGGTTGGGTCAGTCAGCGGTTCGACCGTTCCTCCGCCCATCCGTGCGTGACCGCCGCCGCCGCCGTGTTTGAACTCTTCGAGCACGGATTCGAGCGCGTTTCCCATGTGAACACGGTCATCACGCGACCGACCGGACAGGTGGACCGTCTCGTCCCGCTCGCCGAGCACCACCACCGCGCTTATCCCCTCCAGTTGAATGAGCTCGTCCGCGGCCTGTGGGATCGCATCGACGTTGTTCACGCCGCCGACGTCCGCCACCGCGAACGACCCCTCGACCTGTCTGCCGGCTATCGCCCGCGCCTTCACTTCCAATACCTCGGCGTCGACGGCGGGGTTCGCGATCCGGTCGAGCCGATCCTGGTCGACGCCGGGATAGACGTAGCCGGCGGCGGCGAAGTCCGACTCGCTCGCGCCGACGGTGAGGTTCTTCGTATCCGAGAGGATCCCGTACAACAGCCCCGTCGCGGCCTCCGTCGAGAGCGTGAAGTCGCCGCCGGTCTCGCTCGCATGTTTGTCCGGTGGAACCGGTATCGCGTCGTTTTCCTTGAAATACTCCGCGACGATGGAGGCGGTCGCCCCGTAATCCGTTCGGACGTCGGTGAAGTGCTCGCCCGTCCCGTCGCCGGGATGGTGGTCTACGACCGCTGCGGGGAGAACGCCGTCAGCCCCGCCGAACCCACGCGGTTCGTTGTGATCGACGAGGACGACGAACTCCGCGGCGAGGTCGCTCACGTGGCCGATCCGGTCGAGTTCGAGGTCGAGAACCGTCCTGAACGCTCGGTTCTCTTGGTGACGGATCTGTCCCGGAAACTGCACGGTCGCCTCGACGTCGACCTGTTCGGCGAGCGAGGCGACGCCGACGGCGGCGGCCATCGCGTCCGGGTCCGGGTTCGGGTGCATCAACACGACGATCTCGTCCTGATCGGCGAGCAGCCGCCTGAATTTGACCCCGGGAACGCTCCGGAGACGAATGAACGCATACGTGCTCGCAGCGATCACCAACAGCGCGACGAGCGCGGCGGCGGTGAGTTCGGGGTTCGCTCGCACGAATCCTTCGGCCTCGGCGAACGCGTCACCGACCGTCGCTTGCACCCACATACACCCGCCCGGAATCGCCCACGACACAAGAAGGTTCGTGCTAACCGGGTCGGTTTCGCCCCCTGCTCGGCGGGGTGCGTATCCGCCTTGATCCGACCGTCTCAGTCCCTACGGTCGCGAAACGCCTCGATCGCGGCCCGGTAGCCCTCCCGGAACGTGGGAAAGGCGAACGTGTAGCCCAGCTCCCGAAGGAACGTGTTTTTACACCGCTTGCTCGTCAAGATCCGCCGCTTCGCGGGCTCGGAGAGGTCGCCGGCGGCGATCCGCTCGGCTTTCGATCGCTTTGGCGGCCGTGGGACGCCACACTGGTCGGCGAGCCAGTCGGCGAACGCGTGCTTTTCGGCCGGTTCATCGTCGACGACGACGACCGGCTCACCGCGTGCGACGTCCCGTTCGAGCAGGTACCGAACCGAACCGGCGGCGTCATCGCGATGCACCATGTTCAGGTACCCGGCGGTCACCGGCCCATCGAGATAGCGCTCCAACCGATACCGATCCGGACCGTACAGCCCGGCAAACCGGGCCACGGTGCCGTCGATCCCGGCGTCGGCCGCCTCCTCGATCGCAACCCGTTCTGCCTCGGCGAGGACGCGAGTCTTCTCCGTCGTCGGCTCGATCGGCGTCGACTCGTCGACCCATGCGCCGTCATGGTCGCCGTACACGCCCGTCGAGGAGGTGTAGACGAGCCGGTCGGGTACCTCCTCACGGTCGCGATATTCGACGATGACCGCCGCAAGCCCCTCGACGTAGACCGTTCGGGCGGCCGACGCCCCTCGCCCGCCGGAACTGGCCGCGAAGACGATCGCCTCCGCGTCCGGCAACGCACCGAGTGACTCGGGCTCGGTTACGTCCGCACGGACGGCACGGATCGTCCCGCCGTTCGCCGATGGCAGCGACTCGATCGCGTCGAGCCCAGCCCGCGAGCGCCGGACGCCAGTCACCTCGTGTCCCTCCGCGGCCAGCTGGCGGGCCAGCTCCATGCCGATGTAGCCACAGCCGACGATGACGATCTTCATGGCTTTCGCTCCTCGATCACCGCCATCACCTCCGCGAGCTCCGCGATAGTCATCTCGGCGCGGCCCTCCAGCGCCTGTTGGACCTCCTGTCCGGTGAGATCTGCATCGATCGCTCCAGCGATGGTGTCGACATCGAGCACTGCCATCGTCATGCCCAAAAGGAGGTGATCGCGAAGCTCGCCAACGACGACGTCGACGTCGACCCCCCGGGCCGCCGCGAGTATCGCAGCGCCTTCGTCGACGGTCAACGACTTCACCTCTCCCGACCCGGCGGCGGCGACGCGGTTCGAGTCGAGCGCCGTCGACTCGGCGAGTTCCTCAACGCCGGCCTCGTCGACCGCCTCCGTGAGCAGCCGCTTGAACGATGCGAGCAGGACCGACGCCTCGGCCGCCGTCCCATCGTCCGTCGGCCCGTCATCAACGACCTCGTGAAACATACCGGGATATCGGTTCGCGTCCCGCAAAACGGCACCGGTCGCCGGGGGCGATACGACTGGTGACGCTCGGTTGCTGTCGGATCCGCTTTATGACGATCCGCCCTCGCAGTCGTCTTTCCATGGAGGGTCACTCGAAGCGCCCTCGGCGACCGTCACCTCGCCGTTCACTCCGGCTGGGACGCCCGGACAGGGCCATCCCGCGCTCGTCTCGTCGCGTGTGCCATCGACGTCGCCCACGCCGGGTGGTCCCGGTGGAACGGCGACGACGACGATCGTCCCCGTCTCGAACCGGATCGGCTCCGTCTCGCCGAGGACGACCTCGGACCCGCCGAGTTCCACCGTGGCCGCCCCCGCGGTTCGGACGTACTCGAAGGATCGCCCGGGGGCTCCCGTATCGGCGTGTATGGTGAAGCTGGGGTATTCCCCGCGCACCTCGACGTTCCACGCGTTCACGGTCGCCACCCAGTAGCCGGGCACCGGTGCGACGGGGAGGCCGGCACCGACGCTTCGGACGGGTTGCGGTGCCCACCGTTCGCTCGCCTCCTCGACGGCGCGCTCCGTGCCCTCCTCCGCGGCGTCCTCAAGCTCCTCCCGCACGTGCGCTCTGGTTTCGTCCGTGGTTTCATCGACGAAGCGGGCGGGCACACGAACGGCGTCGCGACCCGCGGCCGCACGGGCTGTCACCCGGAGGGATGCGGCGAGCGCGACCGTCTCGCGTTCGGAGCGGTCCTCGCGCTCGGCCAACTCACGGGCGACGCGGTCGGCGTGGGACCCGTTCTCGACGTGTATCGCGTGTTCCCCGGTCGAATCGTACCCCTCCGTGACCTCCGCGACGGCCGCCCGACGCTCGGTCGCGCTGAGATCGGTCCGTGCGGCGGCCGCGTCCGCGAGCTCGCGGTCCACCACACGCAGCGACCGCTCGACGCGGTGTGCGAGCGCCTCCCGGTCGGCTTGGAGGTCGGGGTCCGCGTCCGGTCCCCCGGCGGCCGCAAGCGCCGCATCGGCGTTCACCAACGCTCTACCGGCGACCCCCGGGCCGACGGTCCCCTCGGTGCCCAGGATGCGATCGACGATCCCGCCAGAGACGTCGTCGTACGGGACCGTCGCGTAGTTCAGGTTTCGGGTCGCCAGCGGCCGCGTTGAGGTTCCCTCAAGGCCTTCGATCGACGCCCCGTCGACGGTCGCCCGTGGGAGGTATCCCGGTGACCCCTTCGGGACGAACCGTACCTCCCCGCCGGGTCCCTCCGCACCGACGGCGTGTGGTTCGACGTCCCGCGCCTCCTCCTTGGCGGCGATCACGTCGCCGATCGCCGGCCCATCGAGGGCTCCCTCGATCCGCTCGAACAACCGATCGACCGCCCCCGTACTGTCCGCCGATGCCGCCTCAAGCTCCTCGATCACCGCGTCGACGTAGTGCTGTCTGACGGCGATCCGCGCCCGATCGACGGCGCCGTCGTAGCTCCCCGGGGCGTCCACGACGCCGGTCCGCTTCGTCCGGAGTTCGTCCGCGAGCGTGGCGTGCGGGTCGGCATCCCCGGCCGCGACGTCGCCCATCCGGGCCTCCGTTTCGATCCCACGAACCTCGCCGTGGGCCGCCGACAGATCCGCAATGATGCGGTCCTCGATGTCGTCGGCTTGGGCACCGATGACGGTCGTCGTTCGTGTGTCGTCGCTTCCGGTGACCGCCCGACGGGCGACCCGGTCGACATCCGATGCGCTCGCGACGCCGAGATCCGCCCGTGCCTCTTCGGGCGTGTCCGTGAGATCGGGGGCCGTCCCCGTACCGCCCGCCCCGAACGTTGCGGCCGGCCGGCGCGGTGCGGGGTCAGTCGGCGCGTATCGACCCGTCACAGCGACCGTTACCCGATAGCGGTCGGTCGTTCGATCCCGCGTGGTCGTCTGCTCGGTTACGACGGTTACGTTTCCGTCCTCATCGACCGTCTCGACCTCCCGCTCCCAGTCGATGCTCGCCCGCCGTTCGACGGTTACCTCGCGGGTCGCTTCCCCGAATGAAACCGGTTCGTGTGGTCGGACGGTTCCGGAAGGGACTCCGGACGGGACGTCTCCCCCATCGACCGAGGTCGATGAACTGGATCGGCTGTCCACCCGTTCCCACCCGGTTCCCGGTGCAGACGGGTTGGGGCGTCCACCGTGTTCCGTTCGTATCGCCTCCGTTTCGAGCGTCGCCTCGACGCGGTGCGCGTCGCGGACGATCCGTTCGATCTCCCCGATCGTCTCGGTGAGGCCGACGTCGGCCGCATGGTCGATGGCAACGGTCTCCTCCTCATCCATCCGCTCGTCCCCCGTTGGCCCGTCGTCGGTCTCCGTTCCGGGCAGTGGCGGGTCAGCGCGTTCGTCCCCGGCAACGGATGGATCCCCTCCGGGAGTCGACGTGTCGAGAACCGTCTCCGCCCAGTCCTCCTCATCGAGATCCGTCGGCGCGAGAACGTCGGCGATGCCGGTCTCGGCGGTCGCCCGGGCGAGCCCACCGCGGGCGGTCGGATCCGCGGTTCCAAAGGTCTCCCGCTGGGTTCGAACGATCCCGGCGTTCGCCCCGAGTTCGACGTGTCGGTCGGCGAGCACGTTCTGGACCGGCGCGCCGGCGTACTGTGCGTAGCCCCTGGCCCACGTCATCGGATACAGGCTCGCGGTGAGCTGCCGTCCCAGCCCCGGCCCTTCGACCGGGCCGCTGTTGAGCCGTTCTTCGAACCGTTCCGTCCGCTCGTGGGCACCGAGGACCGGTACGTCGACGACGACCGTTCGGTTCTCGGTTCTCTCCGCGACGGTCCGGTTACCCCGCGTTGCCACCGTGTGTACCTCGGCGACGGTGACCGCCATCGCCGTCCCGTTCGCGACCGGTTCGACCGACACGCGATCGCGAGCCTCCGCGAGGTCGTCCGGATCCTCAACCTTCGGTATCGATGTCGATGCCGATACGTCCCCGACCTCCGTTTCGACGGCCGATAGCGACTCGCTCACGGCGATGGCGAGACGGATCCGAAGCGCGTCCTCGAACGCCGACTCGGATCGGACGGCGTCCGTTGTACCCGACACCGACGTTTTATCGCCCACACTTCGTTCGCCCGGCGCGGCGGTTACGGGCTCGGCGGCAGCGTCGATAGCTGCATCGCGTGCAGCGATCTTCAACGCCGTCGTCGTGTCCGCTTCGACACGCTCGACGGCCCGTTCGACCGACCGATCCTCGCTGAGGAGTCCCTGTTCCGCGACCCCGACTACATACGTGGTGCTCATGACGAGCAACAGGACGCCGATCAGCGCGAACGGGATCCGTGCCCGGCGATCGGCGATGAAACGACCTCCCCATCCCGGGTCATCCGTACGTGAGATGTCCCCGTCCATGCTCACCACGTTCGAACGATCAATCGCCACCCAGCCCCGTGCCGATCGCCCGCGCCGCTCTCGGGTACCGACACGACGGCGGTGTTCACGTCGGCGCTACGCGGCGGCGCGTCGCCGACGGCGATCGAGCGCGTTTCTTCCGTGGCTCCATGGTCCAGTGTCCCGTAGATATCCAGCCGTACCCGCGGCCCGAGGCGATCGGAGACGGTTTCGATGACCGTCTCCCGGAACGTATCGGTTGCCTGCCGGCGGTCACCGTCATCCCCACCGTACTCTGCGGACAGGACCAGGAGTTCCGCGAGCGTCGTGTGCACCGTTCCCCGTTCGCCGTCGATAACTGCTGCCGTCTCGGCCGACGAGTCGGTCGCCGTTTCGGTCTGAACCGTCGCCGTTTCGGTCACCACCCGGTCGGCCGCCGCCTGCGCGTCCGGTGTCGGCGTCGACGTCCCCGCGTCCACCCCACCGAGCGCGAGGACGCTCGCGGAGACACAGAGCAACATGACCGTCACGTCCAACACGGTGCTCGTCATCGACGGATCACCACCCGAAGCGTCCCCGGTTCGTTCTGCCCGGGTGCGACTTGGACGGTTACGGCCCGTTCGGCGACGACGCCACCCGGCGTCTCCCCCCTCGGCGAGGGCGGATCCTCGCCGCCCCGCAGGGACCACGTCTCCGACCGCGTTCGGAGTTCGACGGCGACGTCGGTGCCCACCGTCTCCTCGGGGATCGCCAGCCGGTCGGGCCGGAGGACCCCACCGACGGTCGCCTCCCGTTCGATCCGGTCGAGGGCCATCGTTTCTGGACCCGCATCACCCTCCGGTTCGGCACCGCTCAGCGCGACCGTGTACAGCCCCAGCGCGAGACCGACGGCAACCAGCGCGATCAGGGCTGCGACCGGCTCGACGGCCGCACGCCGGTCGCTCGCGGATCGCACGCGTCGGGGACGCTCGCCGCCGCGCACGTCGCGATGGCTATCCGACCAGGGTAACATGGACCTCCCCGTAGTGCACCTGACGGACCGTGAGCCGGCTCGGTGCGGGATACCACTCGTGTTCGGCTGCTCGTGCTTCCCGTGCGGCGATCGCGAACGCCTCCGAGTCCTCGAATACCCGTTCGGGTGGCATCCCGGTGAGCACCCGTCGAAGGTCGGCCGATCCGCCGTCCCCCTCGGGGGCTGGCGTTACCTCGCCGTGAAGCGTCGCGTGCGCGACCGCTCCATCGGCTTCAAGCGCGACGCTCCGATCGGTGAATCGGATTCGGTCGGCAACGAGGCCGTGCTCAGCCGTTGCGGGATGGTCGCCGTCGGCGACGGAGTCGACGGTGTACGCTACGCCGTCCACGTCCGGCGGCGGCGTTTCCGGAAGCGTCGTGACCACGCCGGCGACGACGACGCTGAAGAGCGCGATCCCGAGCCAGGCGTAGGTCGCATCGAAGGGCGCATCGAACATGGGTCGGTTGGCCGCGTGATCGTATATAAGCTGTCAGGTACGGTCGGGTATCCTGTGACGTAGCTGGTTATCGCCGACATGATCCGCCTCGCGATTCACCCTCCGTCCCACCATCTTTCCACTGTCTATGACGCGAATCCCGCCGTTGGCGCTCAGAGCAACGCACCCGCACCGACGAAGGCGACGAGGTACGTCGCCGTCGCCGTCGGGAGCGCGATACCGATCCGGTAGGCGACGAGCGTTCGGTCGAACCCCCGTTCGATCCCCGTCGCCAGCGCGGTGAGGATCACGGCGAGCAGCAGCACGTACACGCCGACGATACGGCCCAGTATCGGCACGGTCAGTCCTGCAGGCTGTCCCTCCGGATCCTCCCCGGAGGCCCGTTCGCTCGTCTCCGTGCTCGGCCCATGTTCGGCGCCTGCCGGTGGCCCCGGCTCCGTCACACTCGGCTCCGTGGTCGCCGGATCAGCGTTTAAGACACCCATATCGAGCGAATCGAGGCCGCCGCCCGCCACCGATCCCGTGGCGTCGATCCCCGTCGCGAGCGCGACCGTCGCCCCGCCGACGAGCGGCGCGAACATCGCGGCCGTATTTAAAAGCGTCCCCGTGACCGTCGCCAGTTGGCGTCTCGACTCCCGTTCGAGTTCACGCAGTCGCTCTAGCTGATCGGCGAGGTCGAGTATCACGTCGCCGGCGGGGTCGCCCTCGCGTGCGGCGACCGCGAGCAGCGAGATAGCGCCGTGTACCCGCGGTGACGGGATCGACGCAGCCGGCCCGCCCCGACCGACGAACGCCTCACGGATGCCGACGCGGAGGGTCCGGCTTCGCCGTGTCGCACGGTCCAACAGGTCACCGGTCGGCCCGTCGATCCGCTCGCCCGCGTCCGCGATCGCCCGCTCGACAGCGACCCCTTCAGCGATGTCGCCGCCGATGACGGTCATCGCGTCCGGGAGTCCGCGTTCGACCGCGCGAATGTCCGAGAGGACGCGCCGTTGAGGTCGGGTGAAGACGAGCAGTCCCGTTCCCATGCCCACGCCGACACCGGCGATCGGTATGGCCCACGTGCCGACGATGGGTCCCGCCATTATCGCTGTAGCCAGCCCTACACCGAATCCAGCGACCACCGCGGCTCCCCTTCGATTCGGCACCTCGGGATGAGCCCCGTCGATAGCCGGCGGCGGAAACGCGACGGGGCGCCGTGCGAGCAGCCACGCGCCGGCAATGATCAGTCCTGTCGGGAGGCAGATCAGGTAGATAACTGCGACGCCGACCGGCCCGATCGGCACACCGGAGGCGGCCGCCGCCGGGAGGAGGGCGATCAATGCGAGCGGCAACAACACCCCGAACGCGTACAGTGCCGAGACCGGTCCCTGCACGTCGCCGACGAACGAGGCGAGGCGGTCGGTCGTTCCGGAAAGCACGGTCTCGAGTGCGCGATCGAGGCATCGATCCCGCCGGTTCGGCGGGGCGGTGGCGGCCGTTCGGACGAGCGTAACGGCTCGGTCCAGGGCGGGAAACCACGGTCGCCACTCCCGTGTGAACGCCCCGAGCCCGCTCGTCGGCGCATCGACGTGGCGGCGTTCGTAGGTGGCCAGACAGTCCGCGAGCGGTCCGTTTCCGGTTCGGGCGGCGAACCGTACGGCGCGCTCGGTCGATGGGTCGAGCCGCATCCGCAGGACGAGACGGCCGACCAACCCGGGTGCCGCACCTAACGCTCGTGTCCGTCGAAGCGCGGCGTACCACTCGGGCAATTGGTGGGCCGTGTGCGCCGCAAGGACGCCCACCGCGATCCCCAGCATACCGCCTGGAACGAGCCCGAACACCAACGCGCCCGCCGTCGCCCCGATCACCGCGAGGATGCCACCGAGCCAATAGCCTCCCCTGTATATCGTCTCCGGATCGGTGTCCCAGCCGAGAAATCGGAGGGCGCGTCGCAGGTCGTCGGCCGAGTTCCCCTCCCGTGACGGCACGCCCGCAGTGTCGATAGTGCCACGGTCATCCCCCGGTCGATTCGGAACCCCTCGATCGTCCGCCCTCATCGTCCGATGTACCGCCGTGGATCGAGTCGACCTGTCTCCGTCGCCCGTTCGATAGCCGTAGTCCGCTCCCCCATCGCGGCGCGTACGTCCGCATACGTTCCCGCCGTACCGGTGAGTGCTCCGACGAGATGGCTCTCCCCGCGATCGATCCGGCCGGTGGGGGACAGTCCGTCCGCCCCGCGCTCGAAGAGGGGTTCGAACCCCCACTCGCCCTCACGCGCACACACCTCCGCGATCGTGTCCACCCGGCGCTCGTTCATGATCACGACGAGATCGGTCGCCGCGAACGACGAGGGTGAGACACCGAGGTCGGAGACGACACGCTCGCTCACCGCTTCGGGATCCTCGCCATGGATCGTCCCGAGAACGGTTTCGCCGGCGGCTCCGACGCGCATCGCCTCGTAGAGCGCGGCCGCCTCCTCGCCGCGGACCTCCCCGACGACGAGCGCCCCCGAACCGAGCCGTAGCGCCGTCCGTACCGCCGAACGCGCCGACGGCTCCGCACCATCACCGACGCGAAGTCGTTGCACGTCGCGTCCGACCGCGGTGAGGGTATCGACCGGCAGCTCGGGGGTATCCTCGATCAGCAACGAGCGCACCTCTGGCGGGAGCTCGAACAGCAGTGCGCCGAGCATCGTCGTCTTCCCGGCCCCACGGCCGCCGGCGATCAGCCCCGTGACGCCCCGTTCGACAGCCACCGAGAGGAGACCTGCCGCCTGCGGTGTGAGGGTCCCGACATCGACGAGGCGGGCGAGCGTCCAGGCATCTGGGTCGCCGCGGCGAAACGCGAACGATAGGCCGTCGCTCGCGGGCGGGGTCGTCGCGGCCACACGGACGGTGCCGGACGCCGTTTCAAGCGTCGCATCGAGCGTCGGGCTCGATCGGGAGAACGCCCGCCCGCTTGCACGACGGAGTCGGGAGGCGAGCGTCGCCGCGCCGGTCGGCGGGAGCCTGATGTTGCTTCGACACCGCTGCCCGTCGAGGACGACGCGGAGCGGATGTTCGGTCACGGGCGCGGTGAGCGTGGCGTCGCTCACGCGTTCATCGGCGAAGACGTGTTCGAGGACGCCATGTCCGCCCGTGTGTCTCCGGAGCGCCGCACAGAGCTCCTCGACGGGGTCGTTCGCGGACGCGACCGCCTGCACGGCGCGATACGGCGCACGATCGCCGCCTGACGAGTCCGTGAGGAGCCGTTCGCGTGCCGCATCGAGCGTCGCGAGCGCGTCGTCGGTGAGGTCGACCGTCGGCGGCGTCAGATGATACGTTCGAAGCGCGTCGCGGCCCTCATAGAGCCGGATCACGGCACCCGTGTCGACCTCCCAACGGTCCGTAAGCGTCGCGTCCGGCGGTGGATCGGCGACGATCCGGGCCGCCGCGATTGACGGTCCGACATGGGTCCGAAACGCGTCCCGTTCGTCGACCGCCGCCGTCGCGACCGCGTCGAGCCCGGTTTCGGCTGCGATCCGTTGTGGCGGCCCGGCCCGCCCGGCGGCCTCCCGTGCCGCGCCGAGCGGATCGTGGGTGACCCGCTCGGCCAACCGCTCCTCGTGGAATCGGATCCGTTCACGGAATCGACCGGCTGCGAGAAGCAACGCCGCCGCCCGCCCCGTGTATCGTCGCTCTCGACCCCCGGAGCGGGTTCGGATCGCATCGACGTCCCGTTCGGTGAGCGCTCGAACAACGGTCGCTCGACAATCCGGGCTTCGCGCGAGGTCACCCCTGCCTGCGCAGTCGTCGGCGTCGACGACGAGCACGACGTGATCGCCGAGGTCAGTACCGACCGGCTCGTGAAAGGACGTTCTACAGCCGCAGCCATCGGCTCGGTCATCCTCGGGATCGAACGCCGCTCGTATGGCGGCGAGCGAGCCGCCATCTCCCGTTTCTCGTCCATTTTTGTCCGCCAACAAGCGACGCGGGACGCCGATCGATCGCCGGAGCGAAGCCGGGAGCGACGGCGTCGGGAGCTCGAAGGTCATGGGGTCGCTGGCCTCCCGATCGTATATAAGGGATCACCCGACGCGGCGGAGGATAACGGTCGCGCCATCGTCCTCGACCAGCGACAGCTGGATCGAGGTCTCACCGCCCGTTCGCAGCTGGATCGGGTCCCCCTCGACCGCGAGCCGTACGCCCGCGGGCGAGTCGATGGGGACGGCCCGTGGCTCGTCGCCCGCGAACTGATAAATAAATACTATGTCGGCCGTGTGCCCCGCTATCGGTTCGCCCGCCGACATCGGCGACATGGACTCGGGGGTTCCGACCGCCACCCGTTCGAGCCGCCCGGCAGTGAGACCCGTGGGGACGTTCACGGTCACCGTGGTCCTGGCGGCGAGGGACGGGTCGTCGACGGCGACCGCCTCGCGGGTCAGTCCCCCGATCCCCCGCTCGATACCCTTCGCCTCGCCCTCGAGCCGGTCGGCTGTCGTCCCGACCCGTGCCTCATCAAGGGCGGGGGCCGTCACCGCCAACAGCGCGACGGCGACGACCACGGCGAGGGCGGCGCGGATCATGTCGGTCCCGAAATGGCGGCTCCCGTCCCTCGGCCTGCCCTCCCGAACGGCTTCAACGCGGAACCGACGTGCGTGTACGGCATCCTGGTGACCGCCGTGCAGCCACGGTCCATGCTTAGATAACCTCCCGGAGCCGCTCGAGCGTGGCGGCTCCCACCGATCGATCGTCGCCACGTCCCTCATCCATCACCCGGTCCTCGTCGCCCGACGTGGTCTCGGGGATGGCGGCCGCGATCGCGGGGTCATCGAGCGGATCACGGTCGCGTCCCTTCATCGCCGCCGATCCGCCAGTTTGCGCTCCGGTCGTCGATGGTCCGTCACCCGCAGGTCGCTCGTCCTCGACCGTCTCCGCCGCCTCAGTGGTTGCCGCACGGGCCTCGGTCGCGGCCGCCAGTGCGAGGTCGGCGCGGCGCTCGACCTCGCGATTGACCGCCCGGATCGCCCCGACGTAGCCGCGGACGGCTTGCGTGGCTGCCTCCAACTCCTCGATACGCGTTTCGAGGTCACAGAGCCGTTCATCGAGCCGCTCCCGTTCCTCGGCGGCCGACGCGCTCGATTCGAGGTCGGCCACCGGACGGTCAGTTCCCGTCAGGGCGCGTTCGACCGCGCGAAGCCGCTCGTCCAGGCGCCGGTCGGTCGCGTCATGTCCCACGTCGTCTCCTTGCGGGGTGGCCCGTTCCACGTCCACTTCATGTCCCGCCGTGGTCGAACCGCCGTCGGCTCGAAGTGGTCGCTCACGGTTCGACGCACGACGGCGTTGATCGTGCCGTCCAGTACCCTGCTCGGCCCCGTTCGTGAACATGGGGGCGATGGCCGCCTCACTGTATATAAACGATCGCCGGTAGCGTCCACTTCATGCACTCGCTGACGGGGCGCTGTTCAGGTAGCCGATGACGGTCCACCGATCACTCGACCAACTGTTCCCGCCCCGGCGCGATCAGGCGGTCGAGATACGTCGCGAGCGCGTCCTTTGCGTCTGCCGGGTGAAGCTCCCCGGATTCGAGGTCCGCTTCGAGGTCGGCGTACGCCTCATACAGGAGGTCGCCGCCGTACTTCTCCGGCCGGTCGACGACGACCTCGTCGAACCGGGGGAAGACGTGATATTCGAATATTTGAAGCACGGGGTTCTCCCGGCCGACCCCCTCGTCGGTCGGCTCCGGATCGGCGGTCGGCGGGCAGTACGCCTTCTCGACTTTGGCGTCGATCTCCTCGCGGGAGTCCTCCATCGAGATGGTGACGCCGGCGCTTGAGGACATCTTCCCCGCGCCGGTGGTGAGATCAGCGATGAGCGGCGTGTGGAGGCTCGTCGGCGGCTCCCGATCGATGCCGGGAAGGACGTCGCGAGCCAGCATGTGGACCTTGCGCTGCTCCATTCCACCGACGGCGAGGTCGACGCCGAGATACGGGATGTCGAGCGCCTGCATCAGCGGGTAGACCGCCTGTGAGACCTTCACCGAGTCGCCGGATTTGATCTCGGCCATGGCGCGCTCCGCGCGGGCGATCGTCGTCTCCAGCCCGAGCGCGTGGAGGTCGAGCGTGTAGTCGTCGTCGAGCTGGAAGTCCGAGCCGAGGACGAACTGGGTGCGCGACTCATCGAGGCCGTAGGCGATGAACTGGTCGCGCATCCGTTCGGCGGTGCGACGGATCTCCTCGAAGGAGCCTTTGTCGTTGAGGTAGGCGTGCACGTCCGCGAGAAGTACCGTCACCTCGAAGCCCGCCTCCTGCAGGTCGATGAGCTTGTTCGCCGTGAGCATGTGCCCGATGTGGAGGACGCCGGAGGGCTCATAGCCGACATACGCCCGCTTCCCGTCGGGGTCGTCGGCCAGCGCCTCGATCTCCGCCTCGGTGACCACCTCGGCCGCGTTCCGGGTGATCAGCTCGTGGGCATCCATACCTCCGATTGTGTGGTTCCCGGACATATGACTTCTGGAAGGCGGCGCACGGGCTGTTGTCCAACCACTCCTCTTCGCTCTCCGGCAACCACTCCTCTTCGCTCTCCGGCAACGACTACTCTTCCGTCTCGGGGAGCCTCGTCCCCGCACGATGCTCGGAGATGATCCGATCGAGCCGCTCGGCTTTCTCCTGTCGTGCCCGTTCCTCGGCCCGGTCGTGCCAGTCGTCGATCGCGTCCTCCAGTGCCGCCTCGTCGACGATGGCGAGTTCGTCGACCTCGCGGACGGGAACGTCCTCGACGGGAACGACGGGGATCGAGCGCTCGAACAACACCGCGTCGGCGACGTCCGAAAGGTTCCCGTCGCGGATCACCGCCCGAGGCTCGTGCTCGACCAGTCGCTCGGCGGTCCGACGACCCGCACCCGAGGCGTCCCGGAGGTAGACCACGTCGCCGGCGGCGATCCCGTACGCCTCGATGGTAGCTTCGACCCCATCGAGTGTGAACTGCTCGACGGGCTTTACCGTGGTCAGCCCCCGCTCGCCGGCCACGTCGGCGAAGTTCGTGTGATCGAGCTTCCAGAGCCGCTTCAGCGTCTCCACTTTGGTTTGTAACTCTTCCGCCCGTTCGCGCGCCTCGTCGCGTTCGCGTTCGAGCCGGTCGCTCTCGCGTTCGAGCCGCGAGACGATCCGTCGGCTACGGGCCTCGATACGCTCCTCGCGTTTCGCCTCCTCCAATGCCGTCTCCAA
>PWGU01000009.1 GCA_003554605.1 Halorubrum sp.
CGCTCGGTCGTCGACGAGGTCGACGCGCTCTCGGATCGGGGCGTGCGACACTTCCGGCTCGGTCGACAGGCCGACATCCTCGCGTTCGGCGGCGACGGGGAGGCCCCCAACCCGGAGGCGTTGCGGGCGCTTTACGGCGGCATTCGGGAGGTCGCGCCCGATCTTCGGACGCTTCACCTCGACAACATGAACCCGGTGACGATCATCGAGTATCCCGAGGCCTCCAGGGAGGCGATCCGGATCATCGCCGAACATAACACTCCCGGCGACACCGCCGCGTTCGGGCTCGAATCGGCCGACCCGGTCGTGCGCGAGCAGAACGACCTGCTCGTCTCCGCCGAGGAGTGTCTGGAGGCCGTCCGCGTCGTCAACGAGGAGGGCGGCTGGCGGCCCGGCGACGGCCCGGAGACGACCCCGGACGGCACGGGTCGTGTGACGGGTCCGTCCACCGGTCCCGACACCTCCCCGCGGCTCCCGAAGCTCCTCCCCGGGATCAACCTCGTCCACGGGCTCGCGGGCGAGCGCGAGGAGACCTTCGAGCACAACGAGCGGTTCCTGCAGCGCGTCTACGACGAGGGGCTCATGCTCCGGCGGATCAACATCCGGCAGGTGATGGCGTTCGCGGGCACCGAGATGGCGAAGACGGGCGCACAGATCGCCCACGACCACAAGCGGCTCTTCAAGTCGTATAAACGCCGCGTGCGCGAGACCATCGACAACCCGATGCTCAAACGGGTGGTCCCGCCGGGGACGATCCTTCCCGACGTGTATCTGGAGTACCACCAGGACGGCCGGACGTTCGGCCGCCAACTCGGGACCTACGCGCTGCTCGTCGCGGTGCCCGGCGAGCGAGAGTTGGGGACGACGATCGACGTCGCGATCACCGACCACGGCTACCGGTCGGTCTCGGGTGTCCCCTACCCACTCGACATCAACGCGGCCTCGATGGCGGAGCTTGAGGCGATCCCCGGGATCAACCGCGGCACCGCGGGCGACGTGATCGTCGGTCGCCCCTACACCTCCGTGGAGGAGGTCGACGTCGGCGTCGCCGACCTCTCACGCTTCGCCGTCGCCGGCGACGACGCAGTATCGATCCCCGGCCGTGACCGTCCGGGAGTGGGGCCGGGAGCGCCGGCCGGATCGACGCTCGGGAGCGACGACTGATGGCCCGTCGGAGCGACGGGCCCGAACCGCCCGCCGTGCGACGGATCACAGTCCCGGTCGAGACGAGCGCGCCCGGTGGGATGGTCAACACGTACATCGTCGACGTGCCGGGTGAGGGTGGGGACCGAATCCGCATCCTCGTCGATCCGGGTGCGCAGAGCGACGACCTCGACGCAGTCGTCCTCGCGCCCGATGAAGCCCACGACTCGACGACCGGGGCCGATTACATCGTCGTCACCCATACCCCCCCGGATCATGTCGGGGCGGTCGACGCGTACGCTGAGGCGACCCACGCGACCGTCCTCGCCCATGCCGAGCACGTCGACCGGTTTCGCGCGGCGACCGGCCTCGAACCGGACGCGACGATAGCCGAGGGGGAGACGATCGGAGCGACGGGCGTGGAGGTGCTCGAAACGCCCGGGCACGCCCCGGACGGCCTCTCGTTTCGGGTGCCGGGGGACGGAGACGGCACGCCCGGCTCCATCCTCGTCGGCGACCTCGCGGTCACGGAGGGCAGCGTCGCGGTCGCGGCACCCGACGGCGACCTCATCGCGTACCTCGCGAGCCTCGACCGCCTTCGTGAAACCGATGCTGAGCGTCTGTGGCCGGGTCATGGACCTGCGATCACGGACCCGGAGGCGACGTGTACCCGGCTAATCGAGCATCGTCGCGAGCGGGAGCGACGGATCGTCGAGGCGATCGAAGCCGGCGCGAGCGACGTGTCGGGCGTGCTTGCGGCCGCGTATCGGAAGGACCTGACCGGGGTGGAGGACCTTGCTCGTCGAACCGTTCGAGCCCATCTGGCGAAACTCGTTCACGAGGGACGGATCGACCGATCGTGGCTCGCCGGCGACGGCGGCCTGGGATGAGGTCGCCGTTTCCGACGAGTGAATCGCTCCGGTGAGGCCGTTAGGTCCCGTCGTCGACGGGCAACACGTCGGCCCGTTGGGCGGTGATGACCCCGTATTCGGCCGCCTCGACCGACTTCGGGATCGGCTCGTCCGCGTACCGCGAGCGCAACGAGGCGAGCACGGCGTCGCGAACACAGGCGCGGGCGGCCGCGCCGACCGGGGTTGCCGCGCCCGAGAACGGGGCGGGCGTTCGGCCGGATTCCGGACTCCCCTTCGCTCCCGTCTCCTCGGCGTCTTCACCTCCGCGTGAGCCGGCCCCGTTCGCCGCACAGCCGACGACGATCGCGTCGCTCGTCGTCCCCGGAAAGCCGGCCGTCGAGAGCAACGTCGTCGCCTTCGCCTCGGCCACCACGGCGACGAGGTTCGCCAACGCGCCGGGCGCGAGCGACCGTGTCGTTCCGACGAGGAGGTTGACCGTGCCGATCGGCGGGTTCGTTTCGTCCCCCCGCTCGGCCGCGCTCACGGGTCGCCGCCGGTCCATCGACCCGCTTACCTCAACCGGGAGTGCGGCTGGGTTCGAGAGCCCGACGGTCGCGAGCGCGACCACCGAGTCGAGCCGGGCCACCCGCGCGTGTCGTTGGTCGACGCCGGTGAGCAACACCGGCGCGTCGGGTGCCGGGTCGAAACCCACCTCGGTGAGCCGCTCGGCCGCGTACGTCCGCAGGTCGCGCGGCCCCTCCTCGCCCCACCCCTCCGGGACGGTCAGGTTGTAGGCGGCGTCCCCGACGCTTGGCCCGCCGTCGAATCCGGTCGAGAGAAACCGTGTCTCGGGTCGTCGCAGGCGGGTGATTCCCGCTGTCCCGTCGACCCCGAAGCTCATACCCCGAGCGCGTCCAACAGGCGGCCGTTCTCCGTCGGCCGGCGGACCGCGATGCGGAGGTGGTTGTCGAGGCGGGCGAACGTCCGGGCGTCACGCAGCACGAACCCCCGCTCCCGGGCCGTATCGAGGATCTCGTCGGGGTCGTCGTCGTCGCCGACGTCGACGAGGAGAAACGGGGCGTCGGAGGGGTGGACGTCCCATCGCGTCGAGAGCCGCTCGGTCATCCGGTCGCGCTCGGCCCGAACCCGTTCGATGGTCCGCTCGACGAACTCGTACCGGCGAAGACAGTGGGTTCCGACCGTGATCGCCGGCGTCGAGACCCCCCACGACAGCCGTGCCGTGTCGAGCCGGCGGCCGATATCCCCGCCGGCGACGAGGTATCCCGCGCGGAGGCCGGGCAGCCCAAATATCTTCGTGAGCGAGCGCATGACGATCGTGCCCGGTTCGCCGGCGACGGAGGGGCGTTCGGTGAAATCCAGGAAGGCCTCGTCGACGAGGAGGACCGTTCCCGCGTCACGGCAGCGGGCCGCAAACGAACGTAACTCGTGTGCCGGGACGGCCTCGCCGGTGGGGTTGTTCGGCGTGCAGACGACGATGAGGTCGTGGCCTTCGGGATCGGTCGCGAGGACTTCGTCGTGGGCGACGCCCACCGGGGTCGCCCCCTGAAGCCGCACCTCGCGGGTGTACTCGCCGAAGGACGGTTCGGGGACGACGACCGAGTCGCCCGGGGACAACACGACGGAGAAGGCGAGACGCATCCCCGCCATCGCGCCGGCCACGGGAATGATCTCCGTCGGCTCACGGCCGAGATACTCCGCTGCGGCCGTGCGGAACTCGCCGTAGTCGTCGGCGGGGTATCGTCGGGAGGCCGCGAGCGTGGAGTCGTAGACCGGCGTAATTCCGGACGGCGTCTCCGGGTTGATGTTTGCGCTGAAGTCGATCACGTGTGGGTCGTGGCTCCCCCCGTGAGGCACGCGCTCCACCGTATCCAGCGCACTGGCGTCCATATGTCATTCATACGTCGGTCACCCTACTAAAAACCACTCACGCCGACCCCGTCACACATAACACTTTACGGGGCTCACCGTCGCTCCCGGACCAGTCGACGGGCGACCCCGAGGTCGGACGGGTGGTTGACGTTGACCGCGAGCGAGTCGCGGTCGCGGACGATCACCCGGTCCGTCTCGCCGGCGACGACGTTCAGTCCCGTCGGCGCGACCTGCGTCCCCTCGTGGTCGACCGTCGTCTCAACGCTCACGCCGAGCGCGCGCTTCGTCGCGACGGGGACGCAGACGGTGAGCGAGGGCCGTGAGTCCGTGTTCGGTGCGGCCGCGGAGCGCGCGGCGTGAATGACGTCGTCGACGTCCGACCCGCGAAGCAGGGGGAGGTCGGCGGCGACCGTGACCGCCGGGCGCGTAACCATCGAGAGCCCCCGTGTCAGGTCGGCGACGTAGCCCTCACCGGAGCCGACACACACCTCCAGCACCAGCGCTGGGGGCCCTCGCTCGTCGTCGCCACCGTCCGGCTCCCCCCGTCCGTTTTGTCGGTTCCGCAGGTGCCGCGTCGTTTCGGGCGTATGTGGCGAGGAGACGGCGACCACGCGCTCGATTCGACTCGCCTCAAGCGCCGCCAGCACCCGGTCGACGACCGGCTTGCCGCCGACCTCGACGAGCGGTTTCTCCACGTCGCCGCCGAGCCGACTGCCGCGCCCGCCGCACAACAGGATCGCCGTCGAGACCGGCGAGGTCGCATTCGACTCGCCCTTCGGATCCGTCCCGCCGTCGCTCAAACGAGCGCCCACGCGACCACCCCCGCGTGCAGCGCGACCGCCCGGCCAAGTTCGTTCGCCGCGCCGAGGACGTCGCCGCTGACGCCGCCGAGCCACGGACGGACGCGGATGAGGAGCCCCAGCGCGACGACGGGCCCGGCCAGCAGCGCGGCGAGGAGCGCCGGAAACGCCCCGGCCGGGGCCGCGAGCAGGACGGTCGCGGAGAGGAGCGCCACCGGGAGCAACGAGAGCGGGCCGACGGCCGAGGTCATCGTCGATCCGAGCC
This sequence comes from Halorubrum sp., assembly GCA_003554605.1. Taxonomy (GTDB): domain Archaea; phylum Halobacteriota; class Halobacteria; order Halobacteriales; family Haloferacaceae; genus Halorubrum. Next base: position 4,950 of record PWGU01000009.1, read on the forward strand.
CCTCGTGTGCGGGTGTGCCGAGGCAGACGAGCGTCGCCATCCCCGCCTTCGCGCCGACCTCGGCCGCGAGAACGATCCGGAACGCGACCGTCCCCGTCCCACCGCCGGCAATGCCCCCGCCGACGAAGCCCGTCCCGAGCGCGAGCGCCCCGAGCGTCGTGACGAGAAGCGTCACGCCCAGCGCGAGCGCCCCACCGACGCCGAGCGCGGCGTCCTTGAGCACCTCGCGGCGTCGGTCGGGGTCGTGTGCCGCGACCGCGTCGCCGAGGTCGGCCAGCCCGTCCGCGTGGGTCACGCCGCCGATCAGGTAGATGGCGACCAGATAGAGCGCCGCGGCCGTCCAGAGCGACGGGGCGAGAAAGGCCAACCCCGCGATCCCCCCGATAAGCGCGCCGACGACGGGAAACGTCCACGGGGAGCGCGCGAACGCCCGCCAATCGTGGGCGCTCCCGCCGGGGATCGGGATCCGCGTGAGAAACGTCACGGCCCCGCGAAGCGCGTGGATCGGGTTC
>PWGU01000008.1 GCA_003554605.1 Halorubrum sp.
CCGCGGGCGTACGCCATCGCGAGCACCGGAACCCCGAGCCGTGAGGCGTCATCGGTGAGCTCCGCGAGCTCCTCGATCTGTTCGGGCTCGTGATCGGAGCCGACGTTGATGTGGAAGGAGACGGCGTCCGCGCCGGCACGAACCGCCTCCTCGGCGGTCGCGGTGACGCGTTTGTCGTTCTCGTCGGGGCCAATCGTCGTCGAGGCGTTCACGTGAACGATGTAGCCCGCGTCGTTCTTATTGGGATGTACTCGCGGGGCGATCCCCTTCTGGGTGAGCACCGCGTCGGCGCCGCCGCGCGTGACGCCGTCGATGGTCGATTCGATGTCGACGAGGCCCTTTACGGCCCCCATCGTGATCCCATGGTCCATCGGAACGATGAGATAGCGGTCGTGTGTGGAGATGCGGTCGAGTCGTGCGGCGAGTCCTGCTGTCATGTGGAATGGCTCGTTATGTGACTGTGTGGCAATCGAAGGTAAGTCGGTTTCGTTCGGGGACGGCTTCGCCAGGATCGGTACGGCGGGATCGATCCGCGGGAACCACACGCCTCCGGAACGACGGGCGCTATCGCGACTCGCCCGGACTCGCGGGCTCGGCCGAGGCCTCCGCGTCGCCATCGGTGGTTCGAGCCGCGTAGCCGCGTTCCGCGCCGGCTTTGAGTTCCCGGGAGAGCGCCGTCAGTTCGCCTGCGACCTCGTCGGTCGCTCGGTCCTCCTCGTGGCCCGCCGCGACGATGTCGACGAGCGCGGAGCCGACGATGACGCCGTCCGCGCCGCCGGCGACGATGCGCTCGGCGTGTTCGCCCGTGGAGATGCCGAACCCGACTGCCTTCGGGACGTCGTACTCGCGGATCCGTGCGAGGCTCTCGGTCGTTTGATCCGAGACGTCGCTTTTTGCGCCCGTCGTCCCGAGCCGCGCCTGCACGTAGACGTATCCAGAGACGTGTTCCATGATCCGTTCGAGCCGCTCGCCGGCCGTCGTGGGCGCGACGATGAAGACCAGATCGAGCCCGAACTCGTCACAGGCCTCCCGGAGCGGGTCGGCCTCCTCCGCCGGGAGGTCGGGGACGACGAAGCCCTCGATGCCGGCCGCCGCGGCACGCTCGACGAACGGACGAGGCCCTTCACCCTCGCCGTACTGATAGATCAGATTGTAGTAGGTCATACAGACGAGCGGCGCGTCGACGTCGAGTTCCTCGACGAACGCGAAGAACCGGTCGGGGGTCATCCCGCCCTCCAGCGCGCGGACGACCGCGCCCTGGATCGTCGGCCCCTCGGCGATGGGCTCGGAGAACGGGAGCCCGAGTTCGATGATGTCGGCACCGCCGCGGTCGAGCGCCTCGACGTACGCGAGTGAGGCGTCGTAGTCCGGATCGCCGACCGCGAGGTACGGGATGTACGCCGGCCCGTCCGCGAACGCCGAGGCGATCGCTTTCGAGTTGCCGGTGGAGGCCGTGTCTCCATCCCTCCCGGCGTCCGCCGTGGACTCATTTTCGGCCATTCAGAGTCCCCCTGTGAACATCGACATATCGGGTGCGCCCTCGATGTCACGTTTGTCGGTCTCCTCGATGGCCGCATCGAGGTCCTTGTCGCCCCGCCCGGAGACGGTGACGATGACCCGGTCACGGAGCTCCTCGGCGTGCTCCTCGAGGAACCCAAAGGCGTGAGCGGTCTCCAGCGCGGGGATGATCCCCTCCGTGCGCGAAAGGCGGTGGAACCCTTCGAGCGCCGCGTCGTCGTCGACCGCGACCGGGTTCACTCGGCCCTCGTCGACCAGGTAGGCCAGCTCGGGACCGACGCCGGCGTAGTCGAGTCCGGAGGAGATGGAGTGGCTCTCCATGATCTGGCCGTGGGAATCCTGCAGGAGCTTCGTCCGCGCCCCGTGAAGGACGCCCTCGCCGCCGGCGAAGAGCGACGCCGAGTTCGGCGCGACCCCGGCCTCCTCGTCGACCTCCAGCGTGGAGCCGCCCGCCTCGACGGCGTGGAGCGCGACGGACTCGTCGTCGACGAACGCCGTGAACGATCCCATCGTGTTCGACCCGCCGCCCGCACAGGCGATGACGTCGGTCGGCAGCCGCCCGGTCGCCTCGATCGACTGCTCGCGGGCCTCCTCGGAGATGGCCGCGTGGAAGTCGCGAACCATGACCGGGAACGGGTGTGGGCCGACGACGCTGCCGATCACGTAGTGGGTGTCCTCGACGGTCGCTGCCCAATCGCGCATCGTCTCGCTTATCGCCTCCTTGAGTGTGCCACGACCCGCCGTCACCGGCTTCACGTCCGAGCCGTTGAGCTTCATTCGGAAGACGTTCGGCCGCTGGCGGTTGATGTCGCGCTCGCCCATGTAGACCGTACAGGGCATGTCCAGGTGGGCGGCCGCCATCGCGGTCGCGGTGCCGTGTTGTCCGGCCCCGGTCTCGGCGATGATCCGCTCTTTGCCCATGTACTTCGCGAGCAACACCTGCCCGAGGGCGTTGTTCAACTTGTGTGCGCCGCCGTGGAGGAGGTCCTCCCGTTTGAGGTAGATCTCCCGGTCGTACCGCTCCGAAAGTCGGTCGGCCCGCTGGAGCGGGGTGGGGCGGCCGCCGAAGTCCGCCAGCCGCTCGCGAAACTCGTCCATGAAGCCGTCTTCGTTGTCGAGGACGTACCGCTCGTAGGCATCGGTGAGCTCCTCGATGGCCGGCATCAGCGCCTCGGGGACGTACTGGCCGCCGTATCGCCCGAACTTCCCGTCGGTTCGTCCGCGCTCGCGGCCGGGTCGACCCCATCGATTCCGTGTCTCGGTCGTGTCTGTTTCGCTCATGTGTCGTGTGTTGTGTAGTCAGTGGGTGGTCTCTTCGCGGCTTGTCGTCCCGTTCGTGCCCGCGGTGGTTAGTTCCCGGGTGTTCTCCTCGACGTCGCCGTCCATGATCGCGCTCCCGATGAGCAGCGCGTCGGCGCCGGCCGCCCGCATCCGCCGAACGTCCGCCGGCGTCGAAATGCCGCTTTCGGCGATGAGGGTCACGTCGTCGGGTGCCTCGGGCGCAACCTCCTCGAACGTGTCGAGGTCGACGACCAACTCGGCCAGATCGCGGTTGTTCACGCCGATCACGTCGGCCCCGGCGTCGAGCGCCGCCGTGAGCTCCTCGCGGGTGTGCACTTCGACGAGCACCTGAAAGCTGCGGTCGCGTGCGGCCGCGAGGAGGTCGGGGAGGTCGTCGCCGACGAACCGCGCGATGAGCAACACGAGGTCGCTCTCGACGGCGTCGAGCCCGGCCGCATCGAGGATGAAGTCCTTTCGCAGGACGGGAACGTCGACGGCCGCACGGACGCGTTCGAGCGTTTCCACGCTGCCGCCGAAGTGTTCCGGCTCGGTCAGCACGCTCAGCGCGGCCGCCCCGCCGGCGACCATCGACCGGGCGAGTTCGACGGGGTCATCCTCGCGGGTTCCCTCCGTCGTCGGACTCGTGGGCTTCACCTCGGCGATCACCGGCACGAGCCCCTCCGCCTCCGCCGCCTCGAAGGCCGCGTGCACGTCGCGCGGTTCGACCACGATAGGCCCGTCGGCCCGGTCCCCACCGCGTTCGCGGGCCGACGCGAGTATCGAGCGAACCGCCGGGGCCAACTCGTCTGGATCCTCCATTAGTGTACATTAATGTACTCATCTGTTCATAAGGCTTCCGGGACGCCGGCATCGGTTGATCGCCTGCTCGCTCGCTTGCTGCGACCTTTTATTATTCACCCCCGTCGAATGTGTGCTATGGTCAGTTTGGGCACATCCGGTGTGTTCGCGCGGGCATACGCCGATCTCGACCGGACGATCGAGGTCGGTTTCGCGGGCGGCCGGGTGATCGCCGTTTCATTTCCCACTGGGGTCCCCGAGGACGCGAAGGAGCGACACGCGCTGCTCGATCGCTTCGAGACCTACCTTCGGGGTGAACCGGAGAGCTTTATCGACGTCGCCGTCGGGCTGACGGTTCCAACCGACCAGCGTGACGTGCTCACCGTTCTCCGGGACATCCGGCACGGAGAGGAGGTCTCGGTCAGCCGGCTCGCACGGCTGGCCGGCTTGGATCCGAACGACCCCGACGATCTGGAAACGGTCGCGCGGGCGCTCCGTGAGAACCCGACGCCGATCCTCGTGCCGGACCATCGCGTCGGGGGTGGGCCGTATGGGACACCCGAGGACGTTCGGGAAACGCTTCGCTCGATCGAAGGGATCTACTGAGCGCCGATCCGGCCCGTTCGCCGATCAGCGCCACTCGGCTTCCGGCACACAGTCGGCCTTGGCGGCCGTGATCCAGCGGGTCGTCCGATCGTCGGGGTCGCGGTCGGCCTCGAACAGGGTGACCTCGACGCGGGCGTTCGACCCCTCGGAGTCCGACGACGCCTTCGACCGCGTCCGGTGTGACCCGGTCTCCCTTTCCGGGCCGGTCCCCTCCGCCGAATCGCGATCCGCCGTGGTTTGGCGGGCGATGAGCGCCGGTGGGCCCGCGGGGAGGGCGGGTATCGGGGACGTGGGCATATCTAAATCTTGTCCCGCCATCGCTTAAGAAGGAACGGTTTCGATCCGTCGTGGGACGGATGGTTTGGGGTCGCCTTAGCGCCGGACGGGGACGCCCCGCTCGGCGAGGTATGCTTTCGTCTCGTCGATCGAGTAATCGCCGAAGTGGAAGATCGACGCTGCGAGCCCTGCGTCGGCGTTCGCCTCGGTGAAGACCTCGTACATGTGCTCCGGGCTCCCACAGCCCGAGGAGGCGATGACGGGCGTCGAGACCGCCTCACAGATCGCCGTCATGAGCGGGATGTCGTAGCCGTCCTTCGTGCCGTCCATGTCGATGGAGTTGACGAACAGCTCACCCGCCCCGCGCGACTCGGCCTCCTTCGCCCAAGCGATCGCGTCGATCCCGGTCCCCTCACGGCCGCCCTTTTTTGTACACTCGAACCAGACCTCCTCGCCGTCGGCGTCGGTAACGAAATGGTCTCCCTCGTCGTCGTGGCGGCGGCGGGCGTCGACGGAGATGACGATACACTGGCTGCCGAAGGCGGCCGCACCCTCCGTGATCAGCTCGGGGCGTTCGAGCGCGCCCGTCGTGATGGAGACCTTATCAGCGCCCGCCCTGAGCGTCTCCTTGATGTCGGCTTTGGTGCGGATGCCCCCGCCGACGGTGAGCGGGATGAAACACTCGTCGGCGACCGCGTTCACGACGTCGAGCATCGTCTCGCGGCCCTCGGCGCTGGCGGTGATGTCGAGGAAGACGAACTCGTCGGCTCCAGCCTCGTTGTACTTTCGGGCAAGCTCTACGGGATCGCCCGTGTATTCGAGGTTCTCGAAGTTGACGCCCGTGTAGACGGCGGCGTCGCCGTCGTCGTCGAGGTCGACGTCGATACACGGAATAATGCGCTTCGTGAGTCCCATTCGATACCGGCTGTTGACCACGGGGGAGGTTAAAA
>PWGU01000069.1 GCA_003554605.1 Halorubrum sp.
AAGAGATCGATCGCGATATCGTCGAACTGATCGCCCGCCGAACATACGTCGCCGACACCGTCGCCGCGGTCAAAGCCGAACGGGACCTCCCGACCACCGACGAAGGCCAGGAGGAGCGGGTAATGGATCGGGCCGGCGAGAACGCCGAGCGATTCGATGTCGACGCCAACCTCGTGAAGGCGATCTTCCGGCTGCTTATCGAGTTGAACAAGGTGGAGCAGCGGGAGAGTCGGTAGCTCAATCGAGGCCGAGACTCAGTTTCAGCGCCTCGTCAACCTCGCGCATCGTCGGTCCGTCGAGTGAGCCGACGGCTGAGTGAATCCGTTCCGGAACCGAGACGGTTCGAATCTGGTCGAGCCGTATTGACGAATCTTTTTCGAGCGGTGACCCGCTCGCCTCGACGAACACCTCGAACGGATACTCACGGTAGGTTCCCGTGACGGGCGCGACGATGGTCGTACTGGCGTTCCGGTTTCCGATATCGTTTTGAACGACCACGGCCGGCCGCGTCTTCTTCATCTCGTGTCCTTCGGCGGGGTCGAGCCGAACAATAACCACGTCGCCCCGTCGTACGTCCGCGCCGTCACTCATCAAGGCGATCCCACGCTTCGTCGGAGGCTTCGCTCCACTCATCAGCGAGTGCCTCCGCGCTCTCGGAGGCCTCCCGATAGGCGGCTGCCAGCTCGTCGTCGTCCGGCCGGTCGGACTCTACCTCAACGACAGCGACGGTCACACGCTTGTTCGCATACTCGGTGCCGAGGTAGACACGACCTCGGTCGTCCGTCTCGTTCGTTTTGAGGTCTGTTGCCTCGACTTTCATCGAGGAACGGTACGGACCGGCGGCTGATATGTGTTGCCCACTATTACCCACGGATTCCCGTAGTGAATACAGAATATATGATGTATTTCAGCTACCTGAACAAGGTGGAGAACGGGAGAGTCGGTGCGTATTCCGTACAGCCGGTGAGGACGTTCGAGCCGATGTCTCACCGCAGACCGGCTTACCGGCCGGCCGGTAGCCCGACCAGAGAGAACCGCCGGAACGTGGGGGCTTTTCAGGCGGCCCGGCGATCCCCTCGTATGGTCGACACAGACGTCGCCGTGTTGCGACAGAAGATCCACGGGTTGTCCGCGCCTGACCTCGCGGCAACGATCAGCGAGCGACATCCGGAGTTGGAGGTGGCGTTCGCGAGGACTCCCGACGAGGAACGGGAGCTGCTCGAAACCGCGCGGATCGCGGTCGGGTTCAGTATCGACGAGGCGGTGCTCGCGGACGCGGCGAACCTCGAACTGTTCGCGTGTGTCTATGCGGGAACCGGCCACCTGCCGCTCGACGCCTTCGAGGAGCATGGCGTCGCCGTCACCAACGCGTCGGGCGTACACGGCCCGAACATCGCCGAATACGTGATCGGCGCGATGATCGGCCACGCCCGGGAGTTCTATCGAGCCCAACGGCAACAGGACCGCCGGGAGTGGCGAAGTTTCCCCTCCACGGAGGTCTACGGGTCGACCGTCGCTATCGTCGGGCTCGGCGCGATCGGCGAGGCGATCATCGACCGGCTCGAACCGTTCGACGTCCATACCGTCGGGGTCCGATACTCGCCCGAAAAGGGCGGCCCGACGGACGAGGTGTACGGCTTCGACGCGTTTCAGGAGGCGATCATCGACGCCGAGTACGTCGTGCTCGCGTGCCCGCTGACGGACGCGACGGCGGGGCTCGTCGACAGCGAGGCGCTGTTGACGATGCGCTCGGACGCCGTATTGATCAACATCGCCCGAGGTGGCGTCGTCGACACCGACGCGCTCGTCTCCGCGCTCCGGCGAAACCACATCCGTAGCGCCGCGCTCGACGTGACGGACCCGGAGCCGCTGCCGGAGGACCATCCGCTGTGGGGGCTACGCAACGTCACGATTACCCCGCACAACGCCGGGCACACCCCCGCGTACTTCGACCGGGTAACCGACATCCTCGCCGAGAATATCGACCGGCTCGCCGATGGCGAGACGCCGCTTAAAAACCAGGTCCGATAGCTCGCAGGTCCTAGCCGACGACCCGTCGTCGTCACGCGTCGACGCCAGCGGAACTAAGTCGCTTGCGCACCATCTTCAAATATCCAATGGTCGATGTTCCGGATTCGCTCCGCACCGTTTTTTCAGCCGTCGTCGACGAGGAGGGAAGCACCTACACCGTCGACGTTCCCGTGGAGGAGGTCGAAAACGGCGTCCTCGTCCCCGGCGAAACGTACCGCGTCGCGATCGTAAATGGGGGCACAGCGAGCCGTGAGCGCTCGGCGGACTCCGAGGAACGGCGGGCGTCCGACACGGCGCGCCGCTCGGATCGCGCACCGTCGTCCCGTCCGTCTGCGGCACCGAACGGCGCATCGGTGCGATCCGGGCCGCCGGTCGACGAGGGCGAGATCCGCGAGGTGGCGATCGAGTCGATCGGCGATCAGGGCGACGGGATCGCGAAGGTCGACCGCGGCTACGTCGTCATCGTCCCCGACGTGGAACCCGGCGATCGCCCGACCGTCGAGATCGAGCGCGTCCGCCCGAACGTCGCGTTCGCGAGCGTCGTCGAGGACCCCGAATAGCGCTGAGGACCGGTTTCCGTGAGCGATCCCACCCGGGGCGAGGGGTATAACCCGGGCTACCGGCGACTCTTCGGCGACGACTCCCTGACCGTCGGGCTCGGCCTCCCGCTCGGCGGTGAACGGCGAGCGACGGCCCCGACGACCGAGGAGCTACGCCTCGCTACACGGGCGGAGGCGCTCGGCTTCGACGCGCTCTGGGTCCGTGACGTGCCGACCTACTGGCCGCGCTTCGGCGATTCCGGCGGCGGGCTCGCCCCGTGGCCGCTGCTCGGCGCGCTCGCAGCACACACTGAGGAGGTCGCGCTCGGCACCGCAAGCGTCGTCCTCCCGCTTCGGCACCCGATCCACCTCGCGGCGTCGGCGGCGACGGTCGACCGACTCTCCGGGGGCCGGCTCGTGTTGGGTGTCGCCTCCGGGGACCGCGAACCGGAGTATGCCGCCTTCGGCGTCGATCCGGCGGAGCGGGGCGCGGCCGTCCGGGAGGCGATGGCAGCGATGCGGGCCTGTTGGAGGGGGTCGTTCCCGGCGGTCGAGGGGGAATGGGGTGGCTTGGAGGGCGACCTCGACGTGCTCCCGAAGCCCGAAGCCGGCATGATCCCCCTATTGCCGACGGGCAACGCGAGACAGTCACGCGAGTGGATCGCCGAACACGGCGACGGCTGGCTCTTTTATCACCTCCCGGAGTCGACGCTCGAATCGTATCTCGACTCGTGGCGGTCGCTCGCCGGCGGGAAGCCGTTCGTCATTGCCGCCCGCGTCGCGTTCGCGGACGACCCGAACGCGGGACCCGAGCCGCTGCATCTCGGCTATCGCGCGGGCGTCGAGTGGTTCCGCGGCTACTTCGACCGGCTGGAGGCATTGGGGCTCGATCACGTCATCGTCGGGCTCGAAGGCGACGACCCAGAGGCCGCGATGGCGACGTTCGCGAGGTCGATCCTCGCGGACCGCTGACGCCGCGGACGGGAGCCGGCCGTGACGGGGGGGAGCCGATCCCCCTCAGGCCGAAGCACCGACGTGCGGCTTCACCGCGCGCACGATCGCGTCGACGTCGTAGTCGTCCTCGGTCTTGTCGAAGACGACCTCGTCGTCGACGCAGACGACGAATACCCCGTCGTCGCCGGTGACGAGCGCGACCTCGTCGACGCCCTCGCCGAACTGTTCGAGGACCGCCCTCGAGACGTCCGTCGCCCGGTTCAACATCCCACACGGCACACAGTATTCGACCTCGACTCGCGTCATAGTCGACGATTGTGTCCGCCCGGTATTTAAGCGGTGGCCCGAAGGGTCGTTCCCCGAGGCGATCAGTTCCGTCGACGGAGGGTCGGCCGCCAGAGCAGCAGCGCGATCGTGATCAGAAACACCGCCGTCGAGAGATCATAGGAGGCGTCAAGCGCGGTCGCCGCGAGCAGCCCGGTCCCGCCGAATATCGCGGAACCGATCATCGCGAGGATCGGGAGCGTACACGAGATACACGAAAAAAGCCCGAGGATCCCGGCAGCAAGCGACCCCGAGGCCTCCAGCACGGCGATATACACCAACTTCGCCAACGCGAGATACCCGAGCACGTACGCCGGCATGACGATGACAGTGAGCCACGGGCCGGCATGCACCAACGCGGGGCCCCAGCCCGGCGGCAACCACGCGATCCGGGTGTTGACGGCGTGGTCGGGGACGCCGGTGGCGACGAGGCCCGCGAAGAAGGCGAGCAGCGCGAAGTAGCTCGCCGCGATCGTCAACGCGCGTCGGCGCGTCTCGAACTCGTATCCCGACGGGATCTGCACCTTCCAGAGGACGAGCACGGAGACGTTCACCCAGATCAGCCCGTACGCGACGTACCGTGGGGTCGACGGGAAACCTCCGAGCGCGGCGTAGTAGCCGACCACTGCCACGAGCTGGAGGTTGAGAACGAACGCCGCCACCCCGAGGGTCCGAAGCGAGGGGGTCGCCTCGCGGACACTGGTCACGAGGTCGGAGACGCCTTGAGCGAGGGTCGACGTGGCCATGCGATATCGTGGTATGGGTGTCGGCTGTAGGGAGTCCGGCTTGGAGCGGTTCGGCTGTTCAGATCACGAGCGCGTCGATGACAACGGCGAACAGCAGGAGTCCGAGGTAGGCGTTCGAGGCGTGGAACGCGCGGAACGCGGCCGCCTCCGTCCGCTCGTAGTGGAGGCGAACGACCATCCAGAGGAAGACTGCCCCGAGGACGACGCCGACGGCGGCGTATAGCCCGCCGAGCGGGTCGGCGACGAGCGCGAGCACCGCGGCCGCGACGAGCGTCGCGCCGAGATACCAGATGATGTGCCGTCGGGTGGCCGTCTCGCCGCGCACGACCGGCATCATCGGGAAGCCGCCGCGCTCGTAGTCGTCCTTGTACGCCAGCGCGAGGTTATAAAAGTGCGCGGGCGTCCACAGGAAGATGACGAGCGCGAGCAACAGCCCGCCACCGCCGATCTCTCCGGTCACCGCCGCCCAGCCGATGAGCGCCGGGAGCGCGCCGGCCGCGCCGCCGAGGACGGTGTTCTGGACCGTGTTCGGTTTCAACACAAGGGTGTAGACGACGCTATAAAAGAGGATGGCGAACAGCCCGAGCGCGGCCGTGAGGACGTTCACCGTCAGGAACAAGCCGACCGAAAGGGCCGTCAACAGGAGGCCGAACGCGACCGCCCGGGGGACCGGAACGAGGTCGGTCG
>PWGU01000241.1 GCA_003554605.1 Halorubrum sp.
CGCCCCGACATCTCCGGCCGGGACGCCGTCCGGCTGTGGCACCAGTATGAACGCGGCGACGAGGCGGCACTCGACACGCTCGTCTCGTACAACCGCGAGGACACGGTCAACCTGCGGACGCTCGCGGACGTCGTCTGCGACGCGCTCCACGAGGACGTCTTCACGCCCGTCGCGGGGACGCCCCCGCCACGGACGCGGTAAGGGACAGTTCGGACGCGGCGACGCTATCCGCCGTTCGTTTCGGTCTCGCTCGTCGCCGCCAGCGTCTCCTCGTCCCCCTCCGTCTCATCGGCTTCGGCCGCGTCCTCCGGGTCGTCTCCCCGATCTTTCTCATCCTCTCCGTCGCCCTCACCCGCGTCGGTTTCGCCGGCCCCTTCGTCCCCCTCACCCGCGTTATCGACGTCCCCCTCCGCGGACTCCGTTCCGTCCGTCCGCTGAACGAGCTTCATGTCGCCGCGAGCCCGAAGGGTTCCGTCGATCGTCGCGTCCTCGTGGACGACGAGGTCGCCGGAGGACACGTCGCCGAGGACGTGTGCGCCCGCCTCGATCCGGACCGTCCCCCCGCGGCTCGTCACGTCGCCGTGGATGACCGTGTCCGAGCCGACCGTGATCCCCTCGCGGGCACGCAGCGAGCCGAAGACGGTGTTTCGCTCCCCGACCGTTACGGACTTCGCCCGCAGGTTGCCGTGGATCCGGCAGTCGTCGCCTACGGTGGCCGGCGTCGAGACGCGCCACGCGTCGTCCGAGACCGCCGCGTTCCGGGGGATCACCAGCGGGTCACGCGCCTCGTCGCCGTCGGCGAGCGCGGCCGCGAGCTCGTCCGCCGCGTCGGCCTCCCCGCTCCGCAGCAGCTGTGAGAGGACGATGAAGTAGAAGACGATGGTCGGGATCGGGTTTCTGACCACGATCCAGCCGTTGGCCTCGAACCCTTCCTCGACGGTCACGTCGTCGCCGATGTCGAGGTCCCCCGAGACCATCAGCCGTCCCGTGATCGTCGCCCGCTCGCCGATGTAGGCGTCCTCGCCCGCGAGGACGTTCCCCTCGACGGTACACCAGGTGTCGATCCTGCAGTCGCCGGACGCCTCGATGTCGTCCTCGACGGTCGTGCGCTCGCCGAGCGCGACGTTGCGACCACGAAGTCCGAACTCGACGGTCGACCGGCTCCCGACGAGCACGTCCCCATCGGTCACGAGGTCGTGCTCCTCCACCGTCGTCCCCGACGGAACCGAGAGCTCATCGATCGGGTCCGCTCCCCTCAGTGACACACCGGGGGAAGTCCCCCCGCGGGCATAAACGGTACGGGCGCGTCCGACACCCGTCGGACGACGCCGAAGCTTCGGAGCGTTGGAAAAACCGGAGGACGTTTTCGGGCGGGGCGTGTTCGTGGTCGCCGATCAGGCCGCGCGTCGTTCCTTCGCTTTCGGTCGGAGCTTTCCGTAGCCGCACTTGCGGCAGCGGTCCGCTTTCTGTGGGTTTCGGGCGTTACAGCGCATGCAGATCTGCTTGTCGAGGATGCGGCGTTCCGCGGCGTCGAAGCTGGCCATACGGCTAACGAGCGGGTGCACGGTGTAAAAGATTGCGAGATGCGTCGGCGTCCGATCGGCCGACGCAGTACGCCGTTACGCGCCGGCTTCCGCGAGCGCGGCGGTGATGTCCTCCTTCTGGGTTACGCCGACGAACCGGTCGACGACGCCGTCGTCGTTCTCGACGATGAGCGTCGGGAGCGAACGCACCTGATACTGATTGGCGACATCCTGCTCCTCGTCGACGTTCACCTTCTGCAGCTCGAAGGCGTCGCCGAGGTCCTCTTTGACCTCCTCGAGGATCGGGTCTTGGGTCTTACACGGGCCACACCAGTCGGCGTAGAAATCCAGGAGTCGGACGGTCATTGTCGTGCCGCGAGGGTAACAGGGGCCCGCGCATAAGGGTTTCCCACCCGACGCGCGAGCCGCCGATTCGAACCCGAAAGACGAAACGTTTAGGCCGCCGGACGCCGCAGGAGGGTGTATGAGCAGCGGCAGCAACTCCGGCGGGCTGATGTCCAGTGCGGGGCTGGTCCGATACTTCGACGCACAGGACCGGAACGCGATCACGATGAACCCCAAAACGGTTCTCGCCTTCTGTGTCCTCTTCGGCGTCTTCGTGCAGATCCTCGCGCTGACGGTCGCGTAAGCGACACGCCCCTCCACCCGTCGTACCGGCACTCCGTGACTGACGCCCGGCCACGCTCCTCCCCGTCGTCTCCCATCCGCGAGCGCCGCGAACGCGCCCTTTTTGCCCGTCCCGTCCCCAGCGGTGGACATGCAAGCAGGCGTCATCGCCGTTCAGGGGGACGTGGCCGAACATGCCGCGGCCGTCCGCAACGCCGCCGCCGCCCACGGGGAGTCGGCGTCGGTCGTCGAGATCCGTGATGCGGGGCTCGTCCCCGAGTGCGACGTGCTCCTCATGCCCGGCGGGGAGTCGACGACCATCTCGCGGCTCATCCGTCGCGAGGGCATCGACGAGGAGATCCGCGACCACGTCGCCGCCGGAAAACCCGTGCTCGCGACGTGCGCCGGACTCATCGTCTGTTCACGGGACGCGAAGGACGACCGGGTCGACGCGCTCGGCGTCCTCGACGTCTCCGTGGACCGCAACGCCTTCGGGCGGCAGAAGGACTCCTTCGAGGCTCACGTTCCGGTGACGGGGCTCGATGCCCCGTTCCACGCCGTCTTCATCCGCGCGCCGCTCATCGACGACGTCGGCGAGGACGTCGAGGTGCTCGCGACCGTCGAGGATCGACCCGTGCTTGTCCGTGACGGGCCGGTCGTCGCCAGTTCGTTCCACCCGGAGTTGACCGAGGACCACCGGATACACGACCTGACGTTCTTCCCGGATCGGGAGGTGCTCGCGTGAGCGACACGCCCGTGGACGGGCCGGATGCCGGTGACGCCCCGACCGACGAGGGAGTCGACGGCGACGAGGACGTCCTCGACTCGTTGTTCGCGACCATCGAGTCACGAAAGGCGGAGCTGCCGGAGGACTCCTACACGGCCTCGCTTTTCACCCACGAGAAGGGCGAGAACGCGGCGCTTGAGAAACTCGGCGAGGAGACCACGGAGGCGATCCTTGCGGCGAAAGACGACGACGCCGAGGAGCTGCTCTATGAGAGTGCCGACCTCGTCTATCACTTGCTCGTCGTACTCTCGATGAACGACTGCGACATTGACGAGCTCCGCGCGGAGCTTGCGGAACGATTTAAATAGGTAACACTGGAGTACGACCGCGTACCGTTACACCCGCAACGCGGGCGAGTCGGCCGGCGCGGCGAGCAGCTCCTTCAGCTCCTCGTCGACCTCCAAGACGGTGATCGAACAGCCCATCATGTCCAGCGAGGTCATGTAGTCGCCGACCCACGCGTCCCACGTCTCGATCCCACGGTCGCCGAGGACCTCCTGCAGTCGCCGGTTGACGACGTACAGCTCCGAGAGCGGGGTCCCGCCCATCCCGTTGACGATGGTGACGACCTCCGCGCCGGAGTCCGTGCCGAGGTCCTCCAACACCCGCTCAGTCAGGTGGTCCGTGATCTCGTCGGCGGGCATGTGCTCGACGCGCTCGGTGCCGGGCTCGCCGTGAATGCCGATCCCGAGTTCGATCTCGTCGTCGCCGAGGTCGAAGGTCGGTTCGCCCTTCTCGGGGGTGACACACGAGGTGAGCGCGGTTCCCATCGTGCCGACGTTGTCGATGACCTTCTCGGCGACCCGTTTCACCTCGCTCAGATCGCCGCCCGCGGCGGCCTTCGCGCCCGCGACTTTGTGCACGAGGATCGTCCCGCAGACGCCTCGCCGGCCGCTCGTATATAAGGAGTCCTCGACGGCGACGTCGTCGTCGACGACGACCTGTTCGACCTCGACGTCCTCCATCGCGGCCATCTCCGCGCCGGTGTCGAAGTTCATCACGTCGCCCTCGTAGTTCTTCACCACACAGAGGACGCCCGCGCCACCGTCACAGGCGGCGATCATCTCCCCGAGTTGGTCCGCCGTCGGCGACGTGAACATCTCGCCGGCGGCCGCCCCGTCGAGCAGTCCCTCGCCGAGGTAGCCCGCGTGTGTCGGTTCGTGGCCGCTCCCGCCGCCGGAGACGATCGCGACCTTTCCGCCGACCGGCGCATCGGCACGGACGAGTACCTCCAGCCCATCGAGCCGTCGCAGGTAGTCGGGATGGGCGGCGACCATTCCATCGAGCATCTCGTCGACGACGTCCGCCGGGTCGTTGATAAGTTTCTTCATGATCCATGATGCTATACGCTGACTGCGGCAAAAAGGTACCTCACCGGTGACCCAGCACACCGCCGGCGTGGGCTGTCTCGGGATGGCTTCGTGGTGGGCTCGGGACGGTTACGCCGACGCCCCGTCGACGAGGTCATCGAGCGGGGTGGTCGGAAACAGCGCATCGAGGTCGCGGTCGGGGTCGATAATGCGGTACCGGATATCGTCGCGCGCGACGACGCCTGCCGATTCGAGGTGTGTGAGGTGTGCGAACGCCTCGCCGGGGCCGTGGAGGATGTGAATAGCCGAGAGGTCGCCGAACAGCGCGGCGGCGACCTCCCACGCGGTGAAGCCGTCCTCGGGGGCCGCTTCGCCTTCGGAGTCGTGGCCGTGACCGGCGAGGACGTCGACGACCCGGCGGGTCCGATACCGGTGATGATCGAGGATCGTCGCCGCCCGATGGCTCGGGTCGTCGATCCGCTCGCGGTGGCCCGGATGTGCGGCGTCGAAGTCGCGGTCGACGACCCGCGCGAGGCTCTCGGCGTAGGCGGCGAGCGGGTCCGACAGGCGCACGTCCGCCCCGCCGACGTTTGGGGTATATCGCGGCAGCACGGCGTCGCCGGTGAACACTTCCTCGGGGTCGGTTGCATCGGGTCCTGCGACCGGTTCATGATCGGGGACGTCCCGGGGGTCGAACGCGAATGCGGTCAGCCCGGCGGTATGTCCGGGGAGGTGAACGGCCTCCAACTCCACGCCCCCGGCGTGGACCCTCTCGCCGTCCGTGACCGTCGTCACCTCCGCGGGGCGGCCGCTCAACTCGGTCGAGACCTCCGCGAAGAACGTCATCAGCTCCTCGGCCGGCCCCGCCGGCATCCCCCACCGATCGAAGACCTCCCGCTGGGAATCGAGGTCGGCCATCAGTGGCGTCTCGGAGCCGTCGACGAGCCCCGCGTCGGCCTCGTGGACGTACACCTCTGCCCCGCTTTCGGCCTGCAACTCGCCTGCAAGCCCCGCGTGGTCGGGATGCCAGTGTGTCACCACGATCGTGTCGATCGCCGACGGGTCTACGCCGGAGTCGGCGAGGCCGTCGTCGAGCTCCTCCCGGATCGACGGGATCGCCACGGCCGTGTCGA
This sequence comes from Halorubrum sp., assembly GCA_003554605.1. GTDB lineage: Archaea > Halobacteriota > Halobacteria > Halobacteriales > Haloferacaceae > Halorubrum. The sequence goes on from PWGU01000241.1 coordinate 5,381, forward strand.
CGAGCGCCGTCGTCTCGCCGTCGAGCAGGTAGACGTTGTTTTCGCCCTCGAAGACGGAGTTGCCGAGCTGGATCCGTTTCACGTCTGCGGAGAGGTCGGCGGTCGATTTATACCCTCCCGGTCGACCACGGGCGCGTTCGGGGCCCGCCGATCGCTCCCCACCCGACCGGCTCGAACCGTTTTTGTCGGACAGCGCGCTATGGGCATCCATGCAGTATCAACCCGGCGTCTGTAACATCGGTCCCGCCGAGCAGCGGAAACGGCTCCTCCTCGGGGTCGCCTCGCTGCTCGGGGCCGTCGTCCTCGTCGCCGCCATCGTCGCCGCCGGCTGGCCGCTCTGGACGACGCTTTTCGTCATGTTCCCCCTCTACGGCGCGGCGATGGGCTTTCTCCAGTATCGTGAGCGGTTCTGTGTCGGCTTCGCCGGCATCGGAATCTTCGACGTCGGGGACGGAACCCACGAGATCACCGACCAATCGGCGCTCGACGCCGACCGGAAGCGGGCGGTCAAGCTAAACACGAAATCGCTCGCGGTCGCCGCGGTCGGCACGCTGGCAGTCTACGTCGTGGCCGCCCTCCTTATATAGCGGCTCGGGACGTGCTCGGGACGCGCTCGGGACGTGCTTGGTCCGCCGGTGATCACGAACGTGGGTATGGAAAAGCATTAGAACGGCCGAGATAACCACACAGGTGAATGAGCCTGCCCGAGACGGACCACGAGCTCGTCGTCGCGGAGCTCGACCGGGAGCCGACGCCGGCCGAGGTCGCGCTGTTCGAGAACCTCTGGAGTGAACACTGTGCGTACCGCTCCTCGCGCCCGCTGCTGTCGGCGTTCGAGAGCGAGGGCGACGCCGTCGTCATCGGTCCCGGCGACGACGCGGCCGTGCTGGCGCTGCCCACCCCCGCGGCGGCGGATCGACCCGCCGCTGACCGCGACGCCGACGACTACGGGGACGTCTACGTCACCTTCGGGATCGAGAGCCACAACCATCCCTCCTACGTCGACCCCTTCGACGGCGCGGCGACGGGCGTCGGCGGCATCGTCCGCGACACGATGTCGATGGGCGCGTACCCCATCGCGCTGCTCGACTCGCTGTATTTCGGCCCGTTCGAGCGTGAACACTCCCGCTACCTGCTTGAGGGCGTCGTCGAGGGGATCTCCCACTACGGCAACTGTATCGGCGTCCCGACCGTCGGCGGGAGCATCTCGTTTCATGAGGGCTACGAGGGCAACCCCCTCGTCAACGTCGCCTGTGTCGGGTTGACGAACGCGGAGCGGCTCGTCACCGCGGAGGCACAGGAGCCCGGAAACGCGCTCGTGCTCGTCGGCAACGCGACCGGCCGGGATGGCCTCGGCGGGGCCTCCTTCGCGAGCGAGGACCTCGCGGAGGACGCCGAAACCGAGGACCGCCCCGCGGTACAGGTCGGCGACCCCTACGCCGAAAAGCGGCTGATCGAGTGCAACGAGGCGCTCATCGACGAGGACCTCGTCCGCTCCGCCCGCGACCTCGGCGCGGCCGGGCTCGGCGGGGCGTCCTCCGAGTTGGTCGCGAAGGGCGGCTTCGGCGCGGCGATAGACCTCGACGCGGTCCATCAGCGCGAACCGAACATGAACGCGCTTGAGATCCTGCTCGCGGAAAGCCAGGAGCGGATGTGTTATGAGGTCGCCCCCGACGACGTGGACCGCGTCCGCACTCTGGCCGAGCGGTTCGACCTCGGCTGTTCGGTCATCGGCGAGGTGACGACGGGGAACTACGTCTGCACGTTCGACGGCGAGGTCGTCGTCGACGTCGACGCCGACTTCCTCGCGGAAGGCGCGCCGATGAACGACCTCGACGCGACGGAGCCGTCGACCCCCGAGCGCGACCTCCCCGAGCCGTCGCTCGCGGACGCCTTCGAGGCGGTCGTCTCCTCGCCCTCGACGGCGAGCAAGCGCTGGGTCTACCGCCAGTACGACCACGAGGTCGGCACGCGCACCGCGATGAAACCCGGCGACGATGCGGCGATCGTCGCGATACGGGAGGCGTCGGCAGGGCTGAACGAGGAAGCCGCCGAGAGCGCTTCCGAGGCCTTCGACGGCGACGGCGTCGGCCTCGCGTTGTCGGCGGGCGCGAACCCCCATTGGACGAGCGTCGCCCCCTACGAGGGGGCCCGCGCCGTCGCGATGGAGAACGCGACGAACCTCGCGGCGAAGGGGGCGGTCCCGCTTGCCGCCGTCGACTGTCTCAACGGTGGCAACCCGGAGAAGCCCGACGTCTACGGCGGCTTCTCGGGCATCGTCGATGGGCTCGCGGACGCCTGTTCGGCGCTCTCGGTCCCCGTCGTCGGCGGCAACGTCTCGCTGTACAACGACAGCGTCGCCGGCCCCATCCCGCCGACGCCGACGCTCGCGCTGATCGGCACGAAACGGGGATACGACGCCCCGCCGGCGGCCCTCGATGGCGACCGTGCTGACGACTCGACCCTGCTCCTCGTCGGCGGCTCCGGTGACGCGCTCGGCGGCTCGACCTACCTCGCCGAGTGTGGAGGAAGCGACGCCTTCCCCGCGCTGCCCGACGACCCCGCCGCGACCGTCGCGACGCTCGCACGGATCGCCCGCCACGACGCCACGCTCGCGACCCACGACGTGAGCGACGGCGGATTGGCCGTCGCGCTCGCGGAGCTTCTCACGCCGACCGCGGGTGCGACAGTCTCGCTTCCCGACCAGCTCGCGGCCTTCGAGGAGACGCCCGGTCGGCTCGTCGTCCAGACGACCGACCCGGCGGCGGTCGCCGACCTCGCCGGCGATCTCCCGACGTTCGAACTCGGCTCGGTCACCGACGACGGCACCCTTCGACTCGACGTCGGCGAGGAGTCGCTGTCGGTCACCGCCGCCGACGTTCGCGGGCTTCGTGACGTCATCGAACGCGAACTGGAGTGACCCGGGGGTCGATGCGTCCGTTCGGCCCGCTTGCCTCGTTCGTCACCTCCGTTCGGCCCGGTCGCCTCGTTCGTCACCTCCGTTCGGCCCGGTCGCCTCGTTCGTCACCTCCGTTCGGCCCGTTCGTCACCTCCGTTCTGCCCGGTCGCCTCGTTCGTCACCCCCCGTTCCCGCGGCGTGCGATCGAACGACATCCTTTTAGGCGCTCCTAAAATATGGTGTGGCAACGACGGGACGTCGGCGTAACCGACGCCCGTACTCATCGATGGCACAAACGGAGACCTCCGGAACGGTCCGACGGCGGGATGCAGCGAGCGGGTTCCCGGCGGACGTGGCCGATGAAACCGTCCTCACGATGGACCTCGTTAGCAAGCGGTTCGGCTCCGAATCCGTCGTCCAGGACATCTCGCTGGAGGTCAAACGCGGCGAACTGTTGACGTTCCTCGGCCCCTCGGGCTGTGGGAAGACGACGACGTTGCGGATGATCGCGGGCCTCGAGCAGCCGAGCGAGGGCGTCATCACCCTCGCCGGCGAGACGGTCGCCGACGAGGACTGCTTCGTCCCGCCCGAGCGACGTGACGCCGGCATCGTCTTCCAGAACTTCGCGCTCTTTCCGCACCTCTCGGTGCGGGAGAACATCGCCTTCGGGCTCAACGACGACGACGCGAGCGTCGCGGCGCGCGTCGACGAGCTGCTCGAACTCGTCAACATGCCCGAACACGGCGAGAAAAAACCCGATCAGCTCTCGGGTGGACAGAAACAGCGGGTCGCGCTCGCACGCTCGCTCGCGCCCGAACCGGAGGTGTTGCTCTTGGACGAGCCCTTCTCGAACCTCGACGTTCGCCTGCGCGTCGAGATGCGCGAGGAGGTCCGCCGGATCTTAAAAAAGGCGGGCGTCACGGCGATCTCGGTCACCCACGATCAGGAGGAGGCGCTCTCGATCTCCGACCGCGTCGCCGTCATGCACGACGGGCGGATCGAACAGATCGCCCGCCCGGAGGAGGTGTTCGAGCGGCCCGAATCCAAGTTCGTCGCCTCGTTCCTCGGGCGCGCCTCGTTCCTGGAGGGTCACCTCCGGGAGGGGAAAGTCGAGACGGGCGTCGGCCGGTTCAACGCGGTCGCACTCGAGGGGTACAACACGGTCTACGACGGCGCGCCCGTCGACGTGCTCGTGCGTCCCGACGACCTTCGGGCGACGCCGACGGACCCCGAGGTCGCCGACGGCGTGGTCGTCTCCAGACAGTACGTCGGCCCATCCTTCATCTACCGCGTCGAACTCGACTCCGGTGAGACCGTCCACTGTCTCCACAACCACGTCGAGGAGTTCTCGCTCGACCAGCCGGTCGGCGTCGACCTCGTCGCGGACCACCCGCTCGCTTGGTATCCACGGTAGCTCGGAAGCCCACGCGTGGGTCGATTTCCCCATCCGCCACCCACCTTTTTATCCCTCATCGTCGGACGGATCGGCATGATACTCGCGACCGCCGCCGGTCGGACCCGGTTCATCACGCAGCCGGACCACGCGGCGCTCGCCGGCCGGCTGCTCGAAGCGTGGGGTGGCGAGGCGGTCGACGCGCCCATGCCGGAGCCTGCGGTCCGGCTCGCGGTGCACGCACACGACGACGGCTGGTGGCCGTGGGACCGTCGACCGCAACTCGGTCCGGACGGGAGCCCGCGTGATTTCCACGAGATCCCGGTCACCCGCTGGATGCGGCTCCACCGTCGCGGCATCGACGAGGTGACCCGCGCGGACCCCTACGCGGGGCTGCTCGTCTCGTTGCACGCGGTCGGGCTTCGGTGCCGCCGATACGGGCTCTCGCCGACGTGGCCGGAGCCGCCCGTCGCGGTCCGGGGGTTCATCGAGCGCGAACGCCGGCGGCAGCGCTCGCTCGCGACCGCGCTCCGCGAGGACGACGCTGACGACCGCCTCTCCGTCGAGGACGTCGCCGTCCTCACCGCCCTCCACGACGACGGGGTGCCGCCGTCGGATGTCGCCCCCGGGGGCGACCGCGATCCACGGCTCTGGCGGAACTATCGCCTGTTGGCGGCGCTCGACGCGCTCTCGCTGCGGATCTGTGCGACGCCGACGCGTGCCGATTCGACGGAAGGCGGGGCCGATGCGGGGGCCGGTCCGACCGTCGGTGACATCGGGCCGATCGGACTGGGTCACGTCCCGACGCGATCCGGCGAGCCCGACACGGCGCTTTCGGCGACGGCGCTTTCGGGCGACGACTGGCGGCTCGATCCCTATCCCTTCGAGCGCTCGCCGGTCACCGTCTCGGTCCCGGCTCGGACGGTCGCGGCGACCTCGTTTCCGGACGAGCGGACGCTCTTTGAACGATACTATGGGGCCGAAACCGAGGAGGTACGGGTAACGTTGCGTCCGGCGTGAGCGGGCGACGTTGCGTCCGGCGTGGCGGGTGTTCCGATCGCGTGGGCTCAGAGGGTGAGGGCGGCCGGGATGGCGTAGGCGATCACGAGCCCGACGAGGAGGACGGCGGCGCCGATGGCGGCCTCACGGCCGCTGAATTCCTGCATCGGGGCGGTCACGCGGGCGTCCGGGTCCGGTTCGTGCGAGTGGTCTGCCATACCGGCCCCTCGGTGGGCGGGCGGTAAAAACCTCCCTGAAGCGCTCCCGGTGTCGCCTACTCGATATCGATCCGCCGCAGGTCGCTTTCGAGTTCGTCGACGAACTCGTTGTACGCGCGGACGAACCCCGGGAAGGAGTCGGCGTACTCGCGCACGTCGGTGGCGGCGGGCGCTTCATAGCGTGAGAGCAGGTAGACCCCACTGGACCCGCCGACCCGGAGGTATGAAACCGCTCCCTCCTCCCATTTCAGCTCCCAGCGGTCGCCGTCGACGCGGGCGGTGAACGTCCCGTACGCGTCGTTTTCATAGCGGTAGACCTCGCCGGCGATGACGGTGCAGGTCTCGCGGATCGCCTCCAACACGCGGTCGCGTTCGCCGACGGCGTCGGCGGTCGAGGCCGGCTCCGGGAACTCGACCGCGACCGAATCCAAGACGCCCGAGAGCGACTTGACGTACCCGTTCCACGCGGCGACGAAGTTCGGATAGTCCGCGAGCGCCGTCGCAAGGGCCTCCGGATCCGGTGGCTGTTTGGTCGAGACGACGTAGACGTCCGAGCCCGTCCCAGCGGTGCTCGGCGAGAACAGGAGGAACTCCAGTTCGCCCGCCTCGTGTTTGACCGTCCACGTCCCGGCGTTCGTCTCGAACTCCCGGCGGCCGTAGTCGCCGCCCTGGAGGGTCGCGAGCTCGTAGGCGATCCGCCCCGCGTGATCGGCAACCGTGGAGACGAGTTCGTCCCGGCGCTCGGTGACCGCTTCAACCCCGGCTACCGACAGCAGATCCTCTGGGTCGCTCACACCCGAACCGGGGGTCCATGGGGGCTTAACGGGCACGAAGTCGACGCTCCCGGGATCCCCTCTTCGCCCGGGAGCGTCACCCTCGCTTATAAAAGCCCGTCATGAGACGGCATGGACCTACGCGGCCGGCATTCATACTATACGTATGGCCTCATCGACCCCGACTGTGGGTGCCGTCGGACGCCGTTTTTCGGGTGCACCGGAGCAGGTAGCGATCGACGTCTCTCGGGGGGCGCTGCTCGCGTTGACCGTCGCGTTCGCCGCGCTCTTCGTGACGGGGACGGAGCCGGCGCTCCAGACGCAGATGCTCATCTACCTCGTGGGGATGGTCGCGTTGAACCTCCCGCACGGCGGCTATGAACACTTCACGAACCTCCGTCGCCGTGGGGTCCCGTTCGGCGCGCGCTACGTCGCCCTGTATGTCGCGTTCGTGGCCGGATTCATCGGTCTGTTCGTGGTCGCGCCGCTGCCGGCGCTCGCCATCGCGTTCGGTACCGCCGTCGCGAAGGGCGGCCACGGTGACCTCCACGTGATGGACGCGCTCGTCGGGAGCGACCACCTCGTCTACCGCCCACAGCGTGTGCTCGCGGCGCTCGTTCGCGGCGGCGCGGTGATGATCGTCCCGCTCGTCTTCTGGACTGACACCTTCTACGTCTTCACCGGGTACATGCTCGCGGTGTTCGACGGGCAGTTGGTCGGCCCGATGGCGACCGATCCCGGGCTCCTCGCCACCGTCCTCGGCGGGGCCTACGCCGTCGCGCTCGTGGCCCACCTCGGTGGCGGGCTCGTGACCGGCGGCCTCTCGACGTCCTGGCTCCGTGATGCGGGCGAGACGTCGCTGCTCGTCCCCTTCTTCGCGTTCGTCCCCGTCGTCATCGCCATCGGCCTCTACTTCCCGCTCTGGTACTCGATGCGGCAGTCCGGCCGGAGCATCCTCGTCGAGCGCTCGACGCCCGCCCGCGACGACGGGCTCTCCGTCGTCGTCGCGTGGGGGGTCCTCGTGGTCGGCGCGCTGGCGACGGCGCTCGTCGCGACCGCCCTCTGGATCGCCGCGCCAAACCCGCTCGCGGGCGCGTCGCTGCTGCCGGGGCTCGTCGCGTTCTACACCATCTTCATCTGTATCGTCGCGCTCCCCCACGTCGTCGTCGGCGAGTGGCTCGACGTAAATCGGGGGATCTGGTACGTCCCATAAGCGGTCGTCGGCCCCTATGCGCCGTCGGTCGGGATGTCGGTGTTCGTCTTCGACCGGCCGTCGTCGCCGTCGCGATCACCGTCCGATCCCTCCGCGGCGTCCGTGCCCGGCTTCGGTTCCCCCTCGAAGGTGTAGTCCGCGGAGTTGTCCTGCGGGTCGTATCCGAGGACCTCTCGGGCACGGTCGATCGCGTAGTACTTGCGGTCGTTATCGGAGATCCCGTAGACGATCTCGAAGCCGTACTCGGCCTGCAGACAACGGTCGAAGAGATGTGCACAGTCGCGATGTGAGAGCCACATCGCCTGTCCGCGTTCGTACTCGCGTGGCGGGTGGCCCTTGGTGAGATTTCCGATGCGGACGCAGACGACCGCCATGCCGAACTCGTCGTGATAGTAGCGGCCGAGGAACTCGCCGGTCGCCTTCGAGACGCCATAGAGGTTTCCGGGTCTGGGGAGTTCGCTGCCGTCGAGCCGATAGTCGTCCTCGACGCGGTAGAGGTCGGGGAGCCGCTCGTCGGTCTCGTAGCCGCCGACGGCGTGGTTCGAGGAGGCGAACGCGAGCTTTTTCACCCCTGCCTCGGCGGCCGCGCGCATCACCACCTGCGTCCCGTCGATGTTGTTCCGGATGACGGAGTCCCACGGCGCGGTCTTTCGCGGGTCGCCCGCGAGGTGGATGACAGCGCCGACGCCGTGCATCGCCTCACGAACCGCCCGCTGATCGGTGATGTCCGCCACGAAACAGTCGGCATCGGTGACGCCCGCGGGGACCTTCGCCGCGGGCAGCGGCTCACGATCGAGCAGCCGCCAGTCGTAGTCGTCGCCGATACCGCGGAGGATGGCCTGACCCACCCGTCCACCAGCGCCCGTGAGCAGGACCGGCTCGTCCATTCGACTACACGTCGGCGCGAGGGGGGGATATATCGCACGGTTCGGGGGTCAACATCCGAAGGTTTCCCGGGAACTACCGCCCGCGGCGGTATCAACGGGGTTTACGAGAGTTTCTGTCTGGAGACGCGAACGCCAGTTGGCGTCATGATGATCTGGTCGTCGCCCTTCTGGATGATGTCGCCGTCGACCTCCTGGGCGACCTGACGCAGCTCGTCGATGATGTGTTCGATCGTCCGGTCCGACGTGGAGTGGCGGGTGATGTCCGCGATGACGAAGTCGCCGTCGTAGACGGCGTCTTTGATCGGGATGACGTCGCGCTGGTCGCCGATCTCCGCGATGTGAACGGTCATCCCCGTTTCGGCCGCCGCCTCGGCGAAGTCGTCCATGTCGAGTTCGACGTAGTCGTCGACCGACCGGTTGCCGCCCCCACCGAGGATCTTGCTCATGATGCCCATACCCCGATCAACGGGGTTCAGACATTAGTTCTTACGTCAGACATAGCCCGCCGCACCCTGACCGTTCACCCGCTGTTCGATGGCGTCGGATCCGGACCGGTCCGCCCCGATCAGGGCCGCTACCAGGGTTCGTTCTTCAGGCCGAGTTTATACGCGACGATGTTCGTCGTTACGTGCAACACCGGCGTCATCACGACGACGACGGCGAGCACCGGGAGGGGGAACGTCGCGAGCGCCCAGCCGGGCGCGACGACGAAGGCCGCGATGAGCGCGCCGGCGACGAAATCGAGCTGGTCGAGCCCGGGGAAGGCCGCGCCCCGCTGGCGGCCCGATCGGCGCTTGATAAAGGACGCGCCGATGTCGCCGAGCATGGCTCCGAGCGCGAGCGCGAACGCTGCGTGCAGTTCGAACGTCGGCAGGGTGACGCCGAGGGACGCGCTCACGGGGTCGTTCACGGCGTTGAGCACGAGCGCGAGCAGGAACCCGGCCGCGGTCCCGACCGCGGTGCCGCGCCACGTCTTTCCGTCGCCGAGGATACGGCTGCCGTTCCACTCCCGACCGCCGTCTATCGGGCGGCCACCGCCGGCGAGCACGGCGAAGTTGTTCGGCACGTACGCGGGCAACATCGCCCAGAACGCCGTCGCGATAAGCGAACCGACCATACGACGGCGACGGCCGTCGGGCTATTATAAACGGTGGATCGACGGAGGCCCTGGGCCGTACTCTCACGCCCAAATATACTCTCACGCCGAAAACATCCCGCACTCACGCGGACGCGACACGGTGGTCGACTCGGAGGAGCCGGAGACCGTAGAGGCGCACCTCGGTCGCCACGCTGACCTCGTCGCCGTCGCGGGAGGGCGTCGAGGTGAGCCGCACGCGCACCGACAGCGGCAGCTTGAGCGCGATCGCCGGCAGCCGGAGGTAGACGCCGGGGTGGCCGGGGGCCGCGGTCGTCCATTCGAGGCCGGTTTTCGACGCCCCCTCTCCGGATCCTCCGACGGCCATCCGCCGACCGATCCAGCCGCCGACCCGCCCAAGCAGACCGCTCGATCGGTCGGGGACGTGTCGCGGGCGGGCTACGACCGAGAGCGTCGCCCCCGGCAGCGGAAACGCGGCGTTCAGGAACCGTTCGGACGCCGTCTCATCGTCCTCTCGATCCCGTGAGTGGTTCTCGTCCGACTGGACGTGGGTGCCGTAGAGGCCGAGCGAGACCACCTCGCCCCCGTCGTCGGTTCGTACCCACCCGCGAACGTCCTCGCGCGGGTCCTCATCCGGCCGGCCGATCGCGACGAACCGCTCGGCCACCGGGTGAAAGCCGCGGTCCCGTCCGGACATACTGAACTGCCCGAGGCCCCCGGCGATGCGGGCTACGAGCCTCCCCATCAGCCGGAGGCCACGACGCCACCTGACGCGACGGACGGCATGCTGGGTCGCCGTTCGCTCACAACACGCCCGGATCGCGGGGTGAACCACGTCGGGATCGAAGGGATCGGAGGGTTCGGAGGGATCGGTCCCCGACTTCGAACCCGTGTCGGGGCCCGTCTCGCGGGCGAACCGATCGAGGTCGGCAACGACCCCGTCCGGGGTCGGCGCGGTTCGGTCCACGAGATCACGCCGGTCGAGGAAGTCCGCGCCGATCCGTTCGCCGCCGTAATAGGTGCCGAACGGGACGGCCTTCGCGAGGCGTCGCCCGCGGTGGAGCCGGGAGACGACCCAGGCGACCGCGAAGACGATCGGGTTTCGAAACAGCAGCCGCTTTATTATCCATTTCCGCACGAACCGGCCGACGATTCCCATATCGGCCCGCGGTCCCGCACACAATTAAGTACTCCCACGGCCCACCTCGTCGTATGAAAGAGATCGTTCACACCGACGAGGCCCCCGACGCGGTCGGGGCGTATAGCCAGGCGACGAAGACGGACGGGCTCGTCTTTACGGCCGGGCAGATCCCGCTCACGCCCGAGGGCGAACTGTTGGCGGACGCCTCCATCGCCGAACAGACCGAACGGGCGCTTGATAATCTGCTTGCGGTCCTCGCGGAGGCGGGCGCGGGCCCCGAGGACGTCCTCAAGACGACGGTCTTTCTCGCCGACATCGACGACTTCGCGGAGATGAACGAGACGTACGCCACCTACTTCCCCGAGAACCCCCCGGCGCGGTCGGCGGTGGAGGCCGGCGGGCTGCCGAAGGGTGCCGGCGTCGAGATCGAGGCGGTCGCGACGCTGGAGTAGCCCGGATGTCGCGGTCGGCGGAGGGGGATGTGGTGGATGGCTCCGGGGACGACCCCGAGGGATCAGGCGACTCCGGGGGCAACCCCGACGACCCGGACGACTCCGGCATCGACCCCGACGACGTGCCCGGCGTTCCGGCCACGCCACGTAACCGGGCGAAATCCGCGGTCCTCTGGGGGCTCGTCGGTGGATTCGCGTTCCTCGTGCTCGCACAGGGCTATCTCCTCCTCGGCGGGTCGCTTCCGTTCCCGTATCCGTGGCTGTTCGGCGTCGCGGCGGGCATCGCGGCCGGATCCGGCGGGCTCACGTACGTCACCGAACACCGGGTGGCGAAAAGAAGGACTTAACAGTCCAAACGGATTACCTCCGAACGAGCCAGGATGGCCGAGTGGTAAGGCGCACGCCTGGAAAGCGTGTTCCTTTACGGGATCGGGGGTTCAAATCCCTCTCCTGGCGTCTTTCCGTTCTCACACCTGCACCGGCAGGTTCGGATCTGACACGTATCCGGATCGGTTCGTTTCGACGTCCGGACACAAGGTTCATATGTGTGCGAATCTTTGTCATGGGTGACGATGCCAGACACGAAATCAGGACGCGAGCGGAAGGGACGGAACAAACGTCGCCAGCTTGAGAGCCGCCTCAACGAGCGAGAGCTTGAGGCACCCGACGAACCGCCGGAGCCGACGATGGAGGAGGTCGACTCGGAGTATCTCGCCGACCCGTCCGAACTCGAGGGATAGTCGTCCGTTCGTCGTCGATCGCGAGCCGGTCGCCGAACCGACCATACCCGACGAGGGAAGCACCCTCGACCGATGTATGCCTTTTCGCCCTCCCTGTTGGGAGGTCGAGCTTCACCGCCGCTGGCGACGGCCCCGTTTCACCTCGAACGCGCCGCCGGCGACTCATATATAAAGGCGGCCCGAACCCCCGCCGATCCTCCGCCACATAGTGTGATATTCACTCCCATGAAACGGGCTTGAACACGGCTCCTTCCCCCGATCGACCGGTTCGATTCGATGGTGTGTCCGGCGAGCCCGGCGCGTCGTTCAACGGTGGCTTTATATAGAATCACAAACAATCAAGCGGTGTATGAGCCAGCGAATGCAGGGACAGCCCATGATCATCATGGGGGAGGACGCCCAGCGCGTCAAGGACCGTGACGCTCAGGAGTACAACATCTCCGCGGCCCGCGCCGTAGCCGAGGCCGTACGGTCGACGCTCGGGCCGAAAGGGATGGACAAGATGCTCGTCGACTCGATGGGCGACGTCACCATCACGAACGACGGCGTCACCATCCTTCAGGAGATGGACATCGACAACCCGACCGCCGAGATGATCGTCGAGGTCGCCGAGACCCAGGAGGACGAGGCCGGCGACGGCACGACGAGCGCGGTCGCCATCGCGGGCGAACTGCTGAAAAACGCCCAGGACCTCATCGAGCAGGACATCCACCCGACAGCGGTGACGAAGGGGTTCCACCTCGCGAGCGAACACGCCCGCGAGCAGGTGAACGAGATCGCCGAGGACGTCGACCCCGAGGACACGGAGACGCTCAAAAACGTCGCCGAGACCTCCATGACGGGCAAGGGCGCGGAGCTCGAAAAGGAGGTCCTCGCCGACCTCGTCGTCCGCGCGGTTCAGGGCGTCACCGTCGAGGCCGACGACGGCTCGCACGTCGTCGACCTCCAGAACCTCAAGATCGAGACCCGCACCGGCCGCTCGGCCGGCGAGTCGGCGCTGCTCTCGGGCGCGGTCATCGATAAGGACCCCGTCCACGAGGACATGCCGACCGACTTCGAGGAGGCGAACATCCTGCTGCTCAACGATCCGATCGAGATCGAGGAGGCCGATGTCGACACCGCCGTCAGCATCGAGTCCCCCGACCAGCTCCAGCAGTTCCTCGACAAGGAGGAACAGCAGCTCCGTGAGAAGGTCGACCAGATCGTCGAAAGCGGCGCGGACGTCGTCTTCTGTCAGAAGGGGATCGACGACCTCGCCCAGCACTACCTCGCGAAGGAGGGTATCCTCGCGGTCCGCCGGACGAAGAAGTCCGACCTCAAATTCCTCAAAAACGTCCTCGATGCGGCCATCGTGACCGACCTCGACTCGGTCACCCCCGAGGACCTCGCGACCGGCTCGATCGAGCGCGACGAGGCGGAGGGCCTCTTCTACGTCGAGGGCGAGGACGCCCACGGCGTTACCCTCCTCCTGTACGGCTCGACCGACCACGTCGTCGACGAGCTCGAACGTGGGATCAACGACGCCATCGACGTCGTCGCCACGACCGTCTCCGACGGGCGAACCCTGCCCGGCGGCGGCGCGATCGAGGTCGAACTGGCCCGTCGCCTGCGCGACTACGCCGACTCCGTCTCCGGCCGCGAACAGCTCGCCGTCGAGGCGTTCGCGGACGCCCTTGAGCTGATCCCGCGCGTGCTCTCGGAGAACGCCGGGCTCGACTCGATCGACCTGCTCGTCGACCTCCGTGCGGCCCACGACGCGGGCGACGTCAACGCCGGGCTCAACGTCTTCACCGGCGAGGTCGAGGACACCTTCGAGGCCGGTGTCGTCGAGACGGCCCACGCGAAGGAGCAGGCGATCGCCTCGGCGACCGAGGCCGCCAACCTCGTGTTGAAGATCGACGACATCATCGCCGCGGGCGACCTCTCGACCGCCGGCGACGACGACGAGGGTGCCGGTGCCCCCGGCGGCGGCATGGGCGGCATGGGCGGCGGCATGGGCGGCATGATGTGATCCTCCGGTAGGACACCACTCACCGCTTTCCACCGTTACCACCGATTCATCCCCCGTCACACCGCAGCCGCACCGATCCGAACGAACTCCCATTTTGTTGATCCCTCTGAGCAGAGGTGGCCATCGACAGCCCCGACGGAGACGGGTAGCAGAGGTTAAATACTCGACCGCAAATTTTGCGGCATGGAGACGCTGCTTTTGAACGCCGCCGACGTCGACGAAAACGCGCGGATGGACCTCGTCATCGAGGCGGTCGCCGGTGCGTTTACCGCCTACGAGCGCGGGAACGCGCAGATGCCACCGAAATCGTATATCGACCTCCCCGAATACAACGGGGATTTCCGTTCGATGCCCGCGTACATGCGGGTCGACGACGACGACGCCGCCGGCGAGGAGGGCTGGGACGCCGCCGGGATCAAGTGGGTGAACGTCCACACCGACAACCCCGCCGAGTACGACCTGCCGACGGTGATGGGGACGATGATCTACTCGGATCCCGAGACGGCCTTCCCGCTCGCGATCATGGACGGGACCGCCCTCACGATGAAACGAACCGGCGCGGCCGCCGCCGTCGCCACCGACCACCTCGCCGTCCCGGACGCGACCTCGCTCGGGATCGTCGGCGCGGGCGTGCAGTCGTACACCCAACTCGAAGCGATCGCGGCGATCCGCCCGATCGAGGAGGTCGTCGTGAGCGACCTCGATGAGGAACGCGTCGCCCGATTTATCGATACCTTCGCGGACCGCTTCGAGGTGCGCGCAGGGAGCATCGCCGAGGCGGGTCACTGTGATATCCTCTCGACGGTGACGCCCGTCGAGGAGCCGATCGTCGGCCCCGACGACGTCGGTGAACACACCCATATCAATGCGATGGGGGCCGACGCCGAGGGCAAACACGAACTGGCCGACGACCTGCTTCTCGACGCGACGGTCGTCATCGACGACCACGAACAGTGTACCCACTCCGGGGAGATCAACGTCCCGTACGCCGCGGGGACGCTCGACGACGACGATATCTACGGGGAGATCGGCGAGATCGTCGTCGGGGATCGACCCGGACGTGCCGGCGGCGACGCGGACGGCGTCACCGGCGTCTCCGTCTTCGACTCGACCGGCCTCGCGATCCAGGACGTCGCTGCCGCCCGCGTCGTCTATAACCAGGCGGACGCCAACGACAACGGCTATCCGTTCGATCTGATTGGCCTCGGCCGGTAAGCGGAGGTATCCCCCTCGGGGCGGGTCATTGATGCACTGGCTCACTTTCGAGTGTTTTTAAGGGCGTCCGCCCCCGTTTCCCGGCATGATACTGTCGGATGCCGACATCCTCGACCGGCTCGCGGACGGGGACCTCGTCATCGAGCCGCTCGATGACGTCGATCAGCAGGTTCAGCCCGCGAGCGTCGACCTCAGACTCGGCGAGCGGTTCCTCGAATTCCAGCGCACCAACATCCCCTGTATCCACCCGACGAAAGCCGACGAGGTCGGCCAGTACGTGACCGAGACGCGCGTCCCGGCCGGCGAGGAGTTCATTCTTCACCCTGGCGATTTCGTGTTGGGCACGACGAAAGAGCGCGTCGAGATCCCCGACGACCTCGTCGCCCACGTCGAGGGGCGCTCCTCGCTCGGTCGGCTCGCCATCGTGGTGCATGCAACCGCCGGGCTGTGCGACCCGGGGTATCAGGGACAGATCACGCTCGAA
>PWGU01000079.1 GCA_003554605.1 Halorubrum sp.
CGACCGACCGTTCGCGCTCGTCGTCGTTCCGGGGCCGACCGACCGGCCCGCCCGGGCGGTCCTCTGTGCGCCGGCGCTCTTCTCCGAGCAGGCGACCCGCGAGTTCGTCGAAGCGGCCCGGGAGCCGGTGGACGCCACTGACGCGCCGGACACCACCGACGCGCCGGACACCACCGACGCGCCGTTTCACGATGGGATCACCCGCTCCGTCCGCACCGACGGCGTCGGCGACCCCGTCGGGCTCCGTGCGGCGGCCGTCCTCGACGACCTGCTTCCCGACCCATCCGATCCGACGGTGCTCACCCCGCAGTCGATCCCGCACGATGCGGCCCTTCACCTCGACGGAGCGGGATACCGGCTCGCCTCGACGACGGCGATCGCTGACGCCCGGGCGATCAAGACGGACGCGGAGATCGATCGCCTCGGGCGGGTACAGCGGGCGACGACGCGGGCGATGGCGCGCGCGGAGACCGTGCTCGCGGAGAGCACTCCGGTGTACGACCCCGACGCGCTCGATTCGATGGCCCTTGACGAGCCGGTCCTCGTCTGGAACGACGCGCCGCTCTCGACGGAGCGGCTTCGCCGGCAGGTGAACGTGACGCTCGCGCGCTACGGCGTCCGTGACGCCGGAAACACGGTCATTGGCGCGGGTCCGAGCGCGGCGGACCTCCATTATACGGGCGTCGACCTTCTCCGCCCGGGCGAGACGGTCTTACTCGACATCTCCCCGCGTGGCCCGGACGGCTACTACGGCGACCTGACCCGGACGTTCGTCGTCGACGGCGACGGCGGCTGGGAGCGCCGGGCGTACGTCGCCGTCGAGGCCGCCCGGGAGGCGGCGCTCGCCACGCTCGAGCCCGGCGTCACCGCCCGGGAGGTCCACCGGGAGGCGGCCGCCGAACTCGCCGCCTACGGCTTCGATCCGAACGCCGGGGAGGGGGAGGCGG
This sequence comes from Halorubrum sp., assembly GCA_003554605.1. GTDB lineage: Archaea > Halobacteriota > Halobacteria > Halobacteriales > Haloferacaceae > Halorubrum. The sequence goes on from PWGU01000079.1 coordinate 948, forward strand.
GCTTCACACACGGCACCGGCCACGGCGTCGGCGTGAGCCTCCACGAAGCCCCGTCGCTCTCGGGGGATACCGAGCTTCGGCCGGGCCACGTCGTCACGGTCGAACCCGGCGTCTACAACCCCGACCTCGGCGGCGTCCGGCTTGAGGACCTCGTCGCGGTGACCGATGACGGCTACTCGATCCTCGCGAGCTATCCGTTCCGGATGATTCCCGAGCGGTCCTGACGTTCCCGGCTGCTCTCACCTTTACCGGCGTCCTCACGCTCCCTGACGGCCGCGACCGCGGGCTCCAATGTCGCATACAGCGCCTCGACGTCCGCCGGGTACACCTCGATCGGCTTCGGACGGCTGTGGGTGTGGATCCGTACCCGATCCCGTTTCCCGTAGGTTCGACGGAGGCTCCACGCCCCGAAGACGACCATGCCGGCGCCGAGGAGGATGTTTTCCCCGAGCGAGAGCACCCCGACGCCACACAAAGCGAGGCTCATCAACGCGAGAAACCAGTCGAACCGCTCGTTCGTCACCTCACTCACGTTGGTGTAGGGGACGCTTTCGACGCGCTCTTTCCCCGCGATCAGCAGCCGGTCGTCGGTGACGGCGACCTCCCGTCCGGATCGGAGCCGACCCCGGTAGCGGAGCCGTTCATCGGGGTCGAGCCCGAAGTCCCGTCGGTCCGCCATCCTCGACCGGTTCAATCGGCGCCCCTCGTGGGCGTCTCTTCCCCGCGGGAGCGGAACCGCTCGAAGGCGGTAACGAACTCGTCTTCGTCCTCCGCGAGCTGTTCCCACTGTTCGAGGCCGCGCTCCGCTCTCGTGCCCCTGATCGTGTTGTCGAGGACGAAGGCGATGATCCCGCCGACGGCCATCGTCGTCGAGCCGATGACGAAGATCGTGTCGGCGACGATCTGCTGGCCGAGCACGGGACCGACGACCGCTGCCCCGGCGGCGATCTCGCGGAACGCGGCGGCCTCGCCGACGTTGGCCATGTACTCGGGAATCGCGAGGCCGACGAACAGCGCGATGCCGATGATGAAGACGTTCCGTGAGGCATCGAGGTCGACGTATTTGAGGTTCGCGAGCCCGACGGCCGCGATCTGGCCGAACATCACGATGTAGAGCGCGCCGACGATGGGCCCGGGGATGGTCGTGATGAGCGCGCCGAAGTAGCCGATGAACCCGACGACCAGCATGGCGACCGCGCCGATCTGGACGACGTACCGCGAGGCGACGCCGGTGATCCCGATCGCCCCGATGTTCTCGCCGTAGGAGGTCGAGCCGTTGCCGGTGCCCATGATCCCGGCGAAGACGTTGCCGACCCCCTCCATGCCGATCCCGTGGTTGATCCGCTTCTCGCTCGGCGCGCCGACGCCGGCGATGCGGGCGACCGCGAAGTAGTCGCCGACGCTTTCGATCATCGAGGCGACTACGCCGGCGAAGATGCCGACGATGAACGCGGCCGTGAACTGCGGCATTCCCCACTGTAACGGGGTGATGACCTGTACGGCCGGCGCGTCGGCGATGACGCCGGTGTCGACGTATCCCAGCGTCTCGGGGCCGTAGACGCCGGTTACGGAGAGGGCGGCGGCGACGAGCCAGGCGATCGTGATCCCCAAAAGCACGGGGAACAGCCGCGCGTACCGGCTGTACTGGTCGAGGTACTGTGAGAACGCCACGATCAGGAACAGCGTGAGCCCGAGCAGCCACCAGTTCTGATCGGGGGTGGTCACGTCGTCGACGCCGATCAACGAGAGCCCGATCAACACGATGACCGGCGCGATGACGACCGGCGAGAGGTACTGTTTGAGCCGGCCAAGCGCGCCGACATATCCGAGCAGGACCTGCACGAGGGCGGCGACGATGACCGCACCCTGGAGCTCCAGGATCGTCGCCTCCCAGCCCGCGCCCATCGTTGCGATGATCGCGAGCGCGGGCGCGAGCAGCGCGAACGTCCCGCCCTGGACGATCGGATAGCGGTTCCCGACCGTCGTCTGGAGGAGGGTGGCAACCCCGGAGACGACGAAGAACGTCCCGACGAGCCGGGCCGTCTCCGCCGGCGGCATCTCCATCGCCCCGGCGAGAATGAGCGGGATCGCCACGTTCGCGCCGATCATCGTCAGGTAGTGCTGGAGGCCCAACAACACCGACTGGCCCAGCGGCGGCCGGTCATCGATCCCGTATTCCACGAACGACGCCTCCTCGCGGGAGACGGTCCCCCCATCGGTCCTCCCATCCTTTCGGGCTTCGGTCTCCGTCATTGCTGGCTTCTCCGGGTGCCCGCCGCGGTCCACCGATCGGACGGACACCGGTCTGTCTGGATCGGCAGGAGGAATATGAATAAATCTATCGCTCCGCGTGATCGGTTTTCGAAGTGGTCCCGGGAAACGGCGATCGGATCCGCCGTTCGCTCCCGCGCTCGTCCCCGGAATGTCAACCGCTCCGCAGACACGTTGGGCAAACGACTATATCGTTTGCGGATCGACCTGCGACCATGCCAGAACGTGTGCTGATCCCGGTGGACGGTTCGAGCCGGTCGACGGAGGCGATGGAGTATGCGATCGAGACGTTCCCTGACGCGACGATGACGCTGTATCACGTCATCGAATCCGGGCAGGGCGACATCGGCGCGCTCGCGGGGATGACGGGGAACCTTCCGGATCAGGAGGCGGCGATGACCCGGGCCGAGGAGGTCCTTTTGGAGGCGACGGAACACGCCGCCGAACTCGGTGCGACCGTCGAGACCGCACGCGGTCGGGGTCGGCCGGACCGGCTCATCGTCAAACAGGCCGAGGAGGGCGAATACGATCTGGTCGTGATCGGCAGTCACGGGCGCGACGGGGTCGCCCGCGTCCTCATGGGGAGCGTCGCCGAGAAGGTCGCCCGCCGGTCGTCGATACCGGTGCTGATCTACCGCTGACGCGAGGACGCTGTCACTCGTCGACGGCACCCTCGGGAAAGGTTCATGCGGCCCGCGGCCGACGACCCGGACATGACCGACGACTGCGTCTTCTGTGCGATCGTCGCCGGCGACATTCCGGCGCGAACGGTGTATGAGACCGACGAGGTGCTCGCGTTTCTGGACGCGAACCCGCTCGCACGCGGGCACACACTCGTCATCCCGAAGGGTCACGCCCAACACGTCGGCGACCTCGACCCCGAGCGCTCGCGCGCGCTCTTCGATGCCGTCTCGACGCTCACCCCCCGCGTTCAGGCGGCCGTCAACGCCGACGCCGCCACCGTCGGAATCAACGACGGCGAGGCGGCCGGCCAGGAGGTTCCCCACGTTCACGTTCACCTGATCCCACGGTTCGAGGGCGACGGCGGCGGACCGATCCACGCGGTCGCCGGCGACGCTCCGACGCTCTCCGAGGACGAACTGGACGGGATCGCGGCGGCGATAGCGGAGTGACCCGGGTCGGTTCAGCCCACTAACGCTCCCCCGAGCCGCTCCGGAGCGGTTAAATACGAAACCGCGGGAAGCGACGGGTATGACGGCGACGACGCTCGCGCTCGTCGGGGCGACCGGCGGCGCGGGAACGACACGCACCGCGATCGAGTTGGCCACGATCGGCGCCCGGGACGGTCATGACGTGACCGTACTCGACGGCGACTTCGTCACCCAGGGGCTCGGCGAATACGTCGAGAGACGGATCGGGACGGACCTCACGGCGCTCGTGACCGACCGAACCGACGACTCGTTGGCCGCCGGAACCTATCCGCTCTCGGGGGCCGCGGCCGTCGACTCGCCCGCACGGGTGAACGTCGTCCCCGCCCGTGGGCCGTTCGAGCGTGTCGCCCGCGCGCGAACCGCCGAGGCGGCACGGGCGTTCGAAGAGCGGATCGCCGAGGCCGCAAGCGGCGCGGATGCGGTGATCGTCGACACCTCGCCGGTCGCCTCGAACGAGGCCATCGCCGCGGTCACGACCGCCGACCGGGTGGTTGCGGTCCGTCCCGCGAGCCCACACGGGCGGGACGCGTTGCAGCGACTTCGCGGCCGTATCGAGGACGTGGGGGCGTCCGTCGACGCGACGATCGGTGTGACGGGAACCGCCGGCGCGCTCGAAGACCCCGAGGAGGAACGCGACGCGGACGTGGTCATCCCGGCGACCGATCCGGCGATCGCCGCCGCACCGACGGCTGCGACGGGCGACGGTGGCTACACGCAGGCGATCGCGTCGGCGTATGCGGACCTGTTCGGGACGACGCTCGGGATCGAGTTCGAAGAGGAGGGGTTGCTTTCGCGGCTTCGCTGACCCGCGGTCGGCTTTCCCGCA
>PWGU01000127.1 GCA_003554605.1 Halorubrum sp.
CACACAAGAACCCATGGAGAACGGCCGTCTCAACCTCTCGAACGGCGCATACGAGGCGACGATCGGGATCGATCTCCACGAGCAGGGAACCGCCGAACTCGAATTAAATACCCATGTGGCCGGCAAGGAAGGGCGTGAAGCGGACGTCGTCTCCGTCGTGGAAGGTAACGCCACCGCCACGCTTCTCAACCAGACGACGACCGAGGACCTCCTCAAACCGGGCGAATACGATCTGACGGTTGGGGCCACACCGGAGGGTGATCCGGATCACGAGACGACCGTCACCCTGGATCCACGATACACCGACTCTTTGACCGCGCTGTCGAGCGACAGTTTGACCCCCGACGACCTCGACGACGCCGCCGCGATCGAGGCCGCCCGCGAGAACGAGACCCTGCAGCCGACCGACTCGATCGCGGACGACGACACGCTCGTCCTCGCGACGGCGGCGACCGGGCTCACCGGACTCGAAGGGACGAATGGCTCGATCGGTAACGTGGACGACCTCGCGGGTCACGAGGGACTCACCGTGGAGGTCGCCGCCACGGAGAACACGACAAACGGTCCGGTGCGTGCCGATCTGAGCGGGTCCAAATTGGCGAACGCGTCGACAGCGACCGTGACCGACGACGGCCTCTACGCCGCCGTGCGCTGGGGCGACCTGTCCTTCGAGAACGGAACCATCGCCGACGGCGAGCCCCTCGAACTCGGCGTGGGGATCGCCGACGAGCGGCTACGCACGACGGACGACCCGCTCGATGGCGACGCGATCGTCGGCCCCGGGTCCAACTCGACCGACGATCCCGATGTCGTGACGACGGATCTGGTATATAACGGATCGGCTCTGCCCGATGACGGGGGATCCGACGGGACGGACGCCGATGGGGACAGCGAGTCCGACGACGGCGGCGCAGCGGGCGAAACGTCCGGGACCGGCGGGGCAACGTCCGGTGGGGATGGAACGGAAAACGACGGCAGCGGGGGCTCGGAGGACGACGGCGCGTCCGTCGGCGACGAACCCGCGAATGATGGCGAACCGATCGAGGACGGGAACGGAACCGATGACGCCGACATCGACGACCCCGACGAGACGGGGAGCGATGCCGCCGACGGTGCCGGAAGTAGGTCGACAGGTGGCGGTCGAACGGCCAGTGGATCGGCATCAAGCGGTGCCCCCGACGGGAGCCACCCGGACGAATCGGCCGACGATGCTGGTGTGGAGGAACTGACATCCCCAAACGGATGGCCATACGCGCCCGCGTTACCGGCATCGGCTGGCATCGCGACCGCCCCGGACGACGACGGACAAGGGGTGCCGTGGATACTCACCGACGGGGAGGCGGTCGGTCAGGGCGGCTCGCTATCGAGTTGGGACGAAACGGCCAGCATGGACGGAGCCGCCGGAAGCGACGGAGACAGGGACGACACCGGGCTGAGCCTTTCGGACCTCGAGAGGGCCGAAGATGAGGAGGGATCCGGCTGGCTCACGGTGGATGAGGTTCCCGGGTTTGGACCGGTCGAGGTCATTGTCGGGCTGCTCGTTGTACTCACCATGCTTGCGTTCCGGGGGCGCGGATGACTCGCGCTTGCGCTCTGGGTGCGCGGATGACGTGTGTCGCACGTATCGTACCTACCGACAGCCATGTGCACAATAACGTTATAAGTGAGGGGAACAAAGAGCGCAGTACCGGAGCGTCCATCCCCCCCTTCCGTCCCCCGGTTTCGCTCCGGTGGTCACGCCCCGCTCGTCCGTCCGCACCACCTTTTCTGTGGGTCGGACGGACGGACGAGGCCGACACCCTTTGAACACACACACACTCGAGGGCGAGCTATCCGCCTGTGGGTCGATCCCATCGCTGAGAGCCGCCGATGACCACACGGGCGGAAGCGAGCGAAGCCGGGAGCGACGATCAGGTGGTAAACAGTTCGGTCCCCTCGGGGACGGCGAACAGTCCCATTCGGACGCCGGCGTCGAGCCAGCCGTATCCATAGGAGTAGGACGCCAACGCGTTGACGAGGTCGCCGTCCGCCCGGAAATGTCTCCCGTCCTCGAGATACGACGTCGCCATTTCCGTGACGTCGGCGGCGGCGTCCGCGAGCGGGGTTCCCGCCGGCGGCCGTGGTTCCGCGGCCGCGAGCGCGTCGGCGAGCATCCCCTCGTATCGATCCGTCTTCTCCGCGAGATCCGCAACCATGAGGCGTGATTTCGGTCCGCGGCCGAAAAACACACCGGGACCGCGGTCCGCGACCATATCGACGAGAGGAAGCGCAACGCCGAAACCCCCGGAGGAGAAATATCCACCATGTACGAAGCGGTCCACGCGTATCCGGACGGCTCTTCGACGGTCGCACGGCACGCGAGGACGGCCGCCGAACAGGGGTATGACGGGATCGTCGTCCGGACACGTGATGCGGTCGCGGTCGACCCCGAACGAGCGGAGCCCGCGGCGACGGCCGAACCGAACGCGACTTCGGTGACGACGCTCCGCGAGGAGTACGACATCGACATCGTCGATGCCGTCGAGATCGACGTCGAGACGCCGGCGAGCGCGGGTGGCTCCGTCGGAAACTATCGCCCCGATCGGACCGTCGTCTGTCTCGTTGGCGGCGACGATCGGCTCAACCGGTTCGCCGTCGAGGAGCCCAGAGTCGACGTATTGGCTCGACCGATGGATGGAAGCGGTGATTTCAATCACGTGCTCGCGAAGGCCGCCCGCGACAACCGTGTGCACGTCGAGTTCGACCTCGGCCCGCTGCTCCGTGCGACCGGCGGTCGACGCGTCCGGGCGCTCTCGGACCTCCGAAAGCTCCACGAGATACTGACCTACTACGACACCCCGTACGTCGTGAGCGCCAATCCCCGCACGCATCTGGAGCTGCGCGCACCGCGTGACCTCGTCGCCGCGGCGGCGGCGGCCGGCTTCGACCCTGAGTGGATCCGTGGCGGGCTGAACACGTGGGGGAACATCGTTGAGCGCAACCGGGAGCGCCGCTCCGGGAGCTTCATTGAGCCGGGGGTCCGACGGGGGAGGTATGAAACGGAGCGTTGAGGAACACGCCGAGCGGTTCTCGGCGAAGGCGGCCGAGTATGACGACTCGAAAAGCGCGGAGTATCACGCGTGTGCGTCCCTCGTGATCGACTACGCCGACCCCTCTCCCGAGGACATCGTCCTCGATCTGGGCGCGGGGACGGGAGCTATCTCGCTCGCGCTCGCGTCGGAGGCGAAGCGGGTGATCGCCCGCGACATCAGTGAAGGAATGATGGCGGAGGGTCGTCGGAAGGCCGGGGAGGCCGGGATCGCGAACGTCGAATTCGAGTACGGCGAGTTTCGCGAGCCGAACGTCGACCCGACCGAACGCGTGGATATCGTCACCTCGAACTTCGCGCTTCACCACCTCGCGGACGACGAGAAGCGCGAGGCGATCCGGGTGATGGCGGAGACGGGTGCCCGCCGGGTCGTCCTCGGGGACGTCGCCTTCTTCGAGTCGCCGGATCCGACCGAACCGTTCTACAGTCCCGAAGTCGACGACCCGGCGACCGTCGGTACCCTCGTCGAGGCGTTCACGGACGTGGGATTCGCCGTCGTCGTCGTCGAGCGGGTACACGACCAGGTGGCCGTCATCGTCGCCGAGCGGATCGGCTCGGACGATGCGGTTCCCGGCGCGGAATGACCATGTCGGCCCGCTGGCTGAGGTCGATAGATAAGGGGGGCGTTCGATGAAACACCTCCCGAAACACCTCCGGCAGCGCTGGCGATATCTCGCGGTCGGGATCGAGGCGTGGCCGGATACGAATATCTCACGTCGGGCGTTTCAGCGGGCGCTCTGGTACGCCGCGGGCAACCTGCTCGGAGACGCCGGCAGCGCCGACGTCGACCTGACGCTGTTGGGGTTCACCGTCGAGAACGGGCGTGGCGAGGCGATCGTCCGAACGCGGCGCGGGCACGTCGACGCGGCACGCGCCGCGATCGCCTGTGTACACGCGATCGACGGCGACCCGGTCGGGATCCGGGTGCGTGGGATCTCGGGGACGGTCCGTGCCTGTGAGGAAAGATATATGGGTGGCGCGAGCCCCGATCCAATACAGCGAGACGTCGCGTTCGCGGGGGCCGAGCGATCCGTCGTCGTGCGCGGTGACGCACACGACATCGCGATCGACTCGGACCACGTCGGCGCGACGGCGTTCGACATCGAGTGATATCATGCAGGGCCAATCCCAACAACAGGCGTACGACCGCGGAATCACCATCTTCTCCCCCGACGGTCGGCTCTACCAGGTCGAGTACGCGCGGGAGGCGGTAAAACGAGGAACCGCAAGCGTCGGCGTCCGCGCCGAGGACGGCGTCGTCCTCGCCGCCGACAAGCGCGCCCGCTCCCCGCTCATGGAGCCGGCCAGCGTCGAGAAGCTGCATAAAGCGGACGACCACGTCGGCATCGCGAGCGCCGGCCACGTCGCCGACGCCCGACAGCTCATCGACTTCGCCCGCCGGCAGGCGCAGATCAACCGCCTCCGCTACGGCGAGCCGATGGGCATCGAGACGCTGACGAAGACGATCACCGACCACATCCAGCAGTACACCCAGGTCGGCGGCGCACGTCCCTTCGGCGTCGCGCTCATCGTCGGCGGGATCGAAAACGGTGAGCCGCGGCTCTTCGAGACGGACCCCTCCGGTACCCCCTACGAGTGGAAGGCGCTCTCGATCGGTTCGGACCGCAGCGACCTCCGGGAGTACCTGGAGGAGCAGTACGAGGAGGGCCTCTCCACCGACGAGGCGCTCGGGCTCGCGCTCGACGCGCTCGGTCAGACGAACGACGAGGGGCTCACCCCCGAGGGCGTCGGCGTCGCCACCATCACCGTCGAGGACGGGACGTTCACCGAACCGAGCGAGGCGGAGTTGGAGTCGATCCTCGCCGAGCGCGACCTGCTCGCGGTCGAGGAGGACGAGGACGACGACGGCGAGGAAGGCGACGAAGAGTAACGTCACACCGCCCACGATTTTTGCCGCTGAGACGAAGCCGAACTCGCATGACTGATCCCACCGCAAGTGCCACGTCCGCCCTCCCCGACGGCTACCGCCTCCGAGAGGGAACGCCATCCGTCCCCGAGTTTCGTCGGATTCGACGGCTGGCGGCGATGACCGATCGCCCACCGGAAGGGCTCGAACGCGGCCTGCCGAACACGACCTACGGCGTGTATGCGGTCTATAAGGGAGCGGGGCAGGCAACGAACGTCGGCGTCGATGAGGACGCCAGGGACGCCGAGGTCGATCTCGACGCCAGGGACACCGAGGTCGATGACGACACCGGAGACGATCGAACGGTCGGGATGGCGCGGATCGTCGGCGACGGCGGGACCGCCTTCCTGATCGTCGATGTCGCCGTCGAGCCGCCGCATCAGGGGCAGGGGATCGGGAGCGCCATGGTCGACGCGCTGATGCGTTGGCTGTCCGAACACGCCGCGCCCGGCGGCTACGTCTACCTCTTCGCGGACGTCGACGGCTTTTATGAGCGCTGGGGGTTCGAGGAATCCGCCCCGGCCTCGAAGGGGATGTGGGTCCGGACCGGCGACCTCTAAGCGCCGGGCACGCTACCACTTTTAAGCGTGGCCCCGACCCGATCCGCGTATGAGCGACCGATCCCCTGCCGGACCAACCACCTCATCGTCCACCAAAACTGAGCCATCGACGTCCGCCTCCGTCGATGCCGATCCGACCTCAGATGCGGCTGGCGAGGACGACACTGCACCCGAAACTGACCCCGACCCGGAGCCGGCCCCCGCTACCGCGGCCGAGGCGATCGACACCTACGAGGTACTGATCGTCGGCGGGGGCGTTTCGGGGTTGATGGCGAGCGTCTACACCGCCCGCGCGAGCCTCGATACGGTCGTGATCAACGCCGGCGAGCCGATCCTCGCACGCAACGCCCATCTCGAAAACGTGCCGGGGTTCCCCGCGGGCGTCAACTCCCGGCGCTTCCTCGACCTGCTTCGCTCGCAGGCGACCCGGAACGGCGTCGATCTCCGGACGGGGCGTGTGGGGGAGCTCGACATGGACGAGGAGGGTCGGTTTATTGCGACGGTCGAGCGCGACGAGGAAACGTATCGGATCGCCGGCGAGCGCGTCATCGCCGCCTCCTGGAGCGACGCGGACTACCTCGACGCGCTCGGCGTGGAGATCCGCGATGCGGGCTCGAAACGCTACGTCGACGACGACGGCCTCGGCCGGACGAATGTCGAGGGGCTCTACGTCGCCGGGCGACTCGCCGAGCGATACCATCAGACGGTCATCGCGGCAGGTCACGGCGCGGAGGTCGCGACGACGCTGATCCACGACTCGGAGGTCCCCTTTTATCACGACTGGGTGGTTCCGGAGGGCTACTTCACCGACCGCGGGCGGGACGTGCCGCCGGGCTGTGAGGAGATTACGGAGACGGAGCGTCGTGCCCGCGAGCGGGAGTCGATGGCGGCGATGCGTGAGTACTTCGCCGAACCACATCCCGAGCGCCAGCGAACCCATCCGAGCCTCGTGGACGACCCGCTGGGGCGCGTCCCGCAGCGCGAGCGGGAGGAGTGAACGGAGCGTCTACCCTTATTTAAGCCGTCAACCACACCGCGGCCGCGGTCGCGAGAAGCCCGGCGAGGAGGAAGAGGTGGTTCGCCCGTGGGTTCTTCGCGGGCGTCAGATCGAAGGTGAAATGAAAGTCCGAAAGCGGGCGGAACGGGCGGATCCCCATCGGCGTGATGGAGTCGCCCGCGAGGTGTGAACAGAGCGTGAGCGTCACCACGCCGGCGACGAAAAGCGGCGTCCAACCCGGGGCGTCGGCGACGGCCGCGACGCCGAGCGTCGTGCCGATAACGAGGCCGGCTAGCGCGAGGAGCCCCATGAACAGGCCCGCCCCGACCGCGAAAGCGATCGTATGGGTCGGGCCACGATGGGGGATCGGCAGCGACTGGTCGGCATCCGGCAGGGTGGCGAACACCACCGCGAGCATGCCGCCGAGGGCCGCCAGCGCCGGCTCGCCCCGTGAGAGGGTCACGGCGGCGATGGGCGCGTAGACGAGCAGCCCGATCCCGACGTGTCCGCGCCAGTACATGCTAAGACCGTGTGAGGGGGGCGAGTAAAAGCGCGTCGGGGTGCCGCGCGGACGGGGAAGATATCGGGAGGGTGAACGGCCGCTCCGGGTCAGTCGTCAGCGGGTGCCGCCGGCGTTGCCGTCGACAGCGACACCTCGGGGGCGTCGACGTCGAGTTCATCGAGCGCGGCCTGTGCGGCCCGCTTGCCCGACACCAACATCGCGCCGAATGTCGGGCCCATCCGCGGGAGGCCGTGGGCGGTGGCGACCGCCATCCCGGTCGCGATGAGTCCGTCGTGGACGCGACCGGTGTGTTCGACGACGGCGTCCTCGCTTTCGGCGACCCACATCGAATCGTGGCCCGGGGAGTCGTGTCCGGGCGCGCCGTACTCGTCCTCGCCCGTCGTGTCCATCCCCATGTGGTTCTCCTCCGCCTCGCGGATCCCCGTGGCATCGAGGGCACCGCGCTCGGCCAGCTTCTTGAGAACGACCGCGTCGTGGCCGGTCGCGTCGATCACGAGGTCGGCCTCCACGGCGATCGGGTCGACGCAGGTGATCTCCCGCGGGAGCGCGTGGACGGGCGTCCAGTTCATCACGACCCCGCCGACGCGGTGGTCCTCGCGGACGACGATGTCCGTGAACTCGGTCATGTTCTGGACGTGCACGCCGGCGTCACAGGCGGCCTTGATAAGCCCCGAGCAGGCGTGTGGCCCGGCGGCGGTGAATAGCCCCGGCGTCCCCTCGACGGGCTCGTAGGCCACGCCGAGGTCCTCAAGGATCTCCTGGGCGGGGTCGCGCACGGTCACCACGTTCATCAGGAAGCCGCCGAGCCAGAAGCCGCCGCCGAGGTAGTTGTTTCGCTCGACGACCATCACCTCCACGTCGCGCTCGGCGAGTTCTTTCGCCGCCGTGAGCCCGGCAGGGCCGCCACCGACGACGATGACCTCGGTGTCGGCGAACTCCATGAAGCCATCCGTCCACTCCCGGCCGATCGCCCGGGTTACGGTCGATTCGTCCACGTCGCTGAAGCCGTCGAAGCCGGTCAACTGAGACATACAACTAAGTGATAACACCGAAGAATAATATTCCTTGCGGCGCGGGTCGGGCTCGCACCCGACTCGTAGCCTTTTTAGGCGTGCTGGGGGTACTGAGGGACACTATGGCTGACGACAAGGCTCGAAGCACCGGCAGTGCGGGCCGATTTGGCGCCCGTTACGGCCGCGTCGCGCGCAAGCGGGTCCAGGAGATCGAAGAGGAGATGCGAAACGCGACCGTCTACGGCGACGACGTCAAGCGCGTCGGCACCGGCATCTGGGTCAACGAGGAGACGGGCGAGACGTTCACCGGCGGGGCCTACCGGCCCGAAACGCCGGGTGGACGCACCGTCCGCCGCTCCATCCGCGCCGCCCTCGCCGACGAGGAGTAACGAAATGAGCTACAAGTGCTCCCGCTGTAAGCGCGACGTCACCCTCGACGAGTACGGCGGCGTGCGCTGTCCATACTGCGGCCACCGCGTCCTGTTGAAAGAGCGCGGCGGCGGGATCAAGGAAGTCAGCGTCGAATAACGGAACGGCAGCGTCGAACGACCCGACGCGCGAGCGTTCGGCCGACAGCTTCCGCGCTCGTGGCCACACCCCACCGACCGCCCGTGAGTACCGATATCCCCGCCCGCGAACACGCCGCCACCCTCCAATTTCGATACCCCGACGAGCCGCGGGCCCGTGTCGTCGGTGAGGCGCTCGCGCCCGAGGTCGGCGAGATCGACGACGATCGGTCGACGGCGACCGTCGAGCGCGACGGCCGTAGCGTCGTCGTCCACGTCGGCGCCGACGACCTCGTCGCGCTCCGTGCCGGGATCAACAGCTGGTCGCGGCTCGTCGAGGTCGCGGAGGCGGTCGCCGGGAGCGCCGAAGCCGACGGTTCCACGGCCGGGACCGGCGTTCGGGAGGACCCCCGGTAGCGGCCCGCTCGCGCCCGCTGAGGGTGGATCGGCCGCACGGTCGCTCGCCGAGGGAGAAGTCGGGGGTTTTTCCCTTCGGGTCACCACCGTCCGCCCATGCAGGGTAACTTACCGCCGGAGGCACAGGAGAAACTGGAAGACCTCCAGGAGCTTCAAGAGACCGCACAGAAGGTCGCCCAACAGAAAGAACAGACCCAGACCGCGCTCAACGAGTCGAAGACGGCGCTCGACGCGCTCGAAGACGTCGATGCGGACGCCGAGATGTACCGCGAGATCGGCGAGATCCTCGTCGCGACCGACTACGAGACCGCCTACGACGACCTGGAGAACAAGGTAAGCTCGCTTGAGATCCGTCTCGAACAGCTCGGAAAACAGGAGGACCGCGTGCAGGACCAGTTCGAGAGCTTACAGGAGGAGCTCCAGCAGCTGCTACAGGGCGGCGCGGGCGGCCCCATGGGCCCGGGCGGCCCTGGTGCCGGCGCGTAAATGTCGGAGCCGAGCGACGAGGAGGTCGTACAAACCGCCGCGGAGGCCGCCGAGGGGGTCGTCTTCTCGTACTACGCGGGCTCGACCGTCACCGACCTCGACGTGACGGTGACGTTCGAGGACGGCGTGCTCGACGTGGACGTCTATATAAACGTCCCCGAAACGGACGACCCGGAGGGTGACCAACCGGACCCCGACGCGGTCGCCCGTGAAGCGGCCGAAACCGCGGGGGAGGCCGTCGACGCGCTGTTCGAGGCCGACCCGGCGTAACCGGGTTCGATCGTTCACCCCGTCGGTTAGCGCTCGCGGCCGCCCGTCTGTTCGTCGTACGTCGCCGCGCCCGCGATGAGAAAGCCGATGATCGCGGTGACGACCGCGATGCTCCCGACCGCAACGACGGCCAGCGAGAACAGCGCGCTCGGAAGGACCTGCGCGGAGGTCAAAAGCGAGACGGCGGTGACGAAGCCGATCAGCGCGAGCAGCCGGCCGAACCGGCCGCGGTCGAACGAGCCCTCAGACATGCTTTTTCAACTCGTTGATCACGCCGTTGTAGTCGTCCTCCCGGGCGGCGTTACCGAGCGAGTGGATCGACTGACAGACCCACATCCCGGCGGTGAAGTTCAACAGCGCGACGAAGGAGATGAGCCCGGCCTGTGAGTCGACGAACAGCCCGATCAGGATCGCGGCGATCAGCGAGACCGCCATCCCCAAATGCGTCACGAGCGATCGGGTGCCAAAGTTACCCAACGAGCTGACAATTCCTGCCATGTGAGTCGTAGGGACCCGAACGGCATAGGCGATTCGCCTGATCTACACGTCGCCGTCGGCGCCTCGACGGATCTACGCGGTGGAACCGAACCAAATGGTGCCGGGCGGGAGCCCGAGACAGGAGGTGGCCCGGACCGAAGGTTGATTTCGCCGGGATGAGAGGCCCAACACACAGATGTATGAGGAGATCCTCCTTCCCACCGATGGCAGCGCCGGCATCGCCGAGGCGACCGAGCAAGCGTGCCGCCTCGCGGAACTCACCGGTGCACGGATCCACGCGCTCTTCGTCGTCGACGAGGGGATCGCCGGGGCGGGCGAGGGGGACATGGTCGTCGAGCGTGAGGAGGCCCGCGGGGAGGCGGCACTCAATGCGGTCGCGGCCGCTGGCGAGGAACGGGGTATCGAAGTGGAGCGGCATCTCCGCCGCGGACGTCCATACGAGGAGATCCTCACGGCCGCACAGGCGTACGGCGTCGACCTGATCGTGATGGGCACCCACGGCCGGACGGGGATCGGCCGATTCCTGACGGCCGGTTCGGTCGCCGAGCGCGTCGTTCGCTACAGCGAGTGCCCGGTTCTCACCGCACGGACGGACGATGAGGGGTGAGCAGGCGCCGAAGCGATCCGGGCCACTGACCGTGGGCGACGGGGTCGGACGCGACGGCTAGCCATCGAGCAGTTGCTGGGCGATCGTGTTGCGCAGCACCTCGCTCGTCCCCTCGTAGATCTCCGAGAGCTTCGCGTCGCGGTAGAACCGCTCGGCGGGGAAATCCTTCGTGTAGCCGTAGCCGCCGTGGATCTGGATTCCCTCGTTCGCCACCTCACGGGAGATCTCCGAGGCGTACAGCTTCGCCTGTGCGGCCTCCTTGATAAACGGCTCGCCGCGCTCTTTCAGATCGGCCGCCTTGTGCATGAGCAGCGTCGCCGCCTGTATCTTCGTGTCCATGTCCGCGAGCTTGTGTTGGATCGCCTGAAAGTCGCTGATCGGCCCACCGAACTGTTCTCGCTCGCCGGCGTAAGTCCGGGCGGCCTCGAAGGCGGCGCGGGCGATGCCGACCGAGCGCGCCGCGATCGTGATCCGCCCGCCGTTGAGCGTTTTTAACGCCTGCACGAACCCCTCCCCCTCCTCGCCGAGCAGCCGGTCCGCCGGCAGGTGGAGGTCGTCGAATCGGAGCTCGGCGGTCGGACAGCCCTTGTCGCCGAGCTTCTCCTCCGTCCCCTCGACGACGAAGCCGTCGTCCGTCCCCGGGCGGACGATGAACGCGGAGATCCCGCGGTGGCCGGCCGCCGCGTCCGTCTTCGCGAAGACGATCACGGTGTCCGCGACCGATCCGTTCGAGATCCAAAGCTTCCCGCCGGAGAGCACGTAGCCGTCCCCGTCGGGCTCGGCGGTCGTCGTCATCGCGACGACGTCCGATCCGGCCCCCGCCTCCGAGAGGGCGAACGCGCCGATATCCTCGCCGCGGTTGAGCGGGGTGAGATAGGTCTCACGCTGGTCCTCGTCGCCAAAGGCGTAGAGCATGTTGCCCGCGAGGGAGGTGTGGGCGGCGACGACGGTGCCAAGCCCGCCCGACCCCCGTGAGATCTCCGCCAGACAGGTCGCGTAGGCGTGGTAATCCAGCCCCGCGCCGCCGTACTCCTCCGGGAACGGCATCCCCATGAGGCCGAGGTCGGCCATCTTGTCGATCAGGTCCGCGGGGAACTCATCGGTCTCGTCGATCGCCGCGGCCCGTGGGACGACTTCCTCGTCGACGAACTCGGCGACGACCTCGCGCATCTGCCGCTGTTCCGCCGTAAGCGTGAACTCCATGGCTGGGGGTTTACGCCGTCGCCCTTAGGGATTTCCACACGATCGACCACGCACGTGTCGTTTGTGTGCCGACGTAACGCTGCAGTCTGTCGATCTCGGCGGAAGATCCCCAGTCGGAACGCGTAAACGGGGCGTGACGGTTCTACGAGGCTTTTTTATCCGTCCTGCCGTAAGATATCGATAATCGAATGAGCGGACGAGCACACGCTTCCATCGAGCCCGACCTCGCGTGGTGTCACGAGGCGGTCCAGGGGGTCTCCCGGACCTTCGCGCTGACTGTCGACGTGTTGGACGAGCCGATGGCCTCGCAGATCTGTTTAGGATATCTCCTCTGTCGCATCGCCGATACGGTCGAGGACGCCGGTCATATCCCTCCTGATGCACAGACGGACGTCCTCGGGACGTACAAGGACGCGATCGACCCCGAAACCGACGTCGACATCCACGAGTTTCGTGCCGAGGTCGACGAGTGGCTTCCCGATCCGGCCGACCGAAACGAGGACTGGCGCGTCGTCGCCGAGTCGCCGACGGTCCTCGCGACCTTCGAGGACGAACTCGATGCCGACGCGAGGGCGGCCATCGTCCCCCCGGTCGTCGAGATGGTCGACGGGATGGCGATGTTCGTCGACCGCCACGCCGAGCGGGGCGGATTGCGGATCGACGACCGCGACGAACTCGAACAGTACTGCTACTACGCGGCCGGTACCGTCGGCAACCTCATCACCAACCTGCTCACGCGCGGGGATCTCTCCGAGGAACGCGCCGAGCGGCTCCGGGCGACCGCCGAGGAGTTCGGGCTCCTCCTCCAGCTCGTCAACGTCTCGAAGGACGTCTACGACGACTACACCGAGGAGAACAACGTCTACCTGCCCGCGGAGTGGCTGGCCGCCGAGGGCGTCGACCAAGAGGAGATCATCGCGCCGGAGAACCGCGAGTCCTCCGCCCGGGTCGTCAACCGCACCGCCGAGCACGCCCGCTCGTTCCTCGACGACGCACAGGCGTATCTGGAGACGATGCCGCTCTCGAACGGCAACACGATGGAGGCGTGGTCGGTGCCGTATCTGCTGGCGGTCGGCACGCTCCGTGAGCTTCGATCCCGCCCGGAGGACGCACTCACCGAGGCGGGCGTGAAGGTCTCCAGACAGGAGGTGTTCGCCGTGATGTCCGTCGCCGGCGACGCGGGTCGCGACTCGCTCGCGGAGCTTCGGGAGGTCATCTCGCGGACGCCGTTTCATCGCGCGGTCGAACCGGCTGACTGACTCGACGTGCCGACCGCGGCCCGTCGTGGGCTCACCACGCACCGATCGTCCAACGTTTATACGTAGCCCGGACGAACGCCGCGTATGACTCTCGGATACGCGATGGAGGGCGGTCGATGACGACACAGCGTCTCCACCCCCGTGTGCGGATCGTCTGGGTCGTTCGGGCGATCGTCTTTGCCGGGCTGTTCACCGTCCCGTTCCTCGCCGGGTTCTATTTCGGCGTCCTTCCCGAATGGGCCCCGGCCGTCGCCGGCGGCGTCCTCCTCGTCATCGGCGTCGTCCACGCGCTGCTTCGATATCGCCGCTGGAGCTATGAGATCCGCGACGACGAACTCTACCTCGACCGCGGCGTGATCACGCAGGTACGCACGACGGTGCCGCTCGTCCGGATCCAGCACGTCGACTCGCGTCGTGGGCCGATCGAGCGGGGCGTCGGGCTCGCCTCCTGTGTGGTCTACACCGCGGGATCCCGCGGCGCGGACGTCCGCATTCCCGGGTTGACCCCCGAGGGGGCGAACGGGCTGCGCGGGGAGCTGAAACGGCTGGCGATCCGTGCGGACGGGGAGGACGCGGTGTGAAACTCGCCGTCCAGTCGGTCCCGTATCGGGCGCTCCAGCGGGGGTTGGGGTTCGCCATCTTAGCGTTCTTCATCCTGAACGCGAGCGACGCGGGGGGGACGGGCCTGACGTTCGCCGCGGCGGCCGGGATCATCCTCGTCGCACTCGGCTATGAGATAGCCTACTATCAACGATTCGAGTACGTGCTCACCGAGGACACCTTCGACATCAGCTCCGGGGTGATCTCCCGCCGTGAACGCGAGATCCCCTATCGTCGGATCCAGAACGTCGACGTGAGCCGCGGCGTGGTCCAACGGGCACTTGGGATCGCCGCCGTCGACCTCGAAACCGCCGGCGGCTCGGCCACGGAGGGGTCGATCCGCTACGTGACGGCCGCGGAGGCGACCCGGCTTCAGCGGGAGCTCCAGCGCCGGAAATCGAGCGCGACGGGCGGGTCGAGCGAGGTCGACGAGGATGGCCAGCCCGTGGACGTTATCGAGGAGGACCTCTTCGCCATCACGCCCGGCGAACTCGCGCTGGTCGGGGCGCTCTCGTTCGACGGCCGGCTGATCGGCCTGTTGGCCTTCCTCGGTTCGGGGTCGGTCCCGGTCCTCTCCGGATTTATCCCGACCGCCTCGGCGGCGATCCTCACCGCGACGGCCATCGTCGCCGTCGGGCTGCTCTTTCTCGCCTCGTGGGTGCTGGGCGCGGCGATCGCCTTCTCGAACTACTACGGCTTCCGGCTCTCACGCGCGGGCGACGAACTCCGCTACGAGCGGGGGCTCTTCCGACGCTACAGCGGGTCGATCCCGACCGAGAAGGTGCAGACGCTGACGATCGCGGACAACCCCGCGAAGCGGGCGCTCGGCTACGCGAGCCTCACCATCGAGACGGCCGGCTACGCGCCCGGGCAGGGCGGCGACCAGGGGAGCCAGGCGGCCGTGCCGATCGCCCGGGAAGGCCGCGTGTACGACCTCGCCCGCGAGGTGGAGACGTTCGACGAACCGTCGTTCAAGCGTCCCCCGCGCCGTATCCGGTGGCGGTACGTGTTCCGGTACACGATGGTGGTTGCGGTGCTGACGGGGATCCTCTTCGCGATCGATACGCAGGTCGCCGGTGAGGTTCCGTGGTACTGGACGGCGGCGTTACTGCTTGCGGTTCCCCCGGCCGCACACCTGAAGTGGAAACACCGCGGCTACTGGCTTGGCGACCGGCACCTGCTCACGCGGAACGGCTTCTGGAGCCGGCAGGTGAAAGTCGTCCCCTACTATCGGATCCAGAACGTGATCGACACCCGAACCATCTTTCAGCGCCGCTGGCACGTCGCCACCGTCGTCGCCGACACCGCCGGGACCGGGTCGCTGATGGGGAGCAACGCCGCGGCCGTCGACTTCGACATCGACGACGCCGTTGCGCTCCGGAAGGCGCTCAACGAGCGCCTACAGGACGCACTCACCGATCGTCGCGCCCGCCGGACCGCCTTCGAATGGTTCGACGGCGACGGGATGGAGATCTATCCGGGGGCGGATGCGGACCCTGAAGCGGACGCGACTCCCGGGGAGGAGCGGTCCGATCGGCCGGGCGCGACGGCCGGAGACGACGCGCGGGAACTCGCCATCGACGACGCAGAGGGGGGAAGCGCCGAGGGGACCGTCGCGGAGGCAGCCGACACGGACGGAGCGGAGGTGACGCCTGGGCCGAGCGGGCCGACCGAGACGGCGGGTGTCGTCGACGCCGAGGAGTCGGTGGGGACGGACCCGTCCGAGGACCCTGACGGCTCCGGGGGATCCGACGACCTCGATATCCCGCCGGACGGCGTCATCAGGCCGGACTTCTCGACGAGCGAGCGCGACTACTCACAGCCGGCCGAGCGGATCGATACCGGCGATTACGCCGTCGACCGACATCCATCGGACGCGGACGTCCCGTTCCGGCCGTCCGCGGGGGACGACGGCGAAAAAGCGGGCGACGCCGAAGACAGCGAGGACGCCGATGACCGGGAATCGGGTGAAGGGACGACCGACGGCGAGGCCGGAGACGAGCGGACCGATCGGTAAGCGGGTCTTGACGAGCTGGAGAGAGGGGGTCGGCCGGCTCAGTACTCCTCGTAGGCGAGGTTCATGAGCCACTGCGAGAAGGCGTCCGACTGCGGGTCGATCTCCTCCTCGCCGATGAACGGCGAGAGCATGTCGCCCGCCATCAGCAGCGTGAAATCGAGGTCGCGAGCGGCCGGTTCCAGGTAATAGGTGTTGTGTCCGTTATAGACGGTCTCCTCACGCTGGATGAGGTCGGCCTCCTCCAGTGCGTCCGCGATGCGGCTTCCCTTCCGAGAGGAGATATCGAGCTCCTTCCAGAAATCGCTCTGATGGATCCCGCCGGTCTCTCGGATGAGGTCGAGGCCCGCCCGCTCGTCCTCCGAGAGGTCGGCCTCGAGTTCGGACACGCTCATGTCGAAACACCCGCCCGCGGAACGCTTAAAACTGGCTTTCCGCGTCGTCGGGGGCGACCGTAACGCCGAACCCCTCCGGCAGCGCGATGGGCTCAAGCGGCGTCTCACAGGGCGGGCCGTCCGCGAACGCGAAACGCGGGGCGGTTCCGGTCCGGATCCGGCTGCATGACCGGGTGCCGAACCCATCGCCGTGGAGACACGCGCCGTAGTCGTGATCGGCGAGGACATCGGCCGCCCGGTCCCCCCACTCGTCCGCCGACTCAGCCTCCCGCCCCTCCGCCGGCTCATCTCCCCGTTCCTCCGCCGACGCAGCCGCAGAGCGGTCGACTGCAGGGACGAGCGCGGCGGCGACCCGTCTGGCGCTTTCGACGCGCTCTACGCCCGCCGCGGCTCGTCGCTCGGGCACGGTGAACCGCTCGGTTCCGTTCACGACGCCGCCGACGTTGCCGACGACGTGGGTCCCGGGATCCAGCCGGATCGTCGACGGTCGTCCATCGTAGGCGACGAGGTAGGCGGCGGTCGCGTCGGCGAGAACGAGGTTGAACCCGTCGTATCGGTGACGCGCAAGCTCCCGACGGAGCCGTTCCACGGCGGCCCTCGCGGTCGACTCGGCGAGGCAGGCCTCGACCAACAGCCCCCGCGAGCGGTCCGCGTCGACCTCGACGTCCAGCCAGCGGTTGGTGATCGCGGCGACGAGGCCGGTTTCGGTGACGCCGATCCACGTCCCGCCGGCGAGGGCGTCGCGCGGGGCGACGACGGTCGGGGAGCCCGGACGGACCGTCGGCGGCTTCGAGGGCCGCGTCAGCGACTCGTCACGGTTGGCGACGAGGACGACGGGTGCTTCCGGAAAGACCCGTAACGCGAGCGTGAGCGTGCACACGCCATCACCGTCGAGTCCCCGGATGGAAAGGGTTCCGGCGACGGTGAGGGTGTGTGCACCGATCAGGTATCGGCCGGTTTCGCGATCAAAGCTTTACTCAAGATGGAAGAAATCTTTTGACCGTCGGGGACGACGGGATGATCATGAAGGCGATCGCGGTCTACGACGACGGTTCCGAGCCGGTGCTGATCGAGAAGCCCCGGCCGACGCCGGAGGCGGGCGAGGCGCTCGTGCGCACCCTCCGGGTCGGCGTCGACGGAACGGACCACGAGGTGATCGCGGGCGGCCACGGCGGCTCACCCGACGGCGACGACCACCTCGTACTCGGTCACGAGGCCGTGGGCGTCATCGAGGACCCCAACGACACCCCCTTCGAGGTCGGCGACCTCGTCGTGCCCACGGTCCGGCGCTCGCCGAACGGCGCAAACGAGTACTTCGCCCGCGGCGAGCCGGATATGGCCCCCGAGGGCCACTACCATGAGCGGGGGATCGTCGGCGCACACGGGTTCATGGCGGAGTACTTCACGAGCCCGGCGGAGTTCCTCGTCGAGGTTCCCCCCGAACTCGCCGAGTGGGGCTTCCTCGTGGAGCCCGCGTCGATAACCGAGAAGGCGCTCGATCACGCCATCGCCAGCCGTTCCGCGTTCCACTGGACACCCGAGAGCGCGCTCGTGCTGGGCAACGGATCGCTCGGGCTGTTGACCGTCGCGATGTTGGACGACGAGTTCGAGCGGATCTACTGTCTCGGCCGGCGCGAGCGGCCCGACGTGACGATCGACGTGATCGAATCGCTCGGGGCGACCTACGTCAACTCGAACGAGACGCCCGTCCCCGCCGTGCCCGAGGCGTACGAGCCGATGGACTTCGTCTACGAGGCCACCGGCTACGCCCCCCACGCCTTCGAGACGATCGAGGCGCTCGCGCCGAACGGCGTGGGCGCGCTCCTCGGCGTCCCCGGCGACTGGGAGTTCGAGATCGACGGCGGGCGGCTCCACCGGGAGTTCGTCCTCCACAACAAGGCGCTCATCGGGAGCGTCAACTCCGGCTATCATCACTTCGAGGCCGCCGTCGAACGGCTCGGCGGGCTGGACGGCTCGTTCCTCGAGGACCTCGTCACCGGGGTGTATGGCCTGGACGAGTTCGAGGCGGCGTTCGTGGATGACGATACGACTATAAAAACGGCGGTCGAATTCGCCGAGTATGAAGAACGTTGACGACCTCATCGACAGCGCGGCCGAGCTCGCCGACCGGGGGCTCTCGAAGGGCGAGATCGCCGACGAGCTGAACGTCTCGCGGGAGACGGCGAGCTGGCTCGTCGAGCGTGCCGGCGCGGACGGGTCGAAGCGATCGACGGCCGCGTCGAGCGCCCCGACGGGCTCTGACGCCGACATCCACGTCGACTGGTCCGCGCTCGGACGGGACTCGGCCCGCCTCGGCTACGCCGCGATGGCAATGGCGGATCTCCTCACGAAGGAGGGCGAGGAGGTCGACCTCACCGTCGGGATCGAGAAGGCCGGCGTCCCGCTGGCGACTGCCGTCGCGAGCGAACTCGACACCGACCTCGCCACCTACGCGCCAGCGAAACACCAGTGGGAGGAGGGCGACATCGCCGACCACGGCGGCGGCTTCTCGCGCAACTTCGCCGGGATCCGCGACCGCGACTGCTACCTCGTCGACGACATCATCACCAGCGGGACGACCATGCGCGAGTCGATCGAGGCCATCCGCGACCGGGGCGGCGACCCCGTCTCCTGTGTCGTGCTCGTGGATAAGGTCGGCCACGACGAGATCAGCGGCGTCCCCGTCCACTCGCTCATCGACGTCGTCCGCGTCGACCGCGAGTAGTCCTCCGTACGCGTTCATATCCACCCCCGCGTCCGCAACCCCTTTGGAGCGCGACCGTCTATCGGAGGGTATGACGTTCAGTCCCGAAGCCGATGCCGACCCGGAGGAGATCACCGCCCGCGTCGACGAGGCGATCGAGTCCAACGACGTGGTGTTGTTTATGAAGGGGAACCGGCTGATGCCGCAGTGTGGCTACTCCCAGCGGGCGTTAGAGCTGATCGGCAAACACGTCGAAGAGTTCGAGACGGTCGACGTGCTGCCGGCGCTGCCGCACTACCGTGAGGCGTTATCGGAACACAGCGGCTGGGAGACGATCCCCCAGACGTACGCGAACGGGACGTTCATCGGCGGCAGCGACGTGCTCGCCGAACTCGACGAGCGCGGGGAGCTCGCCGCCGAACTCGGCGTCGAATAGGGGCACGTCGCAGCTGTATCGCGATGGATCGGGTCGGCGTGGGCCTGTTTATCCGGGTGGAGCGGTTCGGCCGACCCCTGTTATACTCGCCTGAGCCGATCGGCGGTCACGTCGATCGGATCGGCATAGAGGAGGTGTGGCTCGGCCGTTCGGCCCCCATCGGCGCTCACCCGCGATCCGCCCTCCTCCGGCCGGGCGAACCCGTTCGACTCGAAGAGTCCGTTGCGGCGGATCGTCGCGCTGACGTCTCGAAGCCGCCACGGCTCGTGGTCGATCTCGCCTTTATAAAGCCAGTCGCCATCGGCGTAGAAGCGGTAGTTCTCGACGAGGAACGCCTCCAGAGACCCGGGCTCTGCCGTCCGTGCCGGGCCGCGGGGCTCGTAGGTCGCATCGAAGCCGGCCGGCGGGACGCCTCGATGGGTGCGGTGGCTGAGAAAGTCGATCCGGGGGCCGCCGGCGTCCGTCGCGCCCTCGGGTCGCTCGGTTCGTCGCACCCGCATCTCGGCGCGGTAGTAGGGGAGCGCGAACAGCCGGCGGGCGACGGCGACGCCGATCGGGTCGTCCGCGTCGAGGTTATAAAAGTAGACGCCGGGGCCGTCCGGCCCCTCGACGTAGGTCCGGAGGTTGAGTTCCGGGAACGAGAGGCCACGCGGGAGCCCCCGTGGTCGGATGTCGTCCATGACGAACGCGACGACCCCGAGGTAGGCGTCGCCGTCGTACGTGGCGACCGAGAGCCGTTCGGGGAGGGTTTCCGCGACGACCACCGGATCGACCGCCCAGTGGGCGAACAGTCCGTCACGCCAGGTCATCTCCAGCCAGCGGCGACCGAACATATCGGTCGTAGGGTCGCGACGGGGTTAACGGCCACGTCCGATGGCCTCGTTATAAAGCGATCAGCGTGACCCCGACCACCGCAAGGACGGCCGCGAGCAGCCGCAGCCGGAAGTGACGCTCCCCGAGGAGGATCCCGCCGAGGACGACGGCGACGATCGCCTGGGTGTTGATGATCGGCGAGGCGATGCTCGCGGGCAACAGCGCGAACGCGACCGTCGTGACGTGTTCGCCGACGGCGACGAGCCCGCCGGCGAGGAGGAACTTGGGCAAGTCCGAACGGATACGCCCGAAGCCGCCATCCGGCGGGTTCCGGACCGCGCTCGG
>PWGU01000104.1 GCA_003554605.1 Halorubrum sp.
AGCGTGTTGCGGCCGTTGAGTTACCCAGTCAACACATATGATTTTATTCTCCATCCACCTCGATCAACCATGGCCTACCAGATGGATGGGCGAACCGCGATAGTGACCGGCGGGGCATCCGGGATCGGTCGGGCGACCGCCCGACGCCTCGCCGACGAGGGCGCTTCAGTGGCGGTCGTCGACGTCGACGTCGACGGCGGTGAACGGGTCGCAGAGGGGATCCGCGCCGACGGCGGCACTGCACGCTTCATCGAGGCCGACGTCAGTGATGAGCGCGCCGTCGAGGCGATGGTCGCGGAGGCCGTCGAGACGTTCGGCCCGCTCGAACTCGCGTTCAACAACGCGGGGATCGAAGGCGACACGGCCCCGACCGCCGAACAGACAGTCGATGACTGGGACCGGGTCATCGACGTCAATTTAAAAGGGGTCTGGCTCTGTCTCAAACACGAACTCCCCGTCTTACTCGAAAACGGGGGTGGAGCGATCGTGAACACCTCCTCGATCTCCGGACAGACCGGCGCCGGCGCGGCCCCCTACGTCGCCTCCAAACACGGGATCATCGGCCTCACGCGGACCGCGGCCGTCGAGTACGCCGACGCGGACGTGCGGGTGAACGCGATCTGTCCGGGGACCGTCGAGACGGACGTCTCCCGCAGGTTCCGTGAGAAAAGCCCCGAGGCGTTCGAGCAGTTCATCGGGATGCACCCGATCGGTCGTATCGGTCAACCCGAGGAGATCGCCGACGCGGTCGCGTGGCTATTATCCGATGAGGCGTCGTTCGCGACGGGTGGGCTCTTTCAGGTCGACGGCGGCTTCATGGCGCTCTAACCGGACCGGTCGCCACGGTCGCTCGTGATCAAGAGGGGAATCGAAAAAACGAAGACGTGAAGGGAACGAAACCCGGGTCGGTCAGTTCGCGGCGTCCTCGGCGAGCGAGGACCGGATTTCACGCGTCGCCGGCACGAGCACCCAGAACGTCAACGCGCCGAGGATCATGAGCCAGAAGAAGACGTCGCCGGCGAGGATACCGATCTCGTCGTAGACGCTCTCGGCGGCGCGTGGGTCGGCGAACAGCTGGCTAATGTCGTAGAAGCTCGGCGTGCGGTACCACCCCGCGAACGTGAGCCATCCGAGCCCCCCGAGACAAAAGAGGGCGAGGCCTTTCATGAACTCGTCTGCCATTGATTCACTCTTCGCCGGAGCCCTCTTGAGCCTTTCCTTCGCCGGAGTCCGTCCGGGCTTGCTCCTCTCCGTCAGCGGATCGGTTCCTGCCCATCCCCTGCGCGCGGAACCGGGTCCCGAGCACGTAAATGGCCGTCCCGAGCAGGATGGAGAGGACCCCGAAGATGACGAGGACCGCGGTCAACACGTCCTCGGCGGGTGCGAGCCCGACGGTATCGAGGACGACGAGAATGACGCTGCGGATGAAGCTGATCTGGAGCGTCGCGGCGTCGATGAGCGTGAACCCGATGAAGTAGGTGACGATGGCCGCCAACGTCGAGAAGACGGTCACCGCCTTATAAATTCGGAGCGGAACGACGATCTCGCGACCGTCGGGGCCCACTCGCGGGCCGATCGGTTCGTTGCGCGGATCCTCCGGATCGTCTTTTGCGATCGGATCGCCGGTCTCATCGACCGCCTGAAAATCGTTCCGTGAGTCGGTAGCGTTCGTGTCGGTCATGCGAAATCGGTGGGTCCTCATGGAGGAAACGGCGGGGAGCGGGTGGAGACGGGAATAGCCTCTCGCCGCTTACTTCGGCGGCCGGAGCATGTAGTATCGACGGTTGAGGTCGTACATGTAGCCCTCACGCATCGTCTTCAAGACGGCGTACGTGATGATCCCGCCGAGCACCGGCAGCAGGAAGACGAGGTTCAACAGCAGGTCGAGCTCGATGGGGACGAGGTTCTGGATGGCGAGCACGCCGAGCGTGACCGAGAAGATCACGCCCGCGACGCCGAGTCCAGCCCAGAACGGCTCCTCGACCGGGCGCCGGGCCGACCCCTTGTTCAGGAAGGGGACGAGGCCGAGGATCCCGAAGATGACGCCGTGAGCGACGAGGCCGTACAGCTCGTCGGACATCACCTTGTCGCCGCCGAGAACCGCCAGCTCGGGGTTGATCGGGTCGAGGTGTAACAGTCCGAACGACCAGTAGAGATACCAGTCGGGCAGGATGATCGCGGGGGTCACACCGGGGTTTGCCGGATCACCGAAGTGCGGCGGTAACAGCGCGGAGACGAGCAGCATGATCCCGACGAAGAAACTCGAGATCGCGAGGTTGCGGATCGTCTCGTGTGGCCACGTCGGGAAGCCGAGGACGTCGCGTTCGACGTACGTCGAGGCGGCACGAAGGTCCTCGTCCTCGCGGCGGGACCGCTCGAAGTACTGGTAGGTGAGCTGTGAGAGCCCCTGGCTCCGCTCCTTCCGCTCGGTCCACGTTGGCGTCTCGTCGTCCGGCGGGACCGTCGCCGGCGGGCCGCCGTCGGTGCGCGCTTGCTCGTCGGTTCCGCCGTCGGTCATCGCCCGCGCCTCAGGTGACGCGTCGGGAACGTCGGTCGGCGTGTGGTTGTCGTCGGTCATGGTATCAGTGTGGCTCCGCGATGCCCTGCACCCAAACGATGCCGACGTGGAGCGCTATGAGCGCCGTGACCACG
The DNA here is from genome assembly GCA_003554605.1 of Halorubrum sp. GTDB lineage: Archaea > Halobacteriota > Halobacteria > Halobacteriales > Haloferacaceae > Halorubrum. The sequence goes on from PWGU01000104.1 coordinate 2,653, forward strand.
AACGGCAGGATGAACACGTGCAGGATGTACATTCTCACGAGCGTCGCCTGCCCGAGGGTGAACCCGCCGAACAGGAGTTGTGCCGCCCACTCGCCCACAAGGGGGGTCGCGAGCGCCATTTCGACGCCGATCTGTGCGGCCCAGAAGGACAGCTGCTTCCACGGGAGCACGTAGCCGGTGAACCCGAACAGAAGCGTCAGGCCGATGAGCACGATGCCGAGGATCCAGTTGACCTCACGTGGCTCCTTGTAGGAACCGGTGAAATAGACCCGGAGCATGTGCAGGAACACCGCCGCGACCATGAACTGGGCGGACCAGCGGTGGATAGACCGGAGCATGAACCCGAACTGGACATCCTGCATGATCTCGATAACGGAGTCATACGCGGCCGTCGGGTCGCCCTGTGCGACCGCGCCGGCCGTCGAGGGCGAGTAGTAGAACCCGAGCAGCGCGCCGGAGACTGCGGCAACCAGATACGCGAGGATCGAAAGCGAACCCAGCGAGTACAGCGGGTACCAGTACCAAAACTTGTTATCGAGGTCGTACTGTTCGGTGTGGCTTTTCGGCATCTGGAGGTTCGCCCGGTAGTACATCGTCTCCAACAGCTCCAGATAATCGACGATGCGGAGGCGTTTGTCCAACCAGATGAGCGTGGTGAGGAACGCGGTCTCGATGACCGTCAGGTCCTGGCTTTTGAGCCACGCGTTATGATCCATCTCGTCTTGTTTTTTGAGGCTCATTGTGGTATCACCGCTTGTAGTAGGGGTAGACCGCGCGTTTCACCGTGTCCCAGGCGTTTCCGGCATCGAGTTCCACGCCGTCCTTCTGTTCTTCGCGCACGTAGAGGTCCTCCCACTTCCGGCGACGCTTCTTCACGATCATCACGTCGGGGAGGAACTCCTTGCGGTAGAGGAGCAGGATGAAGCCGAGCGCGATGAAGATGAGCGCGAGCAGCGCACCCATGTACATATTACCGAACTCCGTCGACGCCCATCCAAACATCAGTCCGTAGACGAACAGGAAGACGAAGATGACCTCGATGATGGTGAGGAGGACGATGGCGATGGCCGCCGTCGTACTCTCGCGGGCGGGCTCGTAGCGGTGAATGTCCCCGTAGGAGGATCCGCTCGAACTCATCGGCTCCCTCCGTGTCCGGTGTGGGCGGACTCGCCGTATTTCAGCATGTAGAACGTGAACACGAAGGTCAACACGATACCGAACATGGTCGCGATGCCGACCCAGTGGGCGTGGATCGGTACGCCCCATTGTCCGACGTCTTCGGGCCAACCGTCATCCGGACCCTCCTCGACGACCGGAACGTCGTCGCCGACGGCGATGGCACCGAACATGTTGACACCGCGGTGTGGCGTGCAGACATAGCCGGTTCGCCCGGGGTCCTCAAGGGTCGACTCGTAGGTGAACCCCTCCTCGTCGACCGTGTCGCTCTCGAGGTCGTGAGTGTTCTCGAAGTCGGTGTTCTCCTCGTCGGTGACGACGTTGTGGGCACCGCCCTGGCCGGTCCACTCCCAGACCACGGTCGTCCCCTCGTCTATCCAGATCCCGGCCGGTTCGAAGGCGAGGTTCCCGCCGTTCCCCTCGGCACCGACGGACACCTCGACTTCGTCCTGTCCCCGGAGGTCCGCAAAGCCCCCGTCGACGCCGTCGAGGTAGCCTTCGAAGTCCGGGCGGTCCTCGGCTGCGACCGTGCCGGTTGCTGCGGTCGTGGCGGCGACCGCGGCTGTGGCACCGCCGGCCGTTCGCACGAATTCCCGCCGTTTCATACACGATTCTCTCAGGACGGGGTCCGCTTAAACCCACCGACTATCGGTAGTCACTGGGACGCCAGCGAGACCTGTGAGAGCGCCGAAAAACGGCGTTTCAGCGGTCTTCGGTTTCCTCGGTTTTCGCGGGGGCATCGAGGGGGACGAACTCGGGCCGTTCCTCCGCCTCGCGGAGCGCGCGGAGCCGCTCTCGATACTCCTCCGCGCGGAACCGATCCGACAGCCGTGCGTTCGCGACCATCGCGAAGAGGAAGACCCCGATCAGCAGGAAGAGGATCCCCACGGCTGGCGCGACGATCGTCTCGACACCGAGGAGAACGAACGACCCCAGAAGCGCCAGCCCAGCAACCACCTGTAACGCTGCGATGATCTGGATCATCAGGTTGCCGAACTCCCCGGAGCCCTGCGGGACCGTCTCCGGGTCCGGGAGCGACCAGTCCTCCGGCGGCTCGGGCACCTCGTACTCCTCCATCGCGGCGAGCGCGACGACCGGCTCGACGTCGCGCATTACGGTCCCGCGGCCGGTCACCTCGCCGTCCGGGGTGATGATCGCATAGCCCTCATCGGAGTAGACGAGCAGCTGTTCGACCCCGTCCTCCTCGACCCGTTCGAGGATCCCGAACACCTCGCGACGGGCGATCCGTGACTTGAGTTCGGCCTCCGCGCGGTCGAGCAGCGCCTCGCCGACGATCCACGTGTCGGGGTCGAACGCGACGTCCCACTCCTGGGCGCTCATCCGCGCCATGTCCTCGGGGCCGAAAT
>PWGU01000005.1 GCA_003554605.1 Halorubrum sp.
CTGATGCGGTTTGCGGACATCATGTTGGCGTTCCCCGCGTTGGTGCTTGCCATCGCGTTGGTCGGGTTATTGGGGCCGTTAACGATGCGGATACCGGACCCGTTCGTCGCGCTCGGGCTCGTGGAGGGGATGCCCGAGTTCTTCGTCTTCCCCGTCACCTTGACCATCGTCGTCGGGGTGGTAAACTGGGTGTGGTTCGCCCGCATCGCGCGGGGCGAGGCGCTCTCGATACGCCAACAGGAGTACGTGAAGGCGGCGCGGAGCCTCGGCGCGAGCGACCGGCGTATCCTCAGACAGCACGTGCTCCCGAACAGCCTCACGCCCATAATCGTCCTCGCGACGATCCAAGTGGCGGCGATCATCCTGCTTGAGAGTTCGCTGTCGTTCCTCGGGTTCTCCGGGACGACGCTCTCGTGGGGCTTCGATATCGCGCAGGGACGTGACTATCTCGGTACCTCGTGGTGGATCTCGAGCATCCCCGGACTCGCTATCGTCCTTGCCGTCGTCGGGATCAACCTGCTCGGCGACTGGCTCCGGGACGCGCTCGATCCGGGTATCGAGGGCGAACACGGGGGTGGAATGTAATGAGCGAGGAACCGATCCTCAAAGTGGAGGGGCTGGAGACCCGGTTCTTCACCGAGGAGGGGCAGGTCAACGCCGTGGAGGGCGTCGACCTCGAGATCGCCGACGGCGAGGTGTTCGGCGTGGTCGGCGAGTCGGGCTCCGGAAAGAGCGTCACCGCGCTCTCGCTTCTGGGGATGGTCGAATCGCCCGGGCGGGTGACTGCCGGATCGATCTGGTACCGAAACCCCGACCTCGCCACGGCGATGGCGACGGACCATCCGGAGGCGGTCGACGGCGACTACGTCGACCTCAAGGGGCTTCCCGACCGGGTCCGACGGACCCTGCGTGGGACCCACTTCAGCATGGTGTTTCAGGACCCGATGAGCAGCTTCAATCCGAGCCTGACGGTCGGCGAGCAGATCGCGGAGGCGGTCGAGGCGCAGCGTCGTGCCCGAGCGAACCCACGGTCCGTCGCGTCGAGAACACAGGGGTATGGCCTCGGGAAGTACCTCATGAGCTTCGTCTCCTCCTCGCGGAAGTACGTCACCGAGGAGAGCCGCGAGCGGGCGGTCGAACTGCTCGACATGGTCGGGATCCCCGACCCGGTGCTCCGGGCGGAAGAGCCCCCCCACGAGTACTCCGGTGGGATGCTTCAGCGGGCGATGGTCGCACAGGCGCTGGCGGGTGAGCCGGACGTGTTGATCGCCGACGAGCCGACGACGGCGCTCGACGTGACCATCCAAGCACAGGTGCTCGATCTCCTCTCGGAGATCCAGGAGGACACGGGGATGACGATCCTCCTCATCACCCATAACCTCGGCGTCGTCGCACGGATGTGCGATCGCGTGGGGGTCATGTACGCCGGTGAGATCGTCGAGCGAGGAACCCTCTCGGACGTCTTCGATTCGCCGGTACATCCCTACACGCAGGGCTTACTCGGCAGCATCCCCGAGATCGAGGGGGCAAGCGGCCGGCTCCAGCCGATCGCCGGCAACGTGCCGAGCCTACTGGATCACGAGATGCCCGACCGGTGTTACTTCGCGGAGCGGTGTCCCAAGGCGATGGAGGCCTGTCTGCGGAAGCCGGCGGAGTTCGACGTACCGGAGCAACCCGGCCACTCCGCGACGTGTTATCTCGCGACGGAGCCGTTCGACGAGGCGACGGCGCTGCCGGCGGACTACTTCGATGACGCCGGAGCGGCGACCGAGGCAGCGGGAACGCCGGAAGATGGATCCCTCACCGCGAGCGATGGAGGTGAAGTGAATGACTGACCGAATGGAAGCAGACACGGGCAACGAGAAGACGGAACGGGCAGGGACCGATACAGGAATGACGGAGGAGCCGCTGGTCAGGGTCCGCGGACTGGAGAAGTACTTTTTCGAGAATGATACGCTCGTCGACCGATTCCTCGGCGACGGGCGGACGGCGGTGAAGGCGGTCGACGGGATCGAGTTCGACATCCACCGTGGGGAAACGCTCGGGCTCGTCGGCGAGTCGGGCTGTGGAAAGTCGACGACGGGCGAGACGATGCTCCGATTACAGGAGCCGACGGGCGGGAGCGTCGAGTTCGAGGGACGAAACATCTACGAGCTTGAAGGCGATGACCTGCTCGCGTTCCGCCGTGAGGCACAGGTGGTCTTTCAGGACCCCTTCTCCAGTCTCGATCCGCGAATGACCATCGGCGAGGTGATCATCCAACCGCTGGAGATCCATGGGATCGGGACGAAAGCCGAGCGCGTCGAGCGCGCCCAGGAGCTCTTAGAGCGGGTCGGGCTCTCCGCTGACCAACTCGACCGATATCCCCACGAGTTCTCCGGCGGGCAGCGACAGCGGATCGGGATCGCCCGGGCGTTGGCGCTGGAGCCGGAGTTCATCGTGCTGGATGAGCCCACGAGCGCGCTCGACGTGAGCGTGCAGGCGCAGGTGTTGAACCTTCTTGAGGACCTCCAGGACGAGTTCGACCTAACGTACCTCCTCATCAGCCACGACCTCTCGGTCATCAACCACGTCTGTGACCGGGTCGCGGTGATGTATCTCGGCGAGCTCGTCGAGGTCGGGCCGGCCAAACGGCTGTTCGCCGACCCACAACACCCCTACACGCGGGCGTTGCTGGCGAGCGTCCCGCGGGCGACGACCGACGAGGCGGATCGCGAGCGGGAGACGATCTCCGGCGACGTGCCCTCGCCTCGAAACCCTCCCTCCGGCTGTTCGTTCCGTACCCGGTGTCCGGTGGTGATCCGGCCGCCGACGCTCGACATCTCGCGGGAGGCCTATCGCGAGGTCGTTCGATACCGAACGCTGCTCGCGAACGGACGGCTCGACCCGGAGAGCCGCTGGGAACAGCTCGATGACCCCGACCGATCGGACGTGCACCTGTTCACCGATTCGATGCGTGAGGAGCTCTTCACCGTCGAGTTCGACGGACGGAATCGGGTGGTCTTAGAGGAGTCCTTCGAGGCGCTCGCCGACGGCGACGTGGAGACCGCAGAGCGGATCCTGACGGAGCGGTTCGCCTCCGTGTGTGAGGCGGTGAATCCTGAGCTTATCGACGGCGAACACGCGTCCGCCTGCTTGCGGGAGGAGCAACCGTCGGGGATCCAGGAGGCCGCGGAGGAGTGGACCCGCGAGCGTGAACGCGGCGGCGGCGGCGGAAGCGGTGGAGACGCCGCCCGTGTGGAGATAGACGGAAGTGGGACAGAATAAAACGGCCGGTCGGCTCAGGCGTCCGACTCGTCGAAGACGTCCTTGATCAGTTTCGCCTGTGCGGTCCGGAGCCGTTGGGAGAGCGCGGACTTGCTGATGTCGAGCTCCTCTGCGAGGTCGCCGAGTTCGACCTGCTTGTCGTCATCGAAATAGCCCCGCACAACGGCGAGTTCGAGCCCCTGTCGCTGTTTTGGGGTGAGCGAGGAAAGATCGAAGGTGACCTGTTCGGTCGCGCCCGGCCCCTCGACGACGGCGAGGCGGACGAGCCGAACGTGACCGATCATGGCGCTCAGGTCTTCGATCAGCTTCCGGATGACGTTTCGATCGTCGACGTAGGTCGTCACGAGCATGGTCCCCTCCTCAACGCGCTGAATGTGTGGCACACAGCCGTACTGCTGAAAGGCATAACAGAGGCAATCATCGCCGACCTGGCCGGTCGCTCGAAGCATCCCTTCCTCGCCCGCCGGCTTGAGATCGACGTTACACTTCTCGCCGACCGCGTTGACGTTCACCGCTTCGACGCTGTCGGCTTCCGAAACGATGGGACAGTCCCAGTCCTTCCCGGGTTCGATGTCCAGATCGACCCGAAGGAGCCTGGTGTCGTCCGCGGCGGTCCCAGTCATGACGGAACCTTTCGCGGTGACCCCTAAAGGCGTTGCCCCCGATCATCGACCGAGCGGGACGACTCACCGGTCGATCAAGCGGCGGAACTCGAGGCGAGGTTCGCCCAAACGGACCCTCACCTCGCCTCGGCGATCCGCTGTGCGATACGATCTCGGTCGCGTCTGAGCCGGTCCACGAGCTCGGTTATCGACGCGAGGACCGGATAGTTCGTGCCCGATAGCGGACCGTAGAGGTATCGATAAAACGTTGGGTTCGTCCCCTCGTTCGTGCCGAAGTCGACGGTCATTGGCGGGTCGCGAAGCGACCCTTGGCGGCATTTCGCGAGGTCATCGCACTCGGCTTCCAGCCCCTCCAACCGGTCGTAGACGTCGATCAAGGCGTCCGTTCGTCCCCATTTGGGAACCCCATCGAGGTGTTCGTGCAGCCGCGATCGGGCTCGGTCGATCTCCAACAGTCGGACCTCGGCGTCCGACAGCTCGTCGAGTTCGACCGAAATGGCATCCGCGAGTTCGGCCCGCGACGCGGCCGCGTGTCGACTGCGCGTGACGAGTGCCGACTGTAACGCCGGCGAGAGCGTTCGCTCATCCGAGAGGGTCTGGACCGTATCGGCCCCGAGCTCGGCGGCGAGGCTCTCGGCGGCGCTTTCATCGTACTCCTCCCGGTAGTGGGGCAGCGCCATCACGGTGTGGGCGTAGGAGCCGAGCACCTCGTCGAGATGGCCACCCTTCGGGCCGGCAAAGCCGGCACCGGGTTGGACCCCGACGACCGGGCCGTCGAGCGCCACCGCCGCGCCCGCGGAGACGGGCTCGAACGAGGCGACCCGCTCGGCGAATTCCTCGAACGCGTCACGCTCGGCGTCGACACGCTGCCGCTCCTCCCGACAACACGCAGCCGCGTCCTCGAGATACGCGAAGGCGACGAACGCGACAAGCCCAGCGACGGCGACGAGCCCGACGAACGCGGGATCGGTCACGATGCCCGACAGCTCACAGGAGCGGGCCGTACACTCCTCGGCGACCGGGGCCTCCCTCGGGACCCGAAAAGTCGCGTCCGCACCGGGCTGAATACTCATGGCACTTAATTACATAACCCAACAGCATAACTATTGTGGCGGTCGTTCACACACGGCCGGTGAACTCACGGCCGGTGAACTCACGCCCAGCGAACTCACGCCCAGCGAACTCACGCCCGGTGAACTCACGCCCAGCGAACTCACGCCCAGCGAACTCACGCCCAGCGAACTCACGCCCAGCGAACTCACGCCCAGCGAACTCACGCC
>PWGU01000186.1 GCA_003554605.1 Halorubrum sp.
CCCACCATAGAGACGAACATCACGACCGCGACGATGACCGCGGTAACGACCGCTCCCGGACCAGCCATCCCGACACCGAGCGCGCCGCCGACGGCGACACCCGCGGCCAGCATCGCCGCGGCCAACACGCCGGATCCCGCGCCCGCGACGTAGTGAACCACGGCCGCGAGTCGTCCCGGTGCGGCATCTACGCCCGTGCCAGCCAGGACGCTCGCGGCGACCCTCGGCGGCGTCTCCCCCTCGGGGAGCCGCGCCATCACCGCGTCCATCGTCAGCGTCGCTATGACGCCGGCGATCAGTCCTCCAGCGAGCCCGCCGAGAAACGAGGGATCGAACATTATCCGATCGCGATTGGATCGCCACCGGTTTGACGGTGTCGCGTGAGCGGCTCCGAGACAGAGTTATTATCCAGAGAACGCAACGGCATATGAACCGAATGGCCTTCTCATTCGACACGACCTACAAGGGGTTGGACCCGGGGCTCTATTCGCCCGTCACGCCGAAACGGATCGCGGATCCAGAGATCCTGCTTCTCAACGACGGACTCTGTGGCGACCTGGGGTTGGACCCGGCTGACCTCACCGCGGACGTCCTCGCAGGGCAGGACCGTGCCGAGGAACCGATCGCGCAGGCGTATGCGGGTCACCAGTTCGGCGGATTCGGCCTCTTGGGCGACGGGCGAGCGGTGCTCCTCGGTGAACACGTCCACGACGGCTCCCGATACGACATCCAACTGAAGGGATCCGGTCGAACGCCGTACTCCAGACGGGGCGATGGCAACGCGACAGTCAGTTCGATGCTTCGGGAGTATCTGTATTCGTCCGCGATGCAGAGCCTGGGCATCAACACGTCGAGGAGCTTGGCGGTCCTCGAAACGAACGGGACGGTCACTCGTCGGCGGCGGGAACCCGGGGCGATCCTCGTCCGAGTCATGAACAGTCACATTCGGTATGGTACCTTCCAGTACGTCGCGAGTCAGATCCCCACTGAACTCCCACGGTTCACCGACTACGTCATCGACAGACATTACCCACAGCTTCATGCCACGGATCGACCCTACCTCGCGTTCTTCGATGCCGTTATGGAGTCGTCGATCGGGATGGTCGTCGACTGGCTGCGTGTCGGGTTCGTCCACGGCGTGATGAACACGGACAACATGAGCATCGACGGGGAGACGTTCGATTACGGACCCTGTGCGTTCCTGAACTACTACGATGAGGGGGCGGTCTTCAGTTCGATAGACACTGACGGGCGGTACGCGTTCGGAAACCAGCGCCCGATCCTCCGGTGGAACCTCGAACGGTTCGCGGAGGCGCTCCAGCCGCTTTGTTCACAGTCAGCGCTCACCTATGAGGAACTCGAAGCCAAACTGGACGAATTTGCGGATCGGTTCGATGCACGATACAACTCGATGATGCGGAGGAAACTGGGGATCTCCTCGGATGCCCATGAGGACCTCGTCGATGAGTTCCTCGGGTGGCTGCGCGACTCGAACGCGGATTACACCAACACGTTCCTCGAATTGGAGAACCCGGGGACGTTCGATGATCCGGCGTTCGCGACGGCGGAGTTCGAACGGCTCCAGGAGGAGCTCGCGGCCGTCGGCCTGAATGAAGGGCTGATGCAGGAGGTCAACCCACGGTATATCCCCCGCAACTACCTGGTCGAACGGGCGCTGGATACGTATCTCGAATCCGGGGATCTCTCCACGTTCAACGAGCTCCTGACGGTATTGAAAGATCCCTACTCCTCGAAGGACGTTGACCCACGATACCAGCAACCACCGCCGCGGGAGTTCGACGCGCGGTATACGACCTACTGTAACACGTGATCGGGCCGAACGGTCGATCTACTCCTCACCCAGCGGCGTCCCGTCCAGCACGACCTGCTTGACGTCCGCATGTCCGGCCCGTCGGACGATCGCCCGAACGAGGTCGTGTGCGCCGGCGAGGTTGTCCGAGTCGCCGTCGAGCACGAGGAGATGCGCGTCGGCCCCCTCCTCGATCACCCCGCGATTCAGGCCCGCGATCGCCGCACCGTTCACGGTCGCCATGCGCAACACCTCCCGCGCCGGGAGGTCCGCCAGCTTCGCGGCGAACTCCATCTCGCGGAACATCGAGGGCGAATCGAGCATGACGTTGTCCGTCCCGAGCGCGACGGTCGTCCGCGCCGATAGCTCGGCGATCGGCGGCACACCGACCTTCGTGACGAGGTTGGACCGTGGACAGACGACGACGGGCGTCCCCCGGTCTTCGAGCCGATCGAGGTGCAGCGGCTCCGCATGGACCATGTGGACGAGGAAGTCGGGGTCGAGGTCCATCGCGGCGTTGATGTCGTCGGCGTCACGCTCGCCCGCATGGATCCCGAACAGCTTGTCGGCGTTCCCGGTGGCGGTCCGAACCGACTCGAAATCCCCGTCACGCGCGCCGGAGGCGCCGTAGCCGGAGGCGATCGATAGCACATCCGGGTCGTCACGGCCGAGCACGACCGCGTCGATGTCGCGCGCGCCGTAGTCGACACCCGTCCCGTGTAATGCGTCGTGGATCGCCTCCACGCCGGGGATGCCGCCCTCGCGAAACTCGATGACGGTCCCCGTTCCCGTCGACTCCATGTATCGGAGGGTTCGCGCCATCGCCTCGACCTTCTCCGCGTGGCTCGCCGCCCGAAGGAGGCGGTGTTTCAGCCCATCCGGGGGTGCGACGAGCTCGTCGAGCGAGAGCCCCTCGCCGGCCTCCTTGGCGATCGAGTCGCCGATATGGGTGTGAGCGTTGACGAACGCCGGGAGGATCACGTCGTCGGAATCGACCGAAAACGGTTCGATCCGGACGATCTCGTCGTCCGCGGTGACGACCCGTCCCTCCACGGGTTCGAACTCGCGACCGACCAGGATCGTCCCCTCGAGATGCATGAGGTTCACTCGCCGTCGGCGGGATTAAAAGCTCACGACCGGCGATGGCGGGCAGAACGTGGCAACGTTGGCGCGGCCAGGGGGTGATGGCTGGCAGAACGTGGCGGACGCTCGCGCTCGATCGGTGTCGATAATTGGTCGTCGAACGGGTTCCCCGGCCCGTTCGATCGGTCGATACGGGGACGCGTGCATTCCCCCGGTCCCCGGGGCGACAACCGTCACCTTGACGGGGGCGCCGCTATGTGTGAAAGGGTGCCGTACGCTTATAAAAGTCCCGGCGATCCCTGCGGGTTTCACCCCCCCTTATTGCCAATACCCCCGGGAGCACCGGCCGCAAGCGCAACGCCTGTATGCCCGCGGGGAGACGAGCCTGGTATGACCGTCTGTAGTGCGCCGGGGAAGGTCTATCTCTTCGGCGAACACGCCGTCGTCTACGGCGAGCCCGCGGTACCGACGGCGATCGAGCGCCGGGCCACGGTGACCGCCGAGCCGCGCGATGACGATCACGTCCGCGTCGAGGCGACCGACCTCTCGCTCGACGGGTTCACCGTCGAATACACCGGCGGCACCGGCGATCGACCGGACGTCGACGTGCCCACGCCGCTCGTTGAGGCCGCGATGGGCTACGTCGACGCCGCGGTGCGGCAGGCGCGTGCCGCCGCGGACGCGCCCGCGGCGGGGTTCGACATCACGATCGAAAGCGAGATCCCCCTCGGTGCGGGGCTCGGCTCGTCGGCGGCCGTCGTCGTCGCGGGGATCGACGCCGCGACGCGGGCGCTCGGGAAACCGCTCGATAGACGGGAGATCGCCGATCGGGCCTACCGCGCCGAGTTCGAGGTGCAGGACGGACAGGCGTCGCGGGCCGATACGTTCTGCTCGACGATGGGCGGGGCCGTCAGGGTCGAAGGCGACGACTGTGAACCGATGGACGCGCCGAACCTCCCGTTCGTCATCGGCTTCGACGGCGGCGCGGGCAACACGGGCGAGCTCGTCGCCGGCGTTCGCGAACTCAAATCGACGTACCGCTTCGCCGACGACACGGTCGCGGCGATCGGCGACATCGTGCGGACGGGCGAAGGGCTGCTCGGGGAGGCCGTGCCCGAGGCCGACGCGAACCGGGAGCTACTCGTCGAACTCGGTGAGCTGATGGATTTCAATCACGGGCTGCTCGCCGCCCTCGGCGTCTCCGCGCGCTCGCTGGATGCGATGGTCTGGGCGGCCCGGGAGGCGGGCGCACACGGCGCGAAGCTCACCGGTGCGGGCGGGGGCGGCTGTATCGTCGCGCTCGATCCGACCGGCGAGGTGGAGACCGCGCTCTCGTACACGCAGGGCTGTGAGGACGCATTTCAGGCGTCGCTCGCGACGGAGGGGGTTCGCGTGGAGGAGCCATGAGCGGGGGCGAGACGGGGACTGAGACGGATACGGGGACCGGAGGCGATCGAACCCCCTCCGGTGACGTGGTCGTCTTGAAGCTCGGCGGAAGCCTGATCACGGAGAAGGACCGTCCGGAGACCATCGACGAGAACGCCCTTGCGGCCGCCTGTGAGGCCATCGCTTCGGTACTCGACGACAACACCGACGCCTCGAACGGCCTCGGCCGGTTCGTCCTTGTCCACGGCGGCGGGAGCTTCGGCCACCATCACGCGAGCGAACACGGCGTCTCGACGACTGCCGGGACTCACGACGCGGCGGCGGCCTTCGAGATTCACGGGGCAATGGTTCGGCTCAACCACGCGATCCTCACGCGGCTCCACGAGCGGTCCGTGCCCGCGGTACCGGTGCACCCCCTCTCACTCTCCGCACGCCCCGCGGGCGTCGATGGCGACCTCGACCTCCCAACCGGTTCGACCGCTACCCTCCTCGATGAGGGGTTCGTCCCGGTGCTCCACGGCGACGGCGTCGCGACCACTGGGGCCGGGGTCACGGTCGTCTCCGGCGACGAACTCGTCGTCGAGGTGGCCGAGCGGTTCGACGCTGACCGCGTCGGTCTCTGTTCGACCGTCCCGGGCGTCCTGAACGATGCGGGGGCGGTGATCCCCGAGATCACCTCCTTCGAGGACGTGGCCGAGTACCTCGGCGGAAGCGACGCGACCGACGTGTCGGGCGGGATGGCCGGGAAGGTCCGCGAGTTGCTCGCGCTCTCCTCGCCCGCATTCGTCTTCGGGCCGGATGGCCTGGAAGCGTTCCTCCGCGGCGAGGACCCCGGAACGCGGATCGACTGAGGCCGTAGCGGCGA
>PWGU01000230.1 GCA_003554605.1 Halorubrum sp.
GTGAAGAGCATCTTCCGGCGGCTCACCCCGGCGTCGCCGGCGGCATAGCCCGCGCCGACGATGGCCGAGACGATGATCTCGTTGAACGAGACGGGGATCCCGAACGCGACCGCGGCCTGCGCGATGGCGAACGAGGGGATGAGCGCGGCGATCGACCGCCGAGGGCCCATCGAAGCGTAGTCCTGGGCGATCGCCTTTATCATGCGCGGCGCGCCGGTCCAGGAGCCGACGAGGAGCCCGAACCCACCGCCGACGAGCAGCGCCCACAGCGGCACGCCGACGTCGCCGAAGACGGGGACGAGCGGCCCGATCGCGAGCCCGACCTGCGAGCCGCCGGCCGAGAAGGCGACGAGCGCGCCCATCGCGAGCAGGAACCGGCGCTGCGCCCCGACGCGATCCCGCCCGATGTCGGCGTAGACCACGACGGCGACGAGGGCGGCGATGGCGAGCGTGACGACGGCGACGCCGCCGAGGCCGTCCGTGCCCAGCCCGGGTGCAAGGGTACCGGCGATCGATCCCTGTTCGCCGTCGGGGCCGAGCAGCGCGAAGCCGACGTTCGCGAGGATGACCCCGACGAGTCCCGCGAGTCCGGCGGTCAACAGCCGCTCGGGAAGGCGGTCGCCCATTAACGCTCGCGCGACCGCGTAGGCGACGCCGCCGCCGACGAACGGGGGGAGTATCCACAGCGTGAGGATCTCCGCGTACTTCGCCCACGCCGGGTCGCCGCCCATCGCGAGGCCGACGCCGACGACCGCGCCCGTGACGGTGAAGGCGGTCGCGATCGGGTAGCCGGTGAAGACGCCGATGGCGACGAGGCCCGCGGCGGTGACGAGCGCGACGATGGCCGCGCCCGCGGTGAGCGTGACCCCGCCGATCAGTTCGGTTCCGACCGCCTCGGTGACGTTTGCGCCCTGAAGGACGGCCCCGAGGAAGCCGAATATCCCGACGATCAGGCCGGCACGCAGCACGGAGATCGCGTTCGCGCCGACCGCGGGGGCGAACGGCGTCGACCCCGAGGAGCCCGCCCCGATGGACCACGCCATGAAGAGGCTGGCGATGGCCGCAAGCAGGAAGGTGAGAGCGGTGAGGACGGCCATCGTTACCGCTTTCCTTCCTCGTAGCCCTCGCGGAGCCCGAGAAGGGTACGCCGAACCAGGAGGTAGCCGAAGAAAAAGAGCCCCAGTAACACCAAAAGAAGGATGACGAAGAGCGGATCAACCGGCATGATATCCCCGATTCCGTCGGAACGGTGTTAGGCGTTTCGGAGCGACCCTACGCCGCGGCCTCGACCGCGTCGCGGAGCGCACCGGTACGGTCGGTGACCTCCGTGGCTGCCGCCTCGAGCGCATCGAGCGGGTCGACGCCGTCCGATTTGATCGTCAAGACGGGGTCGGTCTGGCCGCCGGACTGTTCCGGGTTCACGTCGTAGGTCGCGGCGGCGACACCCTCGGTCTCCAACAGCGCGCCCTTCAGGACGTTCATAAACGTGTGATCCTCGCCCGCGATCTCGATGCGGAGTTCCGTATCGGTCTTCTCGATGACCCGCAGTTCCATACCCGCGGTTCGCCCGAGCGGCGTTTCAAGCTTTCGTCTCCCGGATATCGGGTTTACACGGCACCTGCATTCGGTCCGTGCGTGTGGGTTCGCGGGGCGGGCCCGGGACACGAGGTGTACCGGACGGGCCCGAGGCACAAAGTTCACGTTACCTCGCGCGCGAGGTTGAGCCGAATGGAACGACGAGGGCAGATCGGACTGCTGGAGGCGCTCCTGTTGGACGTCATTCGGCTTCACGAGACGTGGATGGAGGTCGTCTTCCCCCGCCAGCTCGACCCGAGCACGGTGTTGGGCAAGTGGAAACCGGAGACGCTCCCGCAGAAAGTGGGCTACTACCTGTGGGCGGCGCTCGGGGCATTGCCCGTCGTGATCGGCTACCCGCTGCTGCTCGTCGGCTTCGCGACGCGGTTTTACGCCGCCAAGCTCGACTCCGCGGTCACGCGGTTCGGCGTCGTCGGCGCGGTCGTCGTCGCGACGCTCGTCTGGGGGACGTTGACGCTCATCACCCACCTCCAGCTCCAGCCCGACGACGTGATCGCCGTCGGCGCGGCGAGCATCGTCGCCATCGTCTCCGCGGGGCTCGCGGCCGCCTTCTCGAAGGTCGGCGGCCGGTTCGTCAGCGTGTTGTTGGCGTATCCGTTCGCGATGAGCGCGTTCTTCCTCCCGCCCGTGGTCGCGGCGCTCGTCACGCCCACGCTCGAACAGCTCATCCTCCCGCCGAGCTACGACCTCGCACGGTGGATCCTCGATACGTTCCTCTTCGTCGGCGGCATAAACGACATCCTTCGCGGCGCCTTTGATCTGGAGACGTTCGGCGAACAGTGGGGGCTTCCCGGGCTCGGCTACGTGTTGATGTGGGTCGGGATCTCCGTCCCGCTCGGGTGGTTCCTCGGGATCCTCGTCGCGCTCGCGAACCTCGTCCGCCCGCGCCCCGACGCGTAGTCGACACACGAGCGATCGCCCCCGACGCCGGTCGGGAGAGTTATGTCCGCGGCACACACACGTCCCGCCGTGCAGAAGACGGTCCTCATCACCGGCTGTTCATCGGGTATCGGTCGCGCAACGGCGACGCTGTTCAACGACGCGGGGTGGACGGTCTACGCCACGGCACGCAACCCGGCGGACATCGAGACGCTGGGCGAGGCGGGCTGCGAGCTGGCGACGCTCGACGTCACCGACCCGGCCGACATCGGTCGGGTCGTCGATCGGATCCTCGATGAGGAGGGCACGATCGACGTGCTCGTAAACAACGCCGGCTACGGGCAGTTCGGCCCCGTCGAGGACGTGACGCCGGCGGCGGTCCACGACCAGTTCGACGTCAACGTCTACGGCCCCCATCGGCTGATCCGTGCGGTCCTCCCGGCGATGCGTCGCGAGCGGGACGGCACGATCATCAACGTCTCCTCGGTCGCCGGCCGGGTGACGTTCCCGGGCGGGGGGATCTACTCGGGCTCGAAGTTCGCACTGGAGGCGATCTCCGACGCGCTCCGGAACGAGGTGCGCGAGTTCGGCGTCGACGTCGTCGTCGTCCAACCCGGACCGGTACAGACGAAGTTCGCCAGCCGGGTCGCCAGCGAGGTCGACCGCGGGAACGACGACCGGATCGAACCCTCTGGGGCGTACGATCACTTATATAAGCTCTTCGAGGACACCCAGCTCGTCGGTGGTGACGGGCCGGGGTCGGTGTCGCCGGAGCGCGTGGCCGAGGACATCCTCAACGTCGCCAGCGCGACCAAGCCACCGGCCCGCGTCCAGCCCGGGACGCTCGCACGGGTGACTGTGCTCGCCCGACACCTGCCGGATACGCTCCGTGACGGGCTCTACGACGCGCTCGGCAAGTTCGTCCGGTGACGCACCCGCGGGAGGGACCCTTTTCAATCGTCGGCCCGCGGCTCGGCGGTCGCCTCGGCCGCACAGCGGTTCGGGCCTAATTCGAGTTCGATCGCGCTAACCGCGTCGGGCGGCTGTTTCACCCCCCGGTTGGCGGCGATCACGTCGGTGTAGTTCGGCGGCTTCTCGGGCAACGTGTTCGTGATCCGCTCGACGAAGGCCTCGCGGTCGAGCCCGAGCACGTCGAGGCCGGTCCGGGCCGCGCCGATGGTCGTGATCACGGGCTCGCCGGGGACGGCGCTCCCCGTCGTCCCGTCGTTCGAGACGGGGAAGTGTCCGGGACAGACGACCACGTCGTCGGGCTCCGCCAGCAAGGTCGCATGCAGCGAGTCGTAGAGGTCGTGTGCGCCGGCCATCGCGCCGCTTCGTTCCGCGTCTTCGCTTTCGGCCGTATCGGTGTCGTCGTCCCCGTCGTCCACAGTATCCGCATCGTCCGCGCCGGCCGCGAACTGCAGCTCCGTCCGCCCGATCCCGTCGGCAAAGAGCGTGTCTCCGGTGAGCACCGCCGAGCGGCCGACGAGGTAGCTCGCCATGTCCTCGGTGTGTCCCGGGGTGGCGACCGCCTTGAGGTCCACCCCCCCGACGTCAAGCGTCGCGTTCCGCTCGATCGCCTCGAACTCGTAGGCGACGTCGCGGGCGGCGGCCGCTACGGGGAGGAAGTAGGGCACGCCGAGGTCGTTCGCGAGCGCGCGTCCGCCCGAGAGGTGGTCGGCGTGAACGTGCGTATCGAGGACGCCGACGATGGTGGCCCCGTACGCCTCGGCGGCGCTGACCCACTCCTCGCCGTGTCTGGAGACGTCGACCACGACGGCGAGGCGCTCACCGCCGTCTACATCGCCGGAAGACGCGGCGTCGCCGGATCCGTCCGCGGTCCCGCCGACGATCAGGTACCCGAGACAGCCCTTCGCGCGCCGCTGGATCTGCACGATGTCGAGCGGCTCGTCGCCCGCCGACGGCAGCGGCACCGGGACGTGGTCGTAGACCGCCGACCACGCGCGCATACCGTCCTCGACGACGTGAACGTCCGAGTAGCCCGCCGATTCGAGCGCCGCCGCGAACGAGGTCGAGGCCTTCCCCTTCGCACAGAGCGTCACGACGTTGTCCTCGCTCGTGACACCGGTTTGCCCCTCGAAGGCCGCGAGGTCGAACTCGTGAAACGGTTTATAAAAGTAGTTCACCGAATCGGCGATCCGCCATCCTTCGAAGCTCTCCTCGGGTCGTGTGTCGACGACGACGAACGATCGGTCGCCCCGCCGGCGCGCATCGAGCATGTCGCGCAAGGTCTCCGCGCTGATCACGGTAGTCATGGTTCGTCCATCGGCCCCGCGCTACAAAGCGTTCCCGCCGACCGTGAGAGGGAATGCCTGATAAACGCCCGCCGAGCGGTTCCGGCTCGACGGCGTTCGGGCCGAGACGGGAACGCTTAACCGGGTCAGCGGTAGAGGCCGGATATGGTCGAGGCGTTCGCGGTCGCCAGCGGAAAGGGTGGGACGGGCAAGACGACGAGCACCCTCGCGCTCGGGATGGCGCTCTCCGCGGACTACGACGTAACCGTGGTGGATGCCGATACCGGCATGGCGAACCTCCTCTTTCACGCCGGACTCGACGACGCGCCGGTCACCCTCCACGACCTCCTCATCGAGGGGACGGCGACGGACGTCTCCGAGGCGACCTACGATCGATTCGGGATGTCGGTCGTCCCCTGTGGGACCTCGCTCGCCGGCTTCGAGGCCGCTGACCCCGTGCGGCTTCGCGACGTCGTCGCCGAGTTGGCCGCCGACACCGACGTCATTCTGTTGGACTCGCCGGCCGCGCTCGGCTCGAAGTCGGCCGTTCTCCCGATCGTGCTCGCCGATCGAACCGTCATCGTCGTCGAGCCGACGATCCCCGCGCTCTCGGACGCGTTGAAGGTGCAGGAGTACGCCCGCTCGTACGGCACCGAGACCGCGGGCGTGCTGTTCAATAAGGTACGCGGCGAGTTCGACACCATCGCCGAGCGGACCGACCGACACTTCGGCGGCCCGATCCTCGCCGGCGTCCCCGACAGCGACGCCGCACGTGAGGCCCGGCGCGCGGGCAAGCCGCTTCTCGCACACGCCCCGGAGAGCGAGGCGGCGGTCGCGTACAGGCGCGCAGCGGACCGGTTGGACGTCCGCGACGGCGATGGCGACCGTGTCGCCGACCGGTTCTCCAGCGCCGTCGTACCCGACACGCCATGACCGACGGGACCGACCGGCCCGGACCCGACCGATCCCCTTCGGGCGGTGACCCGCAGGAACTGCACATTCCACGCGGGACGCTGCTGCGGTCACGCGTGGTCTCGGACGTCGCGACGCCGCTTGAGACCGCCTTGGAGCGGTCGTTGATCGGCTATGCGACGATCGTCCCGCAGGAGACGCTGCTGCTTTCGGGGGAGGCCCGGGGCGTCATCACCTTCGAGGAGGGCGTCCCGGTGCTCGTCTACAACACCGTAACCGACAACGGTGGCCCCGAGGCGCTCGCGGAACTCGCGGTCCCGGGGCCGTACCGGGTGGAGCTGTACGCGGTCGAGGCGGCGGCGCTGACGGCCGCCCACGGAGCCGAAGCGCTGCGGGTCGCTCCTGGAAGCGTGGCAACGGAGCTCGCCGACGCGCCGGACCTCGCGGAGCGGACGCGCGCGGCCGCACCGGCGGACCGTCACGACGAGGGCGGTCACGAGGGGGCCGACGCGCTGGCCTCCTTCCTGGCGGACGACGATCGGATCGAGGCGATCCGCGAACAGGCACGCGAGGAAGCCCGGTCACGGGCGGCCGAGTGGGGATTGACTGACGCACTCGACACGACGGCCGGGACCGTCGAGGACCGCTGAGACGGGGGGCCGCCGGAGCGGTTTTTACCCCACGGCGCGTCGTTGGGTTATCACCGTCCTTCGCCTCCTCACGCTCACGACCGCAGCCGACTTCGCCGAGTGGTACGCCGCAAGCCGTGCATACACGCGCCACGTTGCCGACGGCATGGAGTTCCCCGGGGCCGACCGGATCGACGGCCCCGCGGTCGCCGCGGAGCTTCGAGACGCACCGACGTCGCTCACGCCCGCAGCCGCCCGGTCCGTTGCGACGACGTTGCTGGCGGACGCACGCTTTTCTGAACCGTACTGTGAGTGGATGCCGCTGTGGTACGAGCTGGGGCTGATCGCCCCGATACGATACGCCGAGTGGCGACTTCGGCGTATCGCGGGGACCCTCGCCGACGCCGCCGACGTGACCGTTTCCGCGCCGCGGTTCTCCCGCCCGGTCGACGTTCGGATCGAGGGCCGGCCGGCCCTCGAAGGGGTCTCCGGATTCCGGGATCGGTTCCTGCTCGCCGACGCGCTGTTGCATCTCGAATGGTTCGTCCACGTCGCCGCCGCGGACGGGATCGAGGTCCCCGCCGAGCTCGTCGAGCGAACCCGGCGTGAATCGCTCGGCCACTATGGCGGCGCGAAGGAGCCGCTCTCGCCGCCGGTCAGACGCTTTCAGCGGTTGCTCTTCGCCGACGATCGGTGGGTTCGCGCGGTCAACGATGACTACGACCTCAACAGCCGCCTGTTCGGCCTGTGGGAGCGAATTCTCGCGGACGAACGGCGACGCCTCGGCGGGCGCTGAAGTCAGGTTCTCATCAGGCCGGGGGGTCAGCACTGATCAGGGCCCCACAGCGAGAACGGGAGGACACCGATCAGGGGGACGCGGGACGCGGGTGTCCACCACCCGATGGGGGTTACATCACCTGTAACACCATATTGGGGTTGAACACGCCACAGCGAATACATATAGATAGCATCGCCGTCTATCGGTTATTACGAGCCGATACGGTTCGTCATCCCGCGACGCCATCGGCCCTCCTTCGTTCTTACTCCGTGACCGAGCGGCGTTTCATGTGAGCGACCGTCGAGAAGTGACCACTCGAAGACGAGTTGTCTTTTATTCGCCCCCCGGTTGCCGGAAGATTCATAGGTTGGCTGGTGGATCCACCGGATACGAATGGCAGTACTCTGGCTGGACGAAGTCGGCGCCGACGACCTCGGAACGGTCGGCGGCAAGGCGGCCTCGCTGGGCGAACTCATCGGCGCGGGCCTCCCGGTCCCCCGCGGGTTCGTCGTCACCGCGGATACGTATCGCAGTTTCATCGTCGAGGCCGGCATCGACGAGGAGCTGTTCGAAGCGGTCGATGTCGACCCAGAGGACTCGGCTGCACTCCGGGAGGCAGCCGAAACCGCACACGACCTCATGCTGAACACGCCGCTGCCGGAGTCGGTCCGCGCGGAGATACTCGAACGGTACGAATCGATGGGTGACGGGGAGGAGGCGTTCGTCGCCGTCCGTTCCTCCGCAACTGCGGAGGACCTCCCCGACGCCTCCTTCGCCGGCCAGCAAGAGACCTTCCTCAACGTACGCGGGGATGACCTCGCCCGCCGCGTCAAGGAATGTTGGGCCTCGCTTTTCACCCAGCGAGCGATCTATTATCGCCAGCGCAAGGGCTTCCCGCACGCCGAAGTCGACATCGCGGTCGTCGTCCAGCGGATGGTCGATGCGGACAAATCCGGCGTCCTCTTCACCAGCCATCCGTCGACCGGCGAACCCCGTGTCATCATCGAGGCGGCCTGGGGGCTCGGGGAGGCGGTCGTCTCAGGGACTGTTTCGCCCGATAACTACGTCTACGATACCGAAGGCGACGTCGTCGACACCGTCACCGTCGCCGAGAAGAAGATCGAGATGATAAAGGACCCCGAAACGGGCGAGACGGTGGAGCGGGAGGTCGAGGGCGACCGGCGGACCGAACGTGTCCTCTCCGACGAGGAGATCGGCGACCTCGTCGCCTTGGGTGAGCGCGTCGAGGAACACTACGGCGTCCCCCAGGACGTGGAGTGGGCGATGCGGGACGGGGAGACCTACATGCTCCAATCGCGGCCGATCACGACGATCCGGGAGAGCAAGGGAGCGTCGGGGTCGACCGCCGTCGGTGATGTTCCGGAGAACGGCGGCAACGGACCGAACGGCAGCGGCGATGAACCCGCCGACGTGCTCGTCCATGGACTCGGAGCGAGCCCCGGGATCGTCTCCGGAGCGGTCCGGATCGTCACGAAGCTCGACCACCTCGATCAGGTACAGGAGGGGGACATCCTCGTCACGGAGATGACGATGCCCGACATGGTTCCGGCGATGAAGCGGGCCGCCGGCATCGTCACCGATGAGGGTGGGATGACGAGCCACGCCGCGATCATCTCCCGTGAACTCGGTGTCCCGGCAGTCGTCGGCACGGGGTCGGCGACCCGGGACCTCCAAGACGGCCAGCCGATCACCATCGATGGGGACAAAGGAACCGTCACGGAAGGAGTGGACGAGGAGGCCGAAGCCAGCGAGCAGTTCGAGCCCATCGAGGCGGCTCGCCCCGAAACGCCGGTAAAGCCGATGACGGCGACGGAGGTGAAGGTCAACGTCTCCATTCCGGAAGCGGCCGAACGCGCCGCTGCGACCGGCGCTGATGGGGTCGGCTTGTTGCGGATCGAACACATGGTGCTCTCGCTCGGGAAGACCCCGGAGCGGTACATCCGCGACCACGGCTCGCGGGCGTATCAGGACGCGCTCATCGAGGGTGTCCGGACGGTCGCCGACGAGTTCTATCCGCGTCCGGTTCGCGTGCGGACGATCGACGCCCCGACCGACGAGTTCCGTGAACTGGAGGGTGGTGACGGCGAGCCGACGGAGCACAACCCGATGCTCGGCTGGCGAGGGATTCGGCGGAGCCTCGACAAGCCCGACGTCTTTGCCCAAGAGCTCGCGGCCATCGCACGCCTGCTCGACATGGGCTATGACAACATCGAGCTGATGCTCCCGCTGGTCAACGACGCGACCGACGTCGAGGCGGCGAAGCGGCACCTCGAAGAAGCCGGGATCGACCCCGAACGGAACCGGTGGGGCGTGATGATCGAGACGCCGGCCAGCGCGCTGATGATCGAGGAGCTGGCGGCGGCGGGGATCGATTTCGCCTCCTTCGGGACGAACGACCTCACTCAGTACACCCTGGCGGTCGACCGCAACAACGAACACGTCGCTAGCCGGTTCGACGAGCTCCACCCGGCCGTCCTCCGGCTGATCGGCGACACCATCGATGCCTGTCGCGAACTCGGCGTCGATACGAGCATCTGCGGGCAGGCCGGTTCGAAACCCGAGATGGTCGAGTTCCTCGTCGAACAGGGCGTCTCGTCGGTCTCGGCGAACATCGACGCCGTGCGTGACGTCCAACACGAAGTGAAGCGGGTCGAACAGCGACTCCTCTTGGACTCCGTTCGCTGAGCGACCCCCGGTTAGCTGCCGACCGGGGCGGCGATTCCGTCAACGGCTCTCGGTCGCACCATGAACAGTCAGCGAGTGGAACGGCGGAAGTTGGCTAACAGGTGGCACGTCGATCGTTCCCCCGGCCGGTTCGCCACACAACCGCCTTGACCGATCCGGGGCTTTCATTAGCGGATAGGAACGGATGGCCGCGGCATGGGTCAAAAGGATTCACCACGTCGGGATAACGGACGACGACCGGCGAGGCAGAACCAACATATTCACTACAGGCGACCACCAAGCCGGGTGTATGAGTACGGACGACGTCTCCCGACGCAGGTTCATGCGGACCGCCGGCGGTGCGGCGGCGGCCGCCGGCGCGGCGACGGCCGCGACGGGAACGGTCGCAGCCGATGAGGAGCCCGACTGGCCGTCCGAAGCCGAGGGGAACCTCGGAACCTACGAGGACGCCCGTGGCGAGGACGAGGTGACCGTCATGGTCGGTGCCGACGACGACGGGCTTGCCTTCGATCCGACGCTTCTGTGGGTTGACGAGGGGACGGAGATAACGTGGGAGTGGACCGGGGATGGCGGCGGACACAACGTGGAGACGGTCGACGGTCCGGCGGAACTGCAGAGCGAAACCGTCGACGAGGAGGGCTTCACCTACGAGTACGAGACCAGCGAGGACGACGCCGGCATCACCCACTATTACTGTGCACCCCACGACGCCGTCGGCATGCACGCCGGACTCGCCGTCGGCGACGACATCGATACCGTCGATACCGGTGACGAAGGCGCTGGCGCGGTCTTCGTCCCACAGGGTGCGCGGGCGCTCGGGATCGCGACCTTCATCGCGATGGTGAGCACGCTCGGGCTCGCGTTCGTCTTTATGAAATACGGCGGAACGGTAACCCAGGAATAGTCCTCGCTCGCTACCTGCGCGTTCTCACGCTTGGAAGCGCGGTGTCCGGATCTTGTCTATCCATCGTTCAATAGGCTGCGATACGCGTCGATCTGCCGGTTCATCACGGCACCGTGATCGTAGCTCGCGAACGCCTCGTCGACCGAACGTCGTTCCAACTCCGCGACGGCGACGATCTCGTCGGCGAGTTCGCTGGGGCTGGTGACGAGCCGGCCACGCCGACGCCCCTCGACCAGTTCGTGTGCGCTGGAGTCCGCCTGATACTCGACGAGCCCGACACAGCCGCAGGCGAGCGCCCACAGGAGTTCCATCGGAAACGTCTCCCACGTGGCCGTGCCGACGGCGACGTGGGTGCCCTTCAGGATCGACACCCGCTCCTCAAGCGGGAGATCGCCGAGGAAGTGGACACGATCGGCGATACGGAGGTCCGCCGCCGTCGCCTCGGTTACCTCACGTTCGGGACCGTCGCCGATGACCGCGGCCCTCCAGTCACGGCCGCGCAGCTCCGCGAGCGCGAGCAGGAACGTCTCGACGTTGGCGTGCCGATCGAGCCGCCGGGAATAGATTACGTCGAACCGGTCGTCGACCGGCGCTTCACGAGCGAGGTCCATGTCGATACTTCCCGGGAGGAGCCGGACCGCCTCCCCACTCGCGCCGTGTTCACGGACGCGTGTCTTCGTCGTGCGTGAGGGAGCGGTGAGGAGGTCGGCGCTTCGCGCGAGCGGTCCGTACCGTCCGTGTGCATCGTTGGGATGATCCCGCCACCAGTCGACGAGCACGGGCGTTCGCGTCAGCGTCCCGGCGACCGTCGCGCCCAGCCCGCAGGTCGGGGGAGAATTCACCGCGTGGACGACATCAGGGGCGACGCGTCGGATCGCCGCCGGGAGCTTCGCGGCGAAGGTCGTCGGAGCGGGATCGACGACGACCGATCGGTACGCGATGCCGTCCTCCTCGAAGGTGTCGTGTTCGCCACCCCACCAGCGCGAACAGAGCCAGACGACTTCGTGGCCGCGCTCGGTGAGTCCGCGGGCGAACTGCCACGTTCGCTTCCGGGCCGGGGTCATCCCGTAACCGGGCGTAAACAGCGAGACGAACGCGACACGCATACGTGGGAGGGATGGGGGGCCGCGACAAAAAGCCACCCAATTGTGGGACGGGTACTGGCCCGACGGGCGTCGATCCGTGCCCACCCGAACCGATTTGGGGGCGGCCACCGAACCCGATTCCATGCACCGGTACGACATCGAGCGGTACCTGAACGTGCGAAGCGCCGGCGGGGCGGACCTCGGTCCCGACGGCCGGCTCTCCTTTCTCCTCGACGCGACCGGCACCGGACAGGTGTGGTCGCTCACCGAGCCGCTCGGCTGGCCCGAACAGCACACCTTCTTCGAGGAGCGCGTGACCTTCATCGACTCCTCGCCCGAGCGGTCGGAGGCGGTCTTCGGCATGGACGAAGGGGGCAACGAACGGGTCCAGCTCCATCGACTCGACTTCGCGTCCGGAGCGATCACCGACCTGACCGCGCGGCCGGGCGCGAAACACCGCTGGGGCGGCTGGTCGAACGACGGCGAGCGGTTCGCGTTCGCCTCGAACCGCCGTGACGAGTCGGCCTTCGACATCTACGTACAGGACCGCGACGCCGTCGGCGACGAGGCGAAGCGTGTGTACACGGGCGACGGGTGGCTCTCCGTTGCCGGGTGGTCGCCCGATGACGATCGGTTGATCGTCCACGAGGCACACTCCTCGTTCGATCACGACCTCTACACGCTGGCGATCGAGTCGGGCAAGTTGACCCACCATACGCCGCACGAGGGGGACGCACGCTACGGGAGCCCGGAGTGGGGGCCCGACGGCGAGTCGATCTATCTCGTCACGGATCATCAAAGCGACACCCTGCGCTTGGAGCGGCTCTCGCTGGAGGACGGGGAGTTCTCGGACGTCGCCTCCGGCGGCGGCTGGAACGTCGACGGCGTGGCGCTCCATCGGGAGTCGCAGCGGATCGTCTACTCGCGCAACGTGGACGGCTACACCGAGATCCGTGCGGGCGAGCTCGTCGACCCCGACCGGATCGACGAGTTCCCGGAGCCGGACCTGCCCCGCGGCGTCGCCGGCGGAGTGAGCTTCGGACCCGACGGCGACCGCTACGCGATCACGGCGACGGGCAGCACGGACACGGCGAACGTCTACGTCGTCGAGGCGCGCACCGGCGAGACGACGCGATGGACCGCTGCCTCGACCGCGGGGATCCCCCGCGACACCTTTGTCGAGCCCGAGTTGGTACACTATCCGACCTTCGACGGGCGGGAGATCCCCGCGTTCCTCTCGATGCCAGAGACGAAACCACCCGCGGAGGGCTATCCCGTGATCGTCGACATCCACGGCGGCCCGGAGTCACAGCGTCGCCCCTCTTTTTCCGGGGTGAAACAGTACCTCGTCAACGCCGGCTACGCCGTGCTCGAACCGAACGTCCGGGGTTCCTCCGGCTACGGGAAGGCGTACTCCTCGCTCGACGACGTCGAAAAGCGGATGGACTCCGTCGCGGACATCCGTGCCGGCGTCGAGTGGCTCCACGATCACCCCGAGGTCGACCCCGACCGGATCGTCGCGATGGGCGGCTCCTACGGCGGGTTCATGGTGCTCGCGTCGATGACGGAGTATCCCGAGTTGTGGGCGGCTGGCGTCGACATCGTCGGCATCGCGAACTTCGTGAGCTTCCTCGAGAACACCGGCGACTGGCGGCGGTCGCTGCGTGAAGCCGAGTACGGCTCGCTCGAAGAGGACCGCGAGTTCCTCGAATCGATCTCACCGGTGAACAACGCCGAGGCCATCGCCGCCCCGCTGTTCGTGCTCCACGGCGCGAACGACCCGCGGGTGCCCGTCGGGGAGGCCGAGCGGATCGTCGAGGCGGTGAAGGAGCGTGACGTGCCCGTCCGGAAGCTGATCTTCGAGGACGAGGGACACGGCTTCTCGAAGCTCGAAAACCGCATCGAGGCCTACCGCGCGATCGTCGAGTTCCTCGACGAGCACGTCTGAGGCGGGTCGATAGGCCGACAGGCCGACAAACCGACAAACCGACAAACCGGCAAACCGACAGACCGGCAAACCGACAGACCGGCAAACCGGCAAACCGACAGCGAGCCGGCAGTCACACGTCGGCGCGCGCCTCCGAGCGCCCTTTTTAAAGGGCGCGAGGAGCACGCGCGAGGGAGCCCGCGGCCGAACCGGAGCTTGCGGAGGTCGGCCGCGGCGAGGCTGGGGAGGCCCGAGGCGAACGCTGAGACGGACTGCCGGTATTCGGTAGGCGATGACGGTATCGATCGTCCACTTATATATCCACCGTGAGCATGCCACACGCGATTTATATACTCAAACGCGCTCGCCCGCCCGGATCGCCCGCGACCGATCCCTCCTAAACGTCCGTTAGAATCAAACGGTCCGGCGACGGATCTCACGGCATGAGCGCCGAACAGGAGAAGCGGGCCATCCGCTGTCTGGTCGCAAAGGTCGGCCTCGACGGCCACGACAGGGGCGCACACGTGATCGCGCGGGCGTTTCGGGACGCCGGCTTCGAGGTCGTCTACTCCGGGCTCCACCGCGCCCCCGGGGAGATCGTCCAGGCGGCCGTCCAGGAGGACGTCGACGTGCTCGGGATCTCGATCCTCTCGGGCGCACACAACACGCTCGTCCCGAAGGTCATCGAGGGGCTCAAAGAGTACGGGGCGTTCGAGGACACCCTCATCGTCGTCGGCGGGATCATCCCCGATGACGACAAAGCCGAGTTGAAGGAACTCGGCGTCGCGGAGGTGTTCGGCCCCGGCACCCCGATGGAGGAGACGATCGAGTTCATCCGAGAACACGTGCCGGAGCGGGCCTGATGGGGGAGGACGACGCCCACGGCGACGAGGTTCACGCGAAGATCGCCGACCTCGTCGATGGGATCCTCGCGGGCGAACAGCGCGCGCTCGCCCGGGCGATCACCCACATCGAGAACCGCTCACCGGGCCACCGAACGCTCATCTCACGGCTTCACGAGCACGCCGGCTCCGCCGCGGTGATCGGGGTCACCGGCGCGCCCGGCGCGGGCAAATCGACGCTCGTCGACAAACTCGCGGCAACCTACCGCGAACGCGGCGATACCGTGGGCGTCGTCGCGGTCGACCCCTCCTCGCCGTACACCGGCGGGGCAGTGCTCGGCGACCGGATCCGGATGGGCTCGAACGTCGGCGACATGGAGGTGTTTTTCCGATCGATGAGCGCGCGCGGCCGCCTCGGGGGGCTGTCGACCGCGACGGCGGACACCGTGACGGCGCTCGACGCCTTCGGCAAGGACGTCGTGATCATCGAAACCGTCGGGGCCGGACAGAACGAGGTCGACATCGTCAGAACCGCACCCACGGTCGCGGTGCTCGTCCAGCCCGGCTCCGGCGACGACGTACAGACCCTGAAGGCCGGCATCCTCGAGATCGGCGACGTGTTCGTCGTCAACAAAGCCGACACCGACGGCGTCGAGCGCCCCGTCGCCGAGTTGGAGGAGATGGTCCACCGGCGACAGGGGGCGACCGTCGGCTTGGACGTCGGTCACCACGGTTCCGGTGCCCTCGGGATGAACGCCCACGGGACCGACGGGGCGGACGTTCGTGAGGAGGTCGCGGACGACCCCACCGGCGAGGCCCCTTCGTGGACACCGAAGGTGCTTCGGACGGTCGGGACGACCGGCGAGGGCGTCGCGGAGTTGATCGAGACGTTCGACGCCCACACGGGCTACCTCCGCGACTCGGGGGCGCTCGCCGAGCGAACCCACCGGCGATACGCCGAGGAGATCCGCACGTTGGTGCGGGCGGACCTCGGCGCGCTCGCGACCGACGAAATCGAGCGGCGGGGCGGGATCGACGAGCTGGCGGAGCGGGTTCGAAAACGGGAGACGGACCCCTACACCGTCGCGAACGAGATCGTCGACCCCATCGCGCGGTGTATCGAACGGGACAACGGGTGACCGGACGGAGCGGGGATCGGGTCCGGAGACGGAGACGGGTTCAGGACGTCGACGCCGACGGCGGGCTCGGGTTCCGGGACCGAGAGGACCGCGAATCGCTCGGAGCCCGACGCGTCATGCTTTTTTAACCCGACGGTAAACGGTCCGGTGTGACCGTCGATCATCACGGCCGGCTGTCCGCGTCGACGCGGGAGGCAGTCAGGGAGGCCGCAGCCGCGGCGGAGGCGGGCGATCTCGTCGTCTACCCGACCGAAACCGTCTACGGCCTCGGCGCGGATGCGCTCGATGCGGCGGCGATCGAGCGGGTCTTCGAATTGAAGGGTCGCGATCGAGACGACCCGCTTTCGTTCGGCGCCGGGAGCGTCTCGGCCGCACAGCGGTACGTTCGGCCCAGCGAGCGGGCGCTGGCGTTCATGCGTGCGTTCCTCCCCGGGCCGGTCACGGTCGTGGTCGACCGCGGGCCGGCGATTCCGGACGAACTGACCGGTGGTCGCGACCGTGTCGGCGTGCGCGTGCCGGATCACCCGGTCGCGCTCGCGCTGTTGCGCGCGACGGGCCCATTGACGGCGACGAGCGCGAACGTCTCGGGGACCGGAAGCGTCGTCCGGGTCGCGGACCTCGACGAACGGGTCCGTGCGGGCGTCGCGGCGATCGTCGACGCCGGCGAGACCGACGGGGTCGAAAGCACGGTCGTCGACCCCGAAGCCGGCGTCATCCATCGCCGCGGAGCGATGGCCTCGGCGATCGAGGCGTGGCTTGCGGAGCCGCCGGTCTGAGCGGCGGGAGTGCGGTTTTTCGCGGAAGATAAAAGGGGAAACGGGGAAAGAGGAGTCTAGACGGAGAGGTCGCCCTTCGCTTTGATCACGGTGAGCGCCTCGGCGTCGACCGTCTCAACGTCGAGCCAATGGGGGACATATTGCCGCTTATCGTACGTCTCACGCTCGTCTTCGGTGCCGACGGTACACCAGAGCTGGGGCTCATCGGGGCCGTGCCAGTCGCCCTGTTTGTTGATCCCGAAACAGACCAGCTCCTCACCCTCGTACTCGATGATCGCGTCCTTGCGGATACCGGGGTCGCCGCGGACGATGAGGTGTCGCATACGCCACCGTTTGCGGGTTCGTCGCTTAACGGCTTCGATACCGCCGATCGACACCCGGAGGGTGGACGGAATGCGCTGGCATCGTGCCAGTCGGCCACGTCGCTGGCGGCCGGTTCCACCCCACACGACCGCCATCCTCCACACTCGACATGACCCGAGCCCACCGCTACCGACCCGCATTGGAGAATGACAAACAGACACATATAATCCGATTCGTACCGAGGTGTTGCGCCGATCGGGGCTTCTCTCAAACAATCCTGTAGACACATCCGGATAGATAATGATAATCGTCAATAAGCGTAAAAATTGTTAAGAGGTTGTGTGTGCAACGAAGCGGTAACCACGGGCGATCCGAACGGTCGCCCACCGAAGGCCCATGTCAATCGACACTAACACCGAAGCACGCGAACACGCTGAGGCGGGGAACCCGTCCACGGATCGGGGACAGTCGGCACCGAGTGAGCCGTCGATGTCCGGGGTGGACTCGGAGGCGGGTCCAGCCGGGCTCTTCGACCGGGTGTTGGTCGTGACCGACGGGGAGGCGACGGGCCGAGCCGCCGTCGACATCGGGATCGACCTCGCCTCCGCACACGGTGCGACCGTGGAGGCCCTCTACGTCGTCGATACGACGGAACATTGGGACATGGTCGTCGAGCGTCATGAGCGTGCCGGGGAGGCGGCCGTGGAGGACGCCGCCGCACAGGGTCATCGTGCCGGCGTCGAGGTCGAAAAGCGGTTCCGCTACGGCACCGATCACGAGGAGGTGCTCGATTTCGCGGCCGCACACGACGTCGACCTGATCGTGGTCGGCTCCGACCGGCGGACCGGCCTCGACCGCCTCATCAACCCCGAGCCGCTCCCGGTCCGCCTCCAGCGGGGGGCCGAGGTTCCCGTCCTCGTCGTCGGAACCGACCGGAACTGACCGGCGCTCATCGGGATCGACCGGGGACGGAGCTATCATCGACAGGATCGTTTTCACACGACAGCGAGTGCCCGCGGAACGCGCTCCGGGAGGTCGACGTCGATCCGGTCAAAGGAGTCCCCGGCGTCCGTCGTCCGGAAGAGGCCGCCCTCGTGAAGCATCCAGATCGCCCCGCCCACCGATCCCGAGGCGAGGACCGCCCGCCGGATACCGTCACCCGATGGAACACCCCGTCCGTCAAGGCGGTCCCACGTCGCGGTCGCGGGGCCCACCCGCTGCTGCGGTTCCTCTTCGGAGTTCGTTCCCGCTTCGAGTGATCCCGAGCGCTTCGACCGGCGAGGTGAGCGCCGATAGAGATACGACCGCCCCCGCCGGTGCGCGTCGCTCGCGCTCGCAGCGGCGCTCACGAGGACCGTCCCCGGATCGGTCGGGTCGACCGCGAGCCCCCAGACGTAGCCGTGGTCGAGCCCGTCGTGTGCCGCCTCCCAGGTGACACCCCGGTCGAGGCTCTCGGCGTAGCCGTCGCCGGCGGCGGCATAGACCCTGCCGGGGGAGGCTGGGTGGGTCGCAAGCGTATGGTTGTCCCGGCGTGATCCCTCCGGACGGTCGATCCACGTCTCCCCACGGTCGGGCGTGACGAGCAGGGCACCCGCCTCGATTCCCACGTACCACCGCTCTGGATCGTCGGGGGCGGGTTCGATCCAGCGGACGTGGTGGGTGTCAGGGCGCGGCGGGAAGGACCACTCGTCCGCCGAGGGAACGGTCGTCAATCCGGCACAGTGCTCGAATGAGTCACCGCCGTCGGTCGAGCGATAAACACGCGACGGCTCCGTCCCGATCCAGATCTCGTCGGGGTCGTGTGGACTGATCGCCGCCGCCGTCACCGCCGACGGCTCGATCGCGTCGGTGCCGATCCGCTCGATGTGTGTTCCCCCATCCGTCGACCGGAAGAGCCCCTCCTCGAACGTCCCGGCGAACAGCGTCGAACCGGTCGCCGCCACGCACTCCACGTCGCAGTCGGCCAGGATGGTCGAGGGGACGCGGGCCTCGCCCGCCGGATCGGTAATAACCGAGAGTCCGCCGCGATACGCCGCATACACGCGCGAGGGTGCCGACGATGGGGACGGGGAGGGTGACGGTGTAAACATGGCCGTTCGATCGGTCCGCGGAGAATATAAAATCCCGATCGAAACCGTCGATGCAAGCATCACAGGGGCCGGAGTCGAACGCTCGATCCGCCGCGGGGTCGGGGATGTTCCTTAGGACCCGCCGACAGCACCCGGGTCCGCCGCAAGAGACTTATCCCCGCACACCATGTGAATCGTACGCATGGATCTTCGCGTACTGGGGGACGTCCCCCCCGACCCGTTTCTCGGCGCGGCCGATCTGTTCGAGACCGAGTTCTCGTTAGAAAAGCCGGTTCACGTCCGGGTTCGTGAGGACCCCGACGAGCGAACATGGGCTGGACACTATCCCGATAAGCACGTCTTGAACGTCTCACGGCGCGCCGCGACGAGCGCGATGGCGCGGGAGTTGGCCGTCCACGAGTTCTCACACATGGCCCGATACGAGGAGGGGCATGCTTCACACGTCCAGTCGACCGAAGAAGCGCTCTACCTCGGGCTCGCCGGCGAGCGCGTCGAACGGCACAAGCTCACGCAGTGTTATCAGATCGCCAATCACATGAAAGACATCTACGCCGACGACATCCCCCTCTCGGTCGCGCCGGCGGACAAGCTCCTCGGCTTCCTCGAATCGACGCTCGCGGCGGCCGTCGCCGACCGGCCCACGCCGCCACGACCCGGGTCCCAACCGACCGGCGCGGGCGCTGACCCGGCGATCACGGCCGTGAACGCCGCGTTCGCGCTGGCGCTCATCGAGCGACATGGGTTGGCCTCGAGGGACCACCGGATCTACGACCTCGCCCGCGTCGCCGACGGCGACGCCCCCGACGTCAACGTCGACGAATTTAAACGACGATTCGGCTCCCTCGGACCGGACCCGACCGCGAGCGACTACCGGAAGGCGCTCGTCTCCGCCACCCGAGCGTACGCTATTTAAGTGGTAGTCGGTCGGCAGTCGATCGGCAATCAGTCGGTGATCCCACGGCATCGAGCAGAGCCATCGACCCGTCTTAGCCCCCCACCCACGGGTCACCCGCCGCCTCCTCGGCCGTCGGCGCGCTGATCTCGAAGCGTGCCCCGTCCGGGATCGGGACGTGGTCGTCGTCGGAAGGGGCGTTGGTGTCGACCGCGGCGTCGTTGGAAGGGGCATCGGTGTCGACGACGGCATCGCCGTCGGGGGCCACCCCGTCGGTTACGACCCGAACCGACCAACCGTGGGCCTCACAGATCTCACGGACGATGTCCAGTCCGTATCCCGTCCCCTCCTCGTGGGTGGTAAACCCCGGTTCGAACACCGCCTCGGCGGCGTCCGGGTCGATCCCGGGGCCATCATCGGCGACGACGAACCCCGCTGTCGTCGAGGCGACGACGACCCTGACACCCGCGTCACCGACGGAGCCATGCTCCACGGCGTTGCGAAAGAGGTTCTCGAGGGCCTGTCGCAGACGACCCCTGTCCGCGAAGACCCGCGGATCGTCCGCAACGAGGAGCGACGCATCGTCGTCATCGACGGTCTCCCAGGCCTCGTAGGCGACGCTCGTGAGGCTCGTCTCGGTCGGATCGTCGATCCCCTTCCCCTGTCGGGCGAGCGTTAGCAGTTCCGTGATGAGTTGGTCAATGCGCTCGGCCGCCCGCTCCCCCCGGTCGAGCGGCGCGGTGTCGTCCGCGTATTTCGCCATCTCGA
>PWGU01000203.1 GCA_003554605.1 Halorubrum sp.
CGGCCGACATGAAGGGCGCGGTCGCCGCCGCGATGGTCGCCTTCCGCGACGCGACCCCGCCCGCGGACCGCGAACTCGTCTTCGCCTCCTTCGTCGGCGAGGAGGTCGGCGGGACGGGCGCACGCCACGCCATCGAGGCTGGATTTGCGCCCGATTACGCCCTGATCGCTGAAGGGTCGACGAACTACTCGAAGCCGGGCGTGACCGACATCGTCATCGCACATAAGGGTCGGCGAGCCTCGACGCTCGTCGCCCGAGGGGCCGCCGCGCACGCCTCCGAACCCGAGGCGGGCGAGAACGCCGTCTACCGCGCCTGCGACGCCGTCGACGTCATTCGATCGCTCGACGCGCCGGAGACGACCGTGTTCGGCGAGGAGGTACAGGGCTCCGTCGCCGTCACGGGGATGCACGGCGGCGAGACGTGGAACGTGATCCCCGATCGCTGTGAGATAACGATCGACGAGCGGACCGTCCCTGGCGAGCGCGCCGACCTCGCGCGCGCCGAGGAGGTTCCCGGCGTCGAGTGGACCGTCGAACAGGACCTCCCGCCGATGGGCTGTACCGACGGCGCGTTCGCGGACGCCGCGCTCGCGGCGGCACGGGAGGCACACGCGACCCTCGGACTCGACGAGCCCGAACACGTCACGAAACCGCATGCGACCGACGCCGGCTGGCTCGCTGAAGCCGGCACGGCCTGTGTCGTCTGCGGGGCCTCCGAACCCGGTGAGGCGCACACGCGGACCGAGAGCGTCTCCATCGATGTCCTCGACCGCTGTTATCGGATCTACGCCGGGCTCGCCGAGCGGCGCTGGTGAGGGTCAGCGGGCGGCGAGGGAGTATATAAAAGCGTTCACCACGTCGCCTCCGCGAGCACGTCCTCAACCGCCTCCGCGGCGTGTTCGGCGGCGACGTAGTTCGCGTACGCCTCGATCGTTTGGCGGACCCAAAACGGGGTCTCCGCGCGGTTGATGACCGATCGCATATTGTCGACGGTTTGATCCCCCCGTTCGACCAGATCGGTCGCCTGCCGAAGGATCTCGGTCGCGAGCGGATCGTCCGGGTGATCTGCCGCGGCCACCTCGACGGCATCGACCGCCGCCCGCTTCGCGTCGGGAAGGTCGTCGGGTGTCGTTTCGACCCTCTCGAGCGCGGAATCGTCGTCCGTATCGAGGGGATAGACGACAGTATCGAGCGGTGAGAAGGATGTGGACACCGCTCGAAGCCAGCAGGCCTGCCGGAGCCGGTCAGCCGGGTCGTCAGGGGAGTCGCCGTCGGCGACCTCGGCGAAATCGAAAAAGCGGGGCACCAGATCCCGATAGACCGCGTAGGCGGCTGTGGCGGCGCCATCCCGTTCGAGGGATGTCGCATCGAGGTCCCCATCGATCCGCTCAGCCATCGTCGAAAGCGTATCGAGGAGCGGATCCTCGATCGACGGTCCGTCGGTGAGCTCCAGGAATCGCTCGGTGTCGCGGAGACGGATGTCGATGTAGACGGCTCCCCGAGCGTATGTCATCGGTTCGGCAAGGGCGTCGGGACGCGTTCGTGTTCGAGCGCGTCCGAGGTCCCGTTCCGCGGCCGCGAGGTGGATGATCGCCTCGGATGGGTCGGTCCCTCGATAGTCGATCTCGAAGGTCTGAGCACGGTCTTCGGCGTCGGAGAATCGTGCTTCCGTCTCCTCGGTCGTGACGTCGTCCCGTTCCTCGTCGATGGTGACGATCACCGTTTGAAGCCGTCGTATCGACGCATTCACGGCCGAAAGCGCTTCGTGGCGCTCCTCGTCCGTCGGGTCCGTCTCCGTGAGCGCGCGCTCGCCCCGGGTCCGGTCCTCGCGACTGCGGTCGGGCCAGTCGTCATGTCGCTGATCGACCGGATCGGCCTCACGCGATTCAAATGCGTCGAGGGCATCATCGAGTTCCCCGATCGCCGCTTCGAGGTGATCGTCGGTGATCCGCTCCGCGTGGGGGATTTCCGGGATGTCGATGGAGGACGTTCGGCGGAGCGACGGCCAGTCCGGCGAGCGGGCGATCCGTCGTCGCTGGAGATAGCCACCGCCGACGGCCAGTGCGCCGCCGGCGATGAGGAGGTCGCGGCGTGTGGAGGGCATCGGAGGCACATACTGAGCGCGGACCCATAACGGTGTGGTCGACGCGGTATGGAAGGGGTTTTATGCGGTCCGTGGAAAGTACGGTCCACTATGGGAAAGAAATCGAAGGCCAAAAAGAAGCGGCTGGCCAAAAAGGAGCGCCAGAACACCCGCGTTCCCGCATGGGTCATGCTGAAAACGGACATGAACGTCACGCGAAACCCCAAGCGGCGCAATTGGCGTCGGAACGACCTGGACGAATAAATGAGCACGAGCGATTTCGAGGAGCGCGTCGTCACCGTCCCGCTCCGCAAGGCCAAGGACAAGCCGGTCCAGCAGCGCGCCGACTACGCGGTAAAGGCCGTGCGCGAACACCTCGCGAAACACTTCTCCGTCGACGAGGAGGACGTCCTGCTCGACGCCTCGATCAACGAGGCGCTCTGGGCAAAGGGTCGCCAGAACCCGCCGAGCAAGCTGCGCGTCCGCGCGGCGCGGTTCGTCGAGGACGGCGAGCCCATCGTCGAAGCCGAGACCGCGGAGTAACGTGT
Organism: Halorubrum sp.; assembly: GCA_003554605.1. Taxonomy (GTDB): domain Archaea; phylum Halobacteriota; class Halobacteria; order Halobacteriales; family Haloferacaceae; genus Halorubrum. The sequence continues at coordinate 2,632 of PWGU01000203.1, forward strand.
TACGGGCGACATTCACCGGCTCGTCGTACGTGGGCGTCTTCGCCCGCGTCGCCGACGACCTCCTGTTGGTCCGACCGGACGTGGACGATGACCTCGCAGCGGACCTCGGCGAGGAACTCGAAGCCGACGTCCTCCCCACCACCGTCGGCGATTCCAACACCGTCGGCGCGCTCGCGACCGGCAACGAGGCCGGGATCCTCGTTTCCGACCGGGCGACCGAGCGCGAGAAGGCACGTATCGCCGAGGCCGCTGACCGCGAGGTCCGCGAACTCCCCGGGAGGATCAACGCCGCCGGCAACGTCGTCCTCGCGAACGATTACGGCGCGTACGTCCACCCCGACCTCCCGCGTGAGGCGGTGATGACCGTCCGCGACGTGCTTGAGGTCCCCGTCGAACGGGGCGACCTCGCCGACGTGCGAACGGTCGGCGCGGCCGCAGTCGCCACCAACACCGGCGTCCTCTGTCACCCGAAGGCACGCGAACCGGAGCTGCAGGCGGTCGAGGAGACGCTCGACGTCCGCGCCGACCTCGGCACGATCAACTACGGCGCGCCGCTCGTCGGCTCCGGGCTCGTCGCCAACGATGCCGGCTACGTCGTCGGCGAGGACACCACCGGTCCGGAGCTCGGCCGCATCGAGGAGGCGCTCGGGTTCATCGACTGAACCGGGCGCTGGCGACGATCCTCACGCGACCACCGGTCCGGCCCCGACCGTACCCACTTTTAGCAAGACTCTTCCGTCTCCCTGTCCGATTCCTGAACATGAACGCGTACACCGTGAGTGGTCGGTTCCAGAGCCGCGATGGGGATCAAGCATTCACGAAGGAGATCGAAGCCGAGAACGAGTCGCTCGCCCGCGAGCGGCTCTATACGTTGGTCGGGAGCCAGCACAACCGCAAACGAACACAGATCGAGATCGACGAGGTCGTGCTCGCATGATGGGCGGCGGCCAAGAGCAGCTTCAGCAGCTCTCACAGGAGCTCCAGATGCTCGATCAGGAGATCGAGAGCCTGGAGGAGGAGATCGAGGGACACCAGACCGAACAGACCGAGATCGATGAGGCCGTCGAGGCGATCGAGACGCTTGAGTCGGGGGCAACGGTGCAGGTGCCGCTCGGCGGCGGGGCCTACGTCCGTGCGGAGGTCGACGACATCGACGAGATCATCGTCTCGCTGGGCGGCAACTACGCCGCAGAACAGGACCGTGACGACGCGGTCGACGTCCTCCAGCGGAAACGCGAGTCGCTCGATGACCGGATCGAGGAGACGCGCGAGGAGATCGACGAGCTCGAATCCGAAAGCACCCAGCTCGAACAGCAGGCACAACAGATGCAACAGCAGATGCAACAACAGCAGATGCAGCAGCTCCAACAGCAGGCGGACGACGAGTGAGGTAACCGAACGTGTTTGACGGACTGAAAGACAAACTCAGTAGCTTCCGGAAGGACGTCGAGGAGTCGGCTGAGGTGGAGGAAACCGAGGAGCCGGCGGACACCGAAGCGTCCGCCGACCCCGAAGGCTCGACCGACATCGAGGCCGACGAGGCGGCGACCGCCGCGGTCGACGACAACGAGGAGGCTGCGGGGACAGCGGGGGCCTCGGAAGACGCGGACCCAGTCGGCGTCGAGCGCGACGCTGGAGCGGTAACCGCCGAGGGAGACACGGGTGCGGCGACCGCTGGCGGCGACGCCGACGATGCGGGGTCGAACGAGCCCAGCGCCTTCCAGCGCGCGAAAGCGTTCGCGACCGGGCGGATCATCATCGAGGAGGAGGACCTCGAAGACCCGCTTTGGGACCTCGAAATGGCGCTTCTGGGCAGCGATGTCGAGATGAGCGTCGCCGAACAGATCCTCGAGACGGTGCGTGAGAACATGCTCGGCGAGTCGCGCAAGCAGGTCGAAACGACCGGCGAGCTCGTCGAGTCGGCGCTGTATGACGCCCTGCTGGAGGTGATCGCCGTCGGACAGTTCGACTTCGAGGAGCGGATCGCCGAGGCCGACAAGCCGGTCACGCTCGTCTTTACGGGCGTCAATGGGGTCGGCAAGACGACCTCCATCGCGAAGCTCTCCGAGTGGCTCGAAGACCGTGGGTACTCCTCCGTGCTCGCGAACGGCGACACCTATCGGGCCGGCGCGAACGAGCAGATCGCCGAACACGCCGACCGACTCGACCGCGAACTCATCGCTCACGATCAGGGTGGCGATCCCGCCGCGGTGATCTACGACGCCATCGAGTACGCCGAGGCCAACGACGTCGACGTCGTCCTCGGTGATACCGCCGGTCGGCTCCACACGAGCGACGACTTGATGAGCCAACTCGAGAAGATCGCCCGCGTCGTCGACCCGGACATGACCATCTTCGTCGACGAGGCGGTCGCCGGACAGGACGCCGTCAACCGCGCGAAGGAGTTCAATTCGGCCGCGACGATAGACGGCGCGA
>PWGU01000161.1 GCA_003554605.1 Halorubrum sp.
CGATGGCGTCGTCATGGTGAGTTTCACGAATCGAATGTTCCCGACGAAGGCGGTCCGGGCGTGGCGCGAGGCGTCGATGGACGGGCGTGCGGGGCTCGTCGAATCGTACATCAAAGCCGGAGGAATGGGCGTCCTCGAACGGGTCACGGAACGGCCGGACCGTGGGGACCCATTTTATTTGTTCGTCGGGGGCACCCCGACCGATGACCGACGGTGAGGGTCCGGCGCAGGCTGTGAATATGGGGACTCAGGGCCGCCCGCCGTGTTGCCGATACCAGACCCGCTCGCCGATCGGCGACGCCCCGTCGAGGTCGAGTCGACCTAAAAAGAGGTCACGGACGGCGAACGTGACGACGAGTTCGACCCGATCGTCGTCCGGCGTGGACACGGTCACGACGCAGTGGCCGTCCCGTTCGTCGATGGATTCGATCCGGCCCGGAGACCAGCGGTCGACGTGATGGCTCGGACGTCGCGCGTGAATACGATCGTGTGGCATGGGTGCGGATCAGTCGTCCGCGAGCAACGAGTCGAGTTCGGCCACGCGCTCACGGGCGTCGAGGTAGACCTCGGACGCCTCCAGTCGACCGGTCGGATGAATCGACTCCAAGAGCGCGAGTCGGGCTTCCATCGCGGCCCGCTCCCGACGCACCGGTGACTCGCCCTGCCGTTCGAGTTGGGCCTCGATCGTCTCAAGCAGGGTCGACCGGACGACGGGCTTGCGAAGCACGTCGTCGCCGCCGGCATCGAGGAGGTCGACGGTCGGTCGGTCCCCGATGAGCGTGATCGTTCGGGGGGCCGACCCGACGGTGCGGTGAAGCGAGTGTAAGTCCCCGCCGGGAAGCCCCTCATCGAGCACGACGACGTCCGGATCCGTTCGGAGTTGATCCGCGAGTTCGTTGGTCGTATGAACGCGGACCACGGTGTACCGGTCGCGGATCCAGCCGGCGTACATCTCGGTGATTCGACGGTCGCCGTCCGCGAGCAACACGGTCGGGACGGCCGTTTCGAGGTGTTGGCGACCCCAGTCGGCGAGCGCATCGAAGACGGCGTCCATGTCGCGGCCGGCCTCCGTCGCTGCATACTCGACACGGAGGGGGGATTCGCTCACGACCTGACGACGGATCAACCCGGCATCGCCGAGCGCATCGAGCGTCTCGGAGAGGACCTTCCCGGAGACGTCCGGAACCCGCGAGAGGAGCTCGTTGAACCCGATCGGACCCGTACGGGCGACCACGATGAGGACGGTCGGGTGCCACTTGCCCGAGAGCAACGAGAGCGCTTGCAGCGCCGGCTGCCGGTCCGGAGGAACATCCGCCCCGTCGCGTGACATATTCCTCATCCGTAGGACGAAGATATAACTCTTGAGCCCACATCACCACGAGTGAGAACCGCTCACATGTCATCGTGTTACACCGGGCAGCCGACGGACGTGCACCCGTCGGGAGGCGACCGTTCAACGGGGGGAGAACAGGCGTCGAACGAGGGTCACGCGGATGGGCCACCACCGGGGCGTCCGCAACCGCCGGCCGTATCGACCGACGGCCGGAGGCGAACAGCGCCCCTTCGAGGGCGGCAATGACCGATGGCGACGGAAACGACGAGGGTGCCGATACTGTCGGGCGGGACGCTGCCGGCGACGACGTGAACGGCGTTGATCTGCTGTTGGTGGAGGACGATCACGACGATGCACGCTTCGTCGAACGGCTCGTCCACGAGCGACAGTCGATGCGACGGACCGACGGCGGGACACCGATGATCGAGGTGACGAACATCGACCACGTCGACCGGCTCGCCGACGCCCTCGATCGGGTGCGGTCCGAACGGCCACCGGATGCGGTCTTACTCGATCTCATGTTGTCCGACAGCCGTGGTCTTACCACCGTCGAACGCATGGTGGAGAGCGCGCCAACCGTTCCGGTCGTCGTCCTCACCGGACGGGACGAGCCGACCGTTGGAATAGAGGCGATCCGCTGCGGGGCACAGGACTACCTCAACAAGGACGACATTACCGGGGAGGGGGTGTTGCGCGCGCTCCGGTATGCGATGGAGCGGAGTCGGACCCGCCGCGAACTGGCCGACCGGAACCACCGGCTGGACGTGCTCCACCGGATCGTGAGGCGGGACATCCGGAACGATTTAAGTGTCGTCATCGGGCTCGGTGACGGCCTTCGCGAAGCCGTTCCGCCGACGGAGGTGGATGCGGTAGAATCCCTGCTGGAAGCGGCGGAGCACGCAACCGACCTGACGGACACGGCTGCGGACGTGATAGACGTCATCTCCACCGACGAGATGGGGCGTTCGGGACGCGACCTTCACGCGGCGCTTGAGACGGCGGCAGTCCGCGTTCAGGCGGAGACGGCGGCGACCGTCTCGATCGAGCCGGATGGCGCCGCGGCGATCGATCCGATCACGGTACAGGCATCCCCAATGTTGGAATCGGCGTTCATCCATCTGCTCTCGGACGCCGTCGATCGCGTTGACCGTCCCGAACCGCACGTCACGGCGACCGTCGAGTCGACGGAGAGACACGTCTCGGTGACGTTTTCCGGGGACGTCGACGGCGGTATCGACGCCCGCCACGCCCGTTCCGCCGGGTCGGGGATCGACGGAGGAACCGGGAGCGGCGAACGTTCGACGGATCGCGAGCGCCCCGGGACGGCGATGCGGGTCGGCTCGTATCTCGCCACGACGCTGTTCGAGTCGTTCGGCGGGGAGGTCCACGTCGAACGGGTGGACGATGGTCCACGGATAACGGTCACGCTGGCACGGGTTCCATCACGAACGGGGCACCGGACCGGCGGATAGGGGGACGACGATGGCGCCGATGTTGACCTGGCAACACACGATCTACGCGTACCCGATCCTGCTTGCGACCGCCATCTCGCTCGCGCTCGCGATCTACGCTCTGCGCTATCGACGCGAGGCCGACCACCGATCCGTCACGTCGGATGACGAGTCACTCCTGCTCGCGTTCGCGGCGATGAACGTCGCCATCGCGGTCTGGACCGGGTTCTCGGCGCTGAAGTTGCTCAGTGCCGACCTCGCCGTCCAGTTCCACGCGTATCGGCTCCTGTATTTCGGAAGCTCATCCGTCGGCCCGCTGTTGTTGCTGTTCGTGCTCGCATACACCGGGCGAACGCGGTGGGTCCGTCCGCGCGTCGTCGCGGCGCTCTTCGTCGTCCCAGTCACCTTCTGGGTGCTGCTCTTTTGGAACCCCTCCGGGGTCGTCATCGCCGGGACCCACGTCGTCGACGTGGACGGACTGGTCGTGTTGCGGACGACGACCGGACCGGCACACGTCGCGCTGAGTTTCACCTACGCCGCGCTGATCGCGCTCGTGACGCTCACGCTCGTTGCGATCGAGGGTGTCGGACGGGGACGGCGATATCTCCCACAGACCGCCCTCCTCGGCGTGGCGATCGTGACGCCGATCGCCACGAGCGCGCTCACCTCCGCGGAGGTCCCCCCGTTCACGACCGACGCCGTGAACTTCGTGCCCGTCTCGACGGTCGTCTCCTCGCTCGCGCTCGGCGTGGCGACCGTCCGCTACCGCGTCCTCGATCTGCGTCCGATAGCCTATCGAACCGTCATCGAGGACACGCCCGACGGTATCCTCGTGATCGATGCGGACGGCCGTGTCGTCCACGCCAACGCGGCGGTGTCCTCGCTCCTCGGTGACAGCGCGCCGGCTGTCGGGAGCCAGCTTGAGCGAGGACCGTTGGCGACGGCGATCGGTGAAGCGACGGTGCCGAACGGAGGGAATGAGGTCGCGAACGCCCCGGACACCGACGACCCGACGGACGAGCGAATGGTTGGCGTAGAGGTCGAAGAGACCACCCGAAAGACGATCGAACTTCCCGCCGAAGGGAATGCCGAGTTTCTCGAGGTCAGATCACGGCCGCTTCGGCGTCGGGGGAGACGGCTGGGCCGGGTAATCGTACTCCGCGATGTGACCGTACAGAAACGCCGCGAGCAGGATTTGAAAGCGTTCACCGGCGTGATCTCACACGACCTGCGGGCACCACTTCGAACGACCGATCGGTACCTCGAATCCCTCGAACGGGAGCTCGGCGACGACATCGGTGAGGAGGCGGAGCTGTTCCTTTCGATCGCGCAGGCGAACAGCCAACGAGGCCACGAGATGGTGACCGACCTCTTGGCATATTCACGGATCGGGATCGACGAGGAGCCGATGGAGGCCGTCGATTGCGGCCGTCTCGCCGGGGAGGTGATCGACGCGCTACGCTATCGGATCGGCGAGCGCGAAGCGACCGTGACCGTCGAGAGCCTCCCAACGGTCCACGGCGTCGAGCACCTGCTTCGACGGCTCCTCCAGAACCTGATGGCGAACGCCTTAGAGCACGCCGGTCCCGCCCCAACGATCACGCTTACGGCGACGCGGGAGGGGTCGATGTGGCGACTCATCGTACAGGACGACGGTGTCGGGATCGATTCGGGTGAGCTGCAGTATGCCGTCGACCCATTTACCCAGGGCGCAGACGCCGACCGCACCGTCGGGACCGGAATGGGCCTTGCCATCTGTGAACGGATCGTCGATCGGCACGGGGGCGAGTTGACAATCGACTCGACGCCGGGGTCGGGAACGACGGTCGCGTTCACGCTGCCGACCGTGCCGGAGCCCCCGAACGAGGATCGATAGCCTACACGTCGATCAGCGTGGCCAGCCGTGCGGTTACTTCAAAGTAAGTTGGTAGGTGAGTTCGAGGTTCGCGAGCCGTTATTACCTTTCCTTAGGAGATATCAACAACCGAGACCAGCCACGACCGGGACGGGGCGAACGGCGGCCTCTTGCACGGGAACGATCGTGCCATCTCCAGCGTCGTGAGGCTCTCGGCGAACGAATCCGCGGTCGTCACCGATCGGATCGATCGATCCGGGGGGACCGATCGGGACAATCCGACGGGCAGATCCGTTCGGGCACCGACGTCGTCGGTTGCCAAACGGGGTGTCGGTCCCGCCGCCATGCGGCGGTGACCACCGGAGCGGCTCTTTGCCGTTGACGGCGCGGGTCGTGCGTGGAGAA
>PWGU01000225.1 GCA_003554605.1 Halorubrum sp.
AGGCACAGACGGGCAATTTAACCGGACGGACGAAAGAGCGAACGTTACCGAACGAGCACGATACATGAGCGAGAACTTCTACGACGTACTCGGCGTTTCGCGGGACGCCTCCGAGGAGGAGATCAAACGGGCCTACCGAAAGAAGGCCGCGGAGTATCACCCCGACGTGAGCGACGCCGAGGACGCCGAGGAGAAGTTCAAGCAGGTACAGAAGGCGAAGGAGGTCCTCACCGACGAGGAGAAGCGTCGTCAGTACGACCAGTTGGGTCACGATCGGTTCACCGAGGCCGACAAGCGTGGCGCGACGGGCGGCGGGCCGGGCGGCGCAGGTGGACCGTTCGGCGGCGGAGCCGGCGGCTTCGAGGACATCTTCAACCAGTTCTTCGGGGGCGGGGGTGGCCGCGACAACCGACCGCGACAGGGCCGTGACCTGCGGACGGGGCTCACCATCGACCTCTCGGAGGCGTTCGAGGGGACGACGAAGGAGGTGACGCTCACGCGTCCGACGCGCTGTGGTGAGTGTGACGGCTCGGGCCATCCTCCCGACGCGGACGTACGGACGTGTCCGCAGTGTAACGGGCAGGGACAGGTCAGACAGGTCCAACAGACCCCGCTCGGGCGGGTCCAGCAGACCTCGACGTGTCCGCGTTGCTCGGGCGAGGGTGAGCTTTATAGTGAAGACTGTGCGGGCTGTGCCGGTGAGGGGATCACTCGCGAGGAGGCGACCCTGTCCGTCGAGATCCCCGCCGGCATCCGATCGGGTCAAAGCCTTCGGATGGAGCGCGAGGGAGCACCCGGCGAGAACGGCGGCCCGAACGGCGACCTCCTGATCGAAGTCGACGTCGACGTGGACGAGCGATTTGAGCGCGACGGCGACGACCTGCGTGTCACGGAGGCGATCTCGTTCCCACAGGCGGTCTTCGGCGACACGATCGAAGTCGAGACCGTGGACGGAACGGTGGAGATGGACGTCCCGGAGGGGACCCAAAGCGGCGAGACGTTCCGACTCAAAGGGAAGGGGATGCCGCGGTTGCAGCGTCGCGGGCGCGGCGACCTCTACGTACAGGTCGCCGTCGTCGTGCCGGAACGGCTCAACGAGGAACAACGGGAGGCGTTGAAGGCGTTCGCGGAGGCCGGCGGCGAGGAGATCGACGTGAGCGGCGGGTTCTTCGAGCGGTTGAAAAGCTCCTTTTAACCCGTTCGGCGGTTCCTCGCGTCGATCGTTGCCGGCACGTCGTGACCGTTAACAGCCAGTCGCCCCGAGTGTCGCCTATGGAAGTCGTCGGCGACCTGTTGGCCCGTGATCGGCGGAGCCGTGAGACCGCCCTCGTAACCGCGAGCGGGAGCGAGCGGACCTACCACGACCTCATTACGAACGCGTACAAGGCGGCCAACGTCCTCAGGCACCTCGGCGCGCGGGAGGGATCGACGGTGGCCATCGATCCGTCCCCAGGCGTGCAACCGGTGCTCGCCTTTTTAGGAGCCGCCCGGCTCGGTGCGCGAGTCCGTTTCGACCCGGCACGCGGACTCGCGGCGGGCGATCGCATCGTCCTGGTCGCGGCCGAGGACGAGGGGACGTTCGAACCGTCACCTGGGACCAATCTCGCGGTCTACGGCGGCCCGCCGGAGCGCCCGGGGACGACCCACTGGGAACAGGAGTTATGGAGCGAAAACCCCGGCACGCCGCCCTCCAGCGTGGGGCCGACCGACCCGCTTTTCTGCTCCACGGTCGACCCGGCCGGCGACAGCGAATCGGTTGAGATCACCCACGCGGCGGCGCTTTCGACCGCGGGCCGGATCGTCGAGGACTGCGGACTCACAGCCGACTCACGGATCGTTCTCAGAACGACGTTTGCGGAGCCCGGGACGGTCGTTTCGAGCGTTGTCGCCGCGTCCGTGGTCGGCGGTGCGGTCGTGTTGACCGACGGATCGGCGGAGGACGGGCCCCCACGCGGCGACCTCGCCGTCGCGGCCGATCCGGACGACGGTGGGCCGACGAGCGTGCCGGAACCCCAACGCATAGCACCGCCGGCAGTCTTCGAGTGAACGAATGGGTCTCCGCCGAGCGCTCGCCGACCGGGTCTATTACGGCTGGGTGATCACGTTCGCGTGTCTGTTGGCCTCGATGGCGGTCTTCGGGACGACCTACGCGTTCGGCGTCTTTTATGATGCACTTTTGGAGGAGTTCGCCGCGAGCCGTGCCGCACTCGCGGCCGCGTTCGGCCTCCAAACGGCGCTGATCTATATCGGCAGCGTCGCGGCCGGGCGGGCCATCGAACGGATCGGCGCACGCCGTGTGGCGGCCATTTCGGCCGTCGTTCTGCCCGTCGGGCTCGCCTGGACCGCGTACGCCCGGTCGTTCGCCGAGCTCCTCGTCGCCTTCGGCGTCGTCGCGGCGCTCGGTATGGCCGGACTCTACGTCGTTGGCTATGCCACCGTCCCGTACTGGTTTCGTCGCCGTCGCGGGACCGCTGCGGGGCTCGCCTCCGCCGGTCTCGGGGTCGGGCTGGTCGTCGTCCCGCCCGGTGCCGACTACCTGATCGGCGTCGTCGGCTGGCGGGAGGCGATGCTCGCGGTCGCGGGGGTGGCCGCCCTCCTCGGGGGACTCGTCGCGCTGCTTTTCGCCGATGATCCCGCTGACGTCGGCGCGGATCGCTCCGTGGAGTTCGGCCCCGATGTGGGCGACATGGACGCGAGCGGTTTGGAATCGACCCCCAAAGCGGTCGAGTCCGACCATCGTGAGGGGGCCGGAACGCCGATCCGACGCATCGTCCGTTCGGCCCCGTTCGTGACGGTCTTCATCGGGTGGGTGTTCGTCTTCGCCCCGATGTTCGCGCTGTTGAGCCACGTCGTCGTGCACGCAGCCGACGCCGGGATCGGACGTTCGGCGGGCGTCCTCGCGATAACCGTCATCGGGGTGACGACGACGGGCTGCCGGCTCGGGATCGGCGTGCTTGCGGACCGGGTGGGTCGTACGGCGACGTTCGTCGCCTCCGCGGCGATCATGGGGGTCGCGGTGATCGGGATCGCGGTAGCGCCGACCGGAGCGACACTGATCGGTGCCGCCGTGGTCTTCGGCATCGGCTACGGCGGCTGTGGGGGGTTGCTCGGGCCGCAGGTCGCCGATCTCTTCGGTGACGACCACCTCAACACGCTCTTCGGGCTCCTCTCGCTCTCGTTCGCCGTGAGCGGGCTGATGTCCCCGCCGCTCGCCGGCTACATCTTCCAGGTGACGGGCAGCTACACCGTCGCGTTCGTTGCGCTCGGGGTGTCCGGGATCGTCGGGGCCGGCTGCGTCTCGCTCGCCGCCCGGTTGACACGACGGGATCCTCCCGTCGGGGTCGCCGCCTGAGCGGCTTGGAGCGGACGGGCGTCTCCTACCCCTTCAGTTCGGGTCGCGAAGCGCCTCCAGCGCCTCCGGGTTCTCCATCGAGGAGAGGTCGCCGGGATCCTCGTCGGTGTAGACGGCGGCGATCGCCCGCCGAATGATCTTTCCGGACTGCGTCTTCGGGAACGCGTCGACGAAGAGCAGCTCGCGCGGTCGGAACGGCTTGCCGTGTTTCGAGCCGACGACCGCACGCAACTCCTCGCGGAGGTCCTCGGAGGGCTCGACGCCGGGTTCTAAGACGACGTAGGCGATCACGGCCGTCCCTGTCGTGTCGTCCGGCACCCCGACGGCGACCGCCTGGTTGACCGCGTCGTGTTCGATCAACACCCCCTCGATCTCCGCGGGGCCGACCTTCCGGCCGGCGACGTTGAGCGCGTCGTCGGCGCGGCCGTGAAGGAACCAGAAGCCGTCCTCGTCCTGTTGGGCGAAATCGCCGTGATTCCAGAGGTCCTCGAAACGTGACCAGTACTCCGTGAGGTATCGCTCGTCACCCGACCAGAGGCTCTTGGTCATCGACGGGCAGGAGTCGCGCGCGACGAGCAGCCCGCGCTCGTTTCGGTCTCGCACGGACTCCCCGTCGAAATCGACGATATCGATCGACATCCCCAACCCCGGGCCGCCGAGCGTGCAGGGTTTGAGCGGTTGGGTGGGAAGCGGCATCAGGAAACAGCCACAGATCTCGGTTCCGCCTGAGATGTTGATGATCGGGGCCTCGCCGCGCCCTATCACCTCGTGGAACCACAGCCACGACTCGGGGTCCCATGGCTCCCCGGTCGAACCCAGAAGCCGGAGGCTGGAGAGGTCGTGTCCCTCCACCCACTCGTCGCCGTGTTTTCGCAGCGCACGGATCGCCGTCGGCGAGATGCCGAAGACGGTCAGCCCGTGGCGATCGATCTGTTTCCAGAACCGGTCGGGCTCGGGATGGTCGGGCGCGCCCTCGTACATAAACACCGTATTGCCGAAGGTGTGGTTCCCGATGAGCGTCCACGGCCCCATCATCCAGCCGATGTCGGAGACCCAGAAGAATCGGTCGTGGGGCTTCGCGTCGAACCCGAAGTGGATCTCCTTTGCACACTGCACCTGCACCCCGGCGTGGGTGTGGACGATCCCCTTCGGCGTCCCCGTCGTGCCCGAGGAGTAGAGGAGCATCGACTCCTGATCGGATGCGAGCCGCTTCGTCTCGTAACGCGGCGACCGGGATCCGACCGCGGATCGGTAGGTCGCGTCGCGATCGGCGGTCCACGGGATCGCGGCCGTCGTCTCCGGACCGGGTTCGTCGCCGTCGGCCTCGGACGCGGAGCCAGGCGTCTTCCCGAGCCGATCGTAGACGACGAGGTGTTCGACGTGACCCGCCTCCGCGATGGCCGCGTCGGCGTCGCCCTTCAAGTGAACCTCGCTCCCGCGCCGATAGAAGCCGTCGGCGGTGAACAGCACGCTGGATTCGGCGTCGGCGATCCGCGTCGCCGTTGCCTCGGTGCCGAACCCGGAGAAGATCGGGACGGCGATCGCGCCGACTTTTAAACAGCCGTAGAGGATGGCGACGACCTCCGGTACCATCGGCAGATAGAGGCTTACGGGGTCACCGACGCCGACGCCGACCGATTCGAGGTAGTTCGCCACCCGGTTGCTCTCGCGATGTAACTCGTGAAAGGTGAGCTCGCGAACGTCGCCGGGTTCACCCTCCCAGATCACCGCGACCCGGTTCCGGTTCGGCGAGTCGACGGCCGCGTGCCGGTCGACGACGTTGTGTGCGATGTTGATCTCGCCGCCGGGATACCACCGCGAGAACTGTGGCCCATCCGTGTCGTCACGGACCGCGTCGTACTCGGTATAAAAATCGATCCCGAGGTACTCGACCACCTCGTCCCAGAACCACTCGACCCCGGACTCGGGCTCACCCGGGATCGACTGCGTCGTCCGCTCGATCAGCTCCTCGTCGCTCTCGATGTCGTACTCGCGCATAAACGCCGCGACGTTGCTCGACTCGACGACGGCCGGTTCCGGCTCGTATACGACCTCGCCGAGCAGCTCGTGATCGTCCATCTCGATTCCCGGTTTTCCGGGAGACGGTAAGTAATTTTCCTGACGATCCGGCGAGGGAGTCGGGGAGGACTCCCCGTCGTGGCCGATCAGTCCTCCATGGCGAGGGTCCCGTCGTCGGGTTCTCCCGACCCATCGGGGCCACCACCGTCGGATTCGAGCTCATCGGAGGCGGCGGCATCGCCACCCGCGTACACCCGCTCCGGCACGATGTCGACGCAGGCGACCTCGTCGTCCGGATCGAGGTCCATGACGATGACGCCCATGGTGTTTCTGCCGACCGTCGAGATCTCCTCGACGCGCGTTCGCATGATCTGTCCTTCCGCGCTCATCGCGAATAGGTGGTCGCCGTAGGTGACCGCCTCGACGGCGACGACCGATCCGTTCCGCCCGCCGGTTTTGATGTCGACGAGCCCCATCCCGTTGCGCGACTGTGGGCGATATTCATCGAGGTCCGAGCGCTTCCCGTAGCCGTTCTCGGTGATCGTCAACACCCAGTTGTGTCGGTCCTCGTCGATGGCGGCGACGCCGGCGACCCGGTCGCCCTTCCGGAGGTCGACCCCGTAGACGCCGCGGGCGGTCCGGCCCATCGCCCTGACCTCCGACTCGTCGAAGCGGATCGCCATCCCATCGCGGGTGCCGATGACGATGTCCGTCGTGCCGTCGGTCACCTCCACGTCGACCAACTCGTCGCCCTCGTTGAGCGTGAGCGCGCGGATCCCGGTCGACCGGATGTTCTCGAAGGCCGTGACGGCGGTTCGCTTGATATACCCGTCCCGCGTGACCATCGTGAGGAACTCCTCCTCGTCGAGGTCGTCGACGGCGACGACGGCTTCGATCTCCTCGCCAGTGTCGAGATCGAGGAGGTTTACTGCCGATTTCCCGCGTGCAGTCCGGGACATCTCGGGGACCTCGTAGGTCTTCAACTGGTAGATCTGCCCCTGGTTCGTGAAGACGAGGAGGTATTCGTGGGAGTTCGCCCGGAAGACCGAGGAGACGCGATCGCCCTCCTTTAAATCCATCCCGATGATCCCCTTCCCGCCGCGGTTCTGGGCGCGGAAGACGTTGAGTGACATCCGCTTGATGTAGTCGTCCTCGCTCATGACGACGACGCACTCCTGTTCGGGTATCAGGTCCTCGTGGGTCACCGTCCCCGTGTCCTCGATGAATCGCGTGCGGCGTTCGTCGCCGTACTCGGCTTTCACCGCCTCCAATTCCTCGATGATGACGGCGTCGAGTTCGTCCTGATCCCCGAGGATCGTCTCCAGCCGCTCGATGCGGTCGGTGACGTCCTCGTACTCGTCTTCTATCTCCGCGGTCTCCATCGAAGTGAGCGAGCCGAGCTGCATCCGCACGATGTGTTCCGCCTGCGCCTCCGAGAACTCGAAGGCGGATTCGAGCGCCGCTCGCGCCTCGTCCCGGTCGTCGGAGTTACGGATCGTTTCGACGACGTCGTCGACGTGCTCCAACGCTTTTAACCGACCTTCGAGGATGTGAGCGCGGTCCTCGCGCTCCTCGAGTTCGTGTTCCGAGCGCCGACGAACGACCTCACGGCGATGCTCGACGTAGTGTTCGAGCGTCTCCTTTAAGTTCAACACCTGCGGCGCGCCGTCGACCAACGCGAGGTTGATCACGCCGAAGGTCCGTTCGAGGTGGCTCTCTAACAGCTGGTTTTTCACCACCTCGGCCATCGCATCGCGTTTCAACTCGACGACGATCCGGATCCCATCGCGGTCGGACTCGTCTCGGAGGTCGCGGATCCCCTCGATTGCCCCCTCGTTGACGTCGTCCGCGATCCGTTCGACGAGTCGCGCCTTGTTCTGCTGGAAGGGCAACTCGGTGATGACGATCCGCCCTGCCTCCTCGTCGACCTCGAACTCCGCGCGGACGCGAACGCGTCCCCGGCCGGTTTTATACGCCTTGTGGACGGCGTTGCGGCCGACGATGTTCGCGCCGGTCGGGAAGTCCGGCCCCTTCACGTGCTCCATCAGATCGGCGATCTCACAGTCGGGGTTCTCGATCAGCTCGACGGTCGCATCCACGACCTCCCCCAAATTGTGCGGCGGGATGTTCGTCGACATCCCGACGGCGATCCCCGAGGAGCCGTTCACAAGCAGGTTCGGGAACGCCGCCGGCAACACCCCCGGCTCCTCCAAGCGGTCGTCGTAGTTCGGCTGGAAATCGACCGTGTCGCGCTCGATGTCGGCCAACAGCTCCTCGGCGATCGGCGACATCCGCGCCTCGGTATAGCGCATCGCTGCCGGCGGGTCGCCGTCGACGGAGCCGAAGTTCCCCTGCCCGTCGACGATCGGGTAGCGCAACGAGAAGTCCTGTGCCATCCGCGCCAACGCGTCGTAGATGGCGCTGTCGCCGTGGGGGTGATAATCACCCATCGTCTCGCCGACGATGGAGGAGGACTTTCGGTGCGCAGAGCGCGCCGAGATCCCGGCCTCGTTCATCGCGTACAGGATACGGCGGTGGACGGGCTTCAACCCGTCACGAACGTCCGGCAGCGCGCGTCCGGCGATCACCGACATCGCGTAGTCGATGTAGGACTGCTCCATCTCGTCTTCGATACGTGCGGTCGTGATCCGGGCGGCACCGACGTCGTCGGGCCCCGGAGATGGTGTCTCTGAGCTCATTAGATATCCACCCACTCGGCTTCGGTCGCGTGCTCCTTGATGAACTGTTTTCGCGGCTCGACGGCGTCACCCATGAGGACGTTGAACATTCGGTCCGCGGCGGCGGCGTCGTCGATGGTGATCCGTTTGAGGATG
This sequence comes from Halorubrum sp., assembly GCA_003554605.1. Taxonomy (GTDB): domain Archaea; phylum Halobacteriota; class Halobacteria; order Halobacteriales; family Haloferacaceae; genus Halorubrum. The sequence goes on from PWGU01000225.1 coordinate 8,206, forward strand.
CGGTTCTCGGGGTTCATCGTCGTCTCCCAGAGCTGGTCGGGGTTCATCTCACCGAGGCCTTTGAATCGCTGGACCTGCGTCGGCGAGCCGTCACACTCCTCCTCGATGATCCGGTCGCGCTCGGCGTCGGTCATCGCGTCGTAGGTCTCACCACCCTTGCGGATCCGGTAGAGCGGGGGTTGGGCCGCGTAGACGTAGCCCGCGTCGATGAGCGGTTTCATGTGGCGATAAAAGAAGGTGAGAAGCAGCGTGCGGATGTGTGCGCCGTCGACGTCGGCGTCGACGAGGAGGACGATCTTGTGATAGCGGGCCTCCTCGATGTCGAACTCCTCGCCGATCCCCGTCCCGATCGCCGTGATGAGCGAGCGGATCTCGTCGTTTTCGAGGATGCGGTCGAGCCGGTGTTTCTCGACGTTGAGGATCTTGCCCTTGATCGGGAGGATCGCCTGATTCTCGCGGTTTCGACCCTGTTTGGCCGAGCCACCCGCGCTATCTCCCTCCACGACGAACAGTTCCGAATCGGCCGGCTCACGGGTCTGACAGTCCGCGAGCTTACCGGGGAGGGCGGTCGATTCGAGCGCCGACTTCCGCCGGGTCAGCTCCTCGGCTTTCTTCGCGGCCTTCCGTGCCCGCGCGGCCTCGGCGGCTTTATGAACGACCTTTCGGGCGGTCTCCGGGTTCTCCTCGAAGAAGGTTCCGAGCCGCTCGTGGGTCGCGGACTCGACGACGCCACGGACCTCGGAGTTGCCGAGTTTGGTCTTCGTCTGTCCCTCGAACTGCGGGTCCGGATGTTTCACCGAGATGACGGCGGTGAGCCCCTCGCGGACGTCCTCGCCCTTCAGGTTGGCATCCAGGTCGCTGATGAGGTCGTGCTCGTTCGCGTAGTCGTTGACGACCCGCGTCAGCGCCGTTTTAAATCCGGTGAGGTGGGTCCCACCCTCGCGGGTGTTGATGTTGTTGGCGAAGGCGTGGACGGAGCCCTGGAGCTCCTCGGTCGCCTGCATTGCGACCTCGACGTGGATGTCGTCGGACTCGCCCTCGAAGTAGATGACCTCCTCGTGGATCGGCGACCGTGTCTCGTTGAGGTAGGTGACGAACTCCCGGATACCGCCGTCGTACTGGAAGGTCTCCGTCTCGTCGTCGCGGTCGTCCGCGAGGGTGATCGCCACGCCGGAGTTGAGAAACGCCAGTTCGCGCAGGCGATTGGCGAGCGTGGAGAAGGAGAATGTAGTGGTTTCGAAGATCTCGCCGTCCGGCCAGAACCGGATGTACGTCCCGTTCGCTTCGTTCGGATCGAGGTCACGGACGCGCTCGAAGCCGTTTGCTTCGGGTTCGCCGCGCTCGAAGCGGTGGCGGAAGACGCCGCCGTCGCGTTTGACCTCGACCTCCAATCGCTCCGAGAGGGCGTTGACGACGCTCACGCCCACGCCGTGGAGCCCGCCTGAGACCTGATAGGACTTCGAGTCGAACTTTCCGCCCGCATGGAGGACGGTCATAATGACCTCCAGGGCCGGGCGGTCGTACTTCTCGTGGGTATCGACGGGGATCCCGCGGCCGTCGTCGGTGACGCTCACCGACCCGTCCTCGTGGATCCGCACCTCGATCGCCTCACAATGGCCTGCGAGGGCCTCGTCGATGGCATTATCGACGACCTCATAGACGAGATGGTGAAGCCCACGTCCGTCCGTGGACCCGATATACATCGCCGGACGTTTACGAACGGCCTGCAAGCCCTCCAAGACTTGAATTTGGCCCGCACCGTATTCGCTCTCCTCTGGCATAGAACTTGAGAGAACCTAATGGTCCCCCACTATTAAACCCGGCGTACGCGCGCGGGCGCGCATAGCCGACCGAAGCAACAGGCAACTACTCCCTGCCGTCCTTCCGGCGGAGCGTCCCACCTGTAAGCCCGTCCCACTCGATCCGATAGTCGAGCCGCGAGAACAGCGCGCTCGGCTCGCCGATGCCGAACTCCTCACACACGGACTCGGCGTCCTCATGCGTCATTCCCGGGGACAGTTCGGCGTCGATGGCGTCGATCGTCGCGGGTCGAACGAGCGCGCCGCCGATCCGCTCGTGTTCGGGAAATCGCACCGACGCGAGGGCGTCCACCCCGACTCCATACTCTGTGGCGAGCGCGTCGAGCGTCACGACGTCCGCCTGGGGGACGAGTTCCGCGGGCAGCGCGGCGGCCGCGTCGGCGACGAGGTCGGTTTCGTATTCCCGGAGCACGTCGACCACGTCCTTCACCCGGACCGTCCCGGAGTAGGTGACCACGCGGTGGTCCCGTGCGGCGATCTCCTCGCCAACCCCGAGGCTCTCGTCGACGGCGACGAGCAGCTCCACGTCCTCCAACTCGGCGAGCTGTGTGAGCTTCTTTTCGACGTATTCGGGGGTCCAAAAGCCCATCACTTCGAAGAACACCCGAAAGTCAGCGTGATCATACTCGAAGGCGAAATCGGGGATCATCACCCGGGTGCCGGTCGCAAGCGGCTCGGGCTCGCGGACGAGCGTCCAGTCCAGATCGAGCCCGCGGAACCGACCGGCGAAGTCGGCTTCGACGCCGCTATCGAAGGCCGGCTCCGCGAGCGGTTCCACGTCCGGGACCGAGACGTCGCGATCGGAGAGGGTGAGCGTCCGCTCGCGGCCCCGGTCGTCGATCGTCGCCGTGAGCCGCCAGTCGGCCGTGCCCGCGACGGTCCGCAGCAGCCTCGCGAACGCGGTCCCGTAGCGTCTGGTCCGTCGGAAAAGCGTGTCGGGCCCGGGGACGACCAGTTCGCGGCCCTCGGGCATCCGTTCGATCTCGTACATCAATCGAAGCCGCTTGACGGCCGAGACGAGCGCCTTCGGGTCGTTCGAACGCACGCGGACCTCGGTGGCGTCGAAAAGGGTAGTCTGGGCCAACGAGAGGTCGTACTGCGCACAGAGCGTCTCCGGGTCCCACGGCACGTCGGCGTCGACAAGGACCTCGTTGATCGCGCGGTCCGCATAGAGGCTCCCCTCGATGGCGTCGGGCTCGACCCGAAGCGACTCGGCGGCCCGAGCGATCGCCCGCTCGCGTTCCGCCGTGGAGGCGACGCCGACCGCTGCGGCGGCCTCGAAGGCGGCCCGACGAACCCGTCGCGGCGGCAGCGGCGCGTCGATCTCGAAAACACATTCCCGCTCGACGAGCGCCGCGAACCCCCGGACGAGTTTGAAATCCGCCGCTTCGGCCTCCAACTCCTCCAGGGAATCCTCGAGATCAGCGCGCCGGTCCCCAACGTGTTCGGTGAACGTTCCGAGGACTTTCGCCGCGAGCGGCCGGTGGCGTCGCTCGGTGAACTGCGGTCGGTAGCCGCCGCCGGCGCGGGAGACGCGGAGGAGGTCCTTCCGGAGCACAATCAAGGGTCGGATGGAGGGTCCCTAAAGGGCTCGGGTTGGCCCCCTGCATCGGCTGTCTCCCCGGTCACGACGTCACGTCGAGTATCCGCCCGCAGGCGAGGGATCGAAACCGGTGGCACGGTTGGGCCCTCGCTCCCGGTTTGCGGATGTCAGTCCCGACCGGTTCGTTGGGCCACGTACTCGCGGGTGTTCCCGTGCAACACGTAGTCCGCCCGCTGTAAGTCCGCTACCGTCCGCGAGCCGGTGACGAACATCGCCGTCCGCAACTCGGCTATCAGGTCCTCGATCTGCTCTGTCACCGCGTCGGGTCCGGCGGTGGCTGGCTTCAGGAACGGCTTTGCCAACCCGCCGGCGACCGCACCTAACGCGATCGCCTTCGCGACGTCCAGTCCCGACCGTACGCCGCCGCTTGCGATCACGCAGTCGTGTTCGGTCACACACTCGATCGTACTGACCGCGGTCGGGATCCCCCACTCACGGAACAGCGTGCCGACCCGCTGTTGTCGTGGTGCGTTCGCCGCGGCCGCGCGGTAGGCCTCGATGCCGGACCACGTCGTCCCGCCCTTGCCGGCGACATCGATCGCGTCGACGCCCGCGTCGGCCAGCTTTCGGGCCGTCCCGGCGGAGATCCCGTTTCCCGTTTCCTTCACCATAACCGGCACGGACAGCCCCTCGACGACCCGGTCGATAGCCGCGAGACAATCGCGACCGTCGACGTCGCCTTCGGGTTGAACGGCCTCCTGAAGGAAGTTGAGATGGACGGCGAGCGCGTCCGCCTCGACCATCTCAACGGCCCGCTCAACGGTTTCGATGTCGTACTCCCGGAGCTGTGCGGCACCGAGGTTGCCGTAGATAAACGCCTCGGGGGCGGCCTCACGGGCGACGGTATACGATTCGAGGACACTCTCATCGTCGAGTTCGAGCCCGGCACGCTGGCTTCCAAGCCCCATCGCGATACCCGTCTCCCCTGCAGCACGGGCCAGTGCCCGATTGATCTCCGTGGTGTTTCCGTGCCCGCCGGTCATGCTTTCGATAACGATCGGCGCGGAGAGCTCGCGGTCGAGAAACTCGACGGAGGTATCGATGGCGTCGTAATGGATCTCCGGAAGCGCCTCATGGACGAGCTGAACGTCCTCAAAGCCCGTTCCGGTGGTCTCGACGTCCCGCTCCTGTACGATCCGAATGTGGTCGTCCTTTCGGCGTTCGATCTCCGGCGAGTGCCGTTCTGTCATTATTCTATCTATCGGGAGCGATTGCAAAATACTACTGATTTACCGCGTTAGTGTTGCTCGACTGGCTGCCGAAACGACGCGCTGCTCGTGGCTGACTCTCCGCGCCGATCCGCACCAGCCATCCTCCGATTTCGGACGATTGACCATATCTGACGTAGATCGGTGATGCCAACGAACCCGCCAGTACCTATAATATATAAGTCAACGAAATATCTGATTATCTCCTCCAAATGAGTGACCAATCTACACTCACCGATTTTACGCAGGGTGTTGGTTCAGACGGTGACCTGTACGATTGCGAAGTCTGCGGACGGACGTTCGACTCTAATAAGGGCAGGGGGATCCATCGAGCGGCCGCACACAGCGAAGATGAGGTTCGCGGAGTACTGATCACCGAACTACAGAGACTTGCTGAACGACTGGGTCATCCTCCTGGGTTACGGGATATGAATCAGCTCGGAGCTCACAGTTCTAAGACTTACCAGGATATGTTTGGTTCGTGGAATGAGGCGCTCAAAGCCGCCGATTTGGACATTAATATGGAGCAGAATATCAGTAAGTCGGACTTGCTTGATGAATTGGCTAGGCTGGCGGATGAGCTCGGACGGACGCCAACGTCCCGTGACATGGCCCAACTCGGCGAGTACGGAACGGCGACCTACTCTAAGACGTTCGAATCGTGGAACAATGCGGTACAGGAAGCAGGATTGGAAATTATTAGGTATCGTAACATTCCGAGAGACGCCCTTATAAACGAAATCAGGCGGCTTAGCGATTGTCTGGGACGTACCCCAACAGCCGAGGACATGACAAAGCAGGGGGTATTCGGGGTCAACACGTATGCACACGAATTCGGGGGGTGGAATGATGCATTAAAACACGCCGGATATGAGCCCAACCGCAAACTCAATCTCCCAAAAAATGAGCTCATAAAAGAGATCGTTCGACTGAATGATCAATACGGTAGACCACCCATCGCCAAGGAAATGGATCGGGACGGAGCGTATTCAGTCGGTAGATTCTGTCGAGCGTTCGGATCGTGGAATGATGCGCTCAAAGCAGCAGGCTTCGACGTTCATATTCGCAGGGACATCCCCGCGAAGGACCTACTTTCTGAACTCTCTCGTCTCAGCGATAGCCTAGACAAGACTCCAACTTCGGTGGAGATGGATATGTTCGGTCGGTTTGCCCACAAAACATACACAACAACCTTTGGAACGTGGAACAACGCCCTCAAGGAAGCAGGTCTCGATCTACACGTCCGATCAGGTATTCCGGAAGCCGAATTATTGGATGAATTGCGGTCGCTTGCCCGAGAACTCGAGATAACACCGGAACGGCGGGATATGGATCAACACGGCCGGTTTGATTCAACCACATACAGCGCCAGATTCGGTACTTGGAACGACGCACTTCGAGCGGCCGGTCTGGAACCAGTAAGGCGCGTAAACATCTCTAACGACGAACTGAGGGGCGAACTCCGCAGACTGACCGATAAATTCGGTCGGCCGCCAACACGCGACGAAATGACGCAACATGGAAAATTTGGTCACTCTGTGTATTCTCATCGGTTCGGCTCGTGGACCGATGCGCTGATCCAGGCTGGATTAGAACCACATAAGATGCTAAATCCAGACCATCTCGATCATTGGGTGGCTTCGGTTCTCGAATTAAAAGTCGCCGAGTTGTTGGTCGATATCGGCGTAGAGTATGAATATGAAGGGCTCACGATCGAGTACGATGACGGGCGGAGTTATACGCCTGATTTTGTCACGACTGACTACGTGATCGAGTGTAAAGGCCAAGATTGGGGTGATTTATATAATCAAGACGTGACGGCAGAGGACAAGGCGGAGGCTGCGATGGATAGTCTTGAGACGCGTAAGTATGTGGTCATTGGCGCGAAGATTCCGGCTGATATACACATCAGATGGGACGATCGCGCGGCGATTCACGAATTGTTCGAGTAGTCGAATACGGCCTTGATTTAAGAACTCATTGCTGCACTTTCAGGGATACTCAAATGTGGCGAATGTATCTGTATACCCGAGTCATCGCGTCGTCGGCCGTGGCATCCGTTCGAGTTCCGCGATCTCGTTCGTCTTCTCGACGCGGTCGTATTGTCGGGACCACGCATCCTCCGGAAACAGGTCGTTGTCGTCGAACATCTCCCGCGCGTCATCCGATAGCATGTAGAATTTGTATGGGTACCCACGGATCCGCGATCCTGCAGGGACGACCAATTCCTCGACGACACCGTACGCTTCGAGCACATTGAGGTGCCGCCTGATCGCGTCTTCACCGAGATCTGGGTTCATATAATCGAGTTCTTTGACGCAGGGTGCGCCCTTCGGATGCCCGACGATGTCCGCGAGCAAGTTGGCTCGCGGCGTATCCGTGGCCTTCTGCAGGGCGCTCCAGCGGTCAAACGAACCACCCTCTCCGACCCCCCGATCGCCCGACGGGGGTTGTTGCGTTTCCGGCTTCATATTCCCTACTCGAACGGCGATCGGCATAAACACTTGGTCATTGGCGTTAACTAATCCAACAAGCGATTGTACAATCAGTTCTCTTATTAATAATTGAGACGGAAGTCAAAGTGGAATGGGTGAACGCGATGGCAGCGATGAGGCGCTGTTAGTTGGGATCGATCGAAAGGAGGTACGCTTCCCGGAGCGCCTTTCGCTTACTCCTGAACAGCATCAGCGTCTCAAAAATATCGTCAATGCCGACCCGCTTGATGCGATGAAACGGGCATCGCGTAGATATTTGATCGTCGGTAGTGGCTCGGGAGAGGCGGGGTTGCGTCGGGAGATGGTCACTGACTGGTTTGATAGCCGTCCGAATGCGGTTGGGATTCGCCTGGAGGATGTCGATCTCGATACCGAAGACATCGATCTCTGGGCACCCGTCTTCGATATTTTGGCGACGCAAGCGACGTGGATCGTGGGTGTATTGGAGAATTTCGACGGCGGCCATGTATGGGAATTGGGCTACCTGTACCGCGTTCAGACCGAGCTTCGGGACGTGCTATGGATCCTCAAGCGGGTGTACGAGGATCGAGAGCGGATGCGTGAGGAGTACGATAATGGGATGGCCGCGTCCCATCTGAAGGTGCTTGAAGAAGCGGTGGAGACACGTGTGCTCACGTGGGAAGACGAGGGGGACCTCCGGCGCGTCGTTGAAGACGTTCCTTAGACTCGGCCCCCTACAGCGAGTCGGAGATACATACACAGGAACTCTCTCGCGTTTATACGGACAAACGGCACTCTTCTCACACCTCCACGGACTCCCCTCACCGTCGCCTATCGGCAACCCGCTCCTCGGCGGTCTCCGTGCTCACGAGTTCATACAGGATCGCCCGCCCACCGTCGGCTTTCGGTCGAAGGATCCGGCCGAGCCGCTGGGTGAACTCCCGCTCGCTGCCCGACCCCGAAAGCAGGACCGCGACGTTGGCGTCGGGGACGTCGACGCCCTCGTCGAGGACGTTCGCGGCCACGACGCGGCCGTAGGTTCCGTCACGAAAACGCGAGAGGATCTCGCGCCGCTCCTCGGCACCGGTTTCGGCGGTGATCGCCGGAAGGAGGAACCGCTCCGAGAGCCGATAGACGAGGTCGGTGTGGGCGGTGAAGACGATGATCCGGTCCTCGCGGTGGCGGTCGAGGATCGACGCGAGCCGCTCGATTTTCCGCTCGGCGTTCATCATGATGTCGCGGGCGGCGGACTTCGCGAGCAGTGCCTCCCGCGCCCGCGGGTCGTTACCGGAGCGTTTGACGAGCTCCTGATAGTCGCTCCCGCTCGTGAAAGTGATCCCGGCCTCCCTGACGTACTGGATAAAGGTCGACTGTTTCGCGTCGTACCGCTCGCGCTCTGCCGGCGTGAGTTCGACCTCGATCCGGCGGACGTCATAGGGGGCGAGGTGCTCGCCGGCGAGGTCGTCGACGTCGACGGAATACACGCGATCGCCGATCAACTGGGCGACGACCTCGTGGGCGTCGTCGGGTCGCTCGAAGGTCGCGGTGAGCCCGAGGCGAGCGGGTGCCGCGAGGAGCCGCGCGACGTCACGATAGCCCGCCCCGCCGAGGTGGTGCACCTCGTCGAAGACGACGAACCCGAAGGCGTCACCTACGTCCTCGGCTTTTAAATACGCCGAGTCGTAGGTCGAGACCGTGATCGCCTCTTGACGCTGCTCCCCCCCGCCGAACCGGCCGATCGGGACGCCGAACTCCGCCTCCAATTCCGTCGCCCACTGTTCGAGGAGGTCGATGGTCGGGACGACGACGAGCGTGGGTATGCCGAGATCGACCATCGCGTGGATCGCGATGACAGTCTTGCCGGCCCCGGTGGGAAGTTCGAGGACGCCACGGTCGCCGGCCTCGTGCCACGCATCGAGCGCCTCCCGCTGATACGCTCTGAGGTCATACGCCGTCGAAAGGTCGAGATCCGGAAGGTCGAACACGCGATCTTCGACGTGGACCCCGGCGACGGCGAGCGCCCGACGGATGTCTCCGTAGCGATATGCCGGCGCGCGTCCATCCCCCGACCGTGGATCCGTCTCGACCCCGGGAAGCGGCGGAAGGGAGTCGCCAACCTCCCCGCCGGCATCGACCCGGATGGTCCCGTCCTCGTAGGTCAGGCGGACGCTCATCGTCAGATCCACACGGCCGATTGATAAAGGAGCACCGTCTCAGTTCGCCATGCGCGCTTCCGAACTCGACCCGGAACTCCGTACGGTTGTCGACGAAATCGAAGCGGTGGGGCTGCCGCGATGGAGCGACCTCTCCGTGTCCGCCGCTCGACGGCTGGAGGATACGGTCTTTTCGGATGACTCGGGGCCGACGGTGGCGGACATCATGGATGTCGCCTTCGACGGCCCGCACGGGGAGGTTCCCATCCGTGTCTATCGTCCGGCGCGTGCCGTCCAGGGCGTCGATTCAACCCCCACGCTCGTCTATTTTCACGGCGGCGGCTGGACGCTCGGAACCCTCGATTCGATCGATGGACTCTGTCGACGGCTGGCGATCCGGGCCGATGCGGTGGTGATCTCCGTCGACTACCGACTCGCACCCGAGCATCCGTTTCCGACCGCCGTCGATGAGGCGATGGCGGCGACGGAGTGGGCCGCCGAGGTCACCCCTTCGTTCGGTGGCGACCCGAACCGGTTGGGCGTCGCGGGAACCAGCGCCGGCGGAGCCCTCGCGTTCGCCGCCGTGCTTGGTGCCCGCGAGTTCGATGGGCCGGAGATCGGTGGAGCAACCCTGTTATATCCGATCGCTGGCGACGACTTCGAGACGGAATCCTACCGCCAAAACGCCGACGGCCCGTTGCTCACGCGTGCGGATATGCGCTGGTTCTTCGAGCAGTACCTCCGAAGCCCAGCGGACGCCTACAACCCGTTCGCGGTTCCGCTCCGGGCGACCGACCTGGGCGGGTTACCGCCGACGACCGTCGTCACCGCCGGGTTTGATCCGTTCCGTGACGACGGCGTGGCACTCGCGGAGCGCCTGAGGCGGGACGGAACCGAGGTCACACATCGTCACTACCCGGCGATGGCACACGGGTTCTTGAGCCTCACCGACCGTGTATCAACCGCGGAGAAAGCGCTCTCGACGGTCGTCGATGATATCGATGGAAGGTTGCAAGACGGGACGGTGTAGCGACGAATCGGCCGATCACACCTCCATTTGCCGATCGGTCGACACCCTGAAGTAGGCGGCAGGCGAGCGTGCCGGTATGAGCCTTACCGGTTCGTTGATCGCGTTCGTGGTCGGACTGCTCGTCGGCGGGCTCGCCATCTTTATCGCCGCGAGCGTCGTCGCGGGCACCCGTGATTACGGACACGCCGTCTTCACCGCGCTGTTCGGGGCCATCGTCTGGGGGCTCTCGGAGCTGTTGCTCTCGTGGATCCCACTTATCGGCGACTTCATCCCGCTCATCGCTTGGGTGTGGGTTATCCGGCGCCGGTACGGAACCTCGTGGCTGCACTCGGGGATCATCGGCTTCATCGCGTGGGGATCGGCGATCCTCGTCCTCGCGGTCCTGCCGTTCGCCGGGATCACGGACGCCGTCGGCGTGCCGTTCACGTGATCGGGCCAGGTGGCCGCCGCTCAGGGATCTGGGTTCAAAAAATCGTGTGTTGAGGTCGACCCGCGTGCCGGTTAGGGTTCGAGCAGGACCTTCGTGACGCCCTCCTCGCGGGCGTCGAACGCCTCGTACATCTCCGGTGCCTCCTCGAGACTGACGCGGTGGGAGACGACCCAACTGGGGTCCGCGCGACCCTCGATGATCATGTCGCGGAGGTACCGGTTGTACTGTTTGACGTTACACTGGCCCGTGCCACACTTGAGGCCCTTCTCGAAGAACTTCCCGAAGTCGATCCCGAGACGGCCCTGTGCGGCCATGTCATCGGGTGCACCCGGGTCCTCCGGCACGTACAGCCCGGGGATGCCGAGCTGGCCGGTCGGGCGGACCACGCGGATCAGGTTGTTGAGCACGATAGCGGGGTTCTCCTTTGCCGGATCGTACGCGTAGTCCTCGGTGTCCGTGTCGACGTCCGCGGGGTCGGTCGCCTGATAGCCGACTGCGTCGACGCCCTTGTCAACCATCCCGCCGTGGGCGTCGATGATCTGCTCGACCGGGTCGCCCTCGCGGAAGTCGATGGCGTGGGCATCGCAGTTCTCCTCGGCCATCTCCAGCCGGCTCGGGACCTGATCGACGACGTAGATCTCCGAGGCACCCTGGATCTTCGCGCTGTAAGCCGCCATCAGTCCGACCGGCCCCGCACCGAAGACCGCGACGGACTCGCCGGGCTGGAGGTCCGCCAGTCGCGTGCCGTGCCAGCCGGTCGGGAAGATGTCCGCGAGCAGCGCGAAGGCGTCCTCGTGTTCGCGTCCCTCCGGGAGCTTCAGCGCGTTGTGATCCGCGTACGGGACGCGGAGCTTTTCGGCCTGTCCGCCGGGATAGGGCCCCATGGCGACGTAGCCATACGCCCCGCCGGCGAAGCCGGGATTGACGTTGGTACAGAAGCCGGTGAAGCCCTCCTCACAGTTCTGACAGAACCCACAGGAGACGTTAAACGGCATGACGACACGGTCGCCCTCCTCGAGCGTCGATACTGCCTCGCCGACCTCGGAGACGACGCCCATGTTCTCGTGGCCGAAGACGATCCCCTCCTCGGCCGCGGTTCGTCCCTCGTACATATGCAGGTCGGACCCGCAGATGCACGACGTCGTGATGTCGACGATCACGTCGTTCGGGTGTTTGAGTTCCGGGTCCTCGACCTCCTCGACGGCCACCTCGTATGGCCCTTGGTAGACAACT
>PWGU01000134.1 GCA_003554605.1 Halorubrum sp.
CGGCGCGAGCGGCTCGATCCCGGCGGCACGCAGTGCCACCACGTCGCGTTCGAGCTGTACGGGGAGGGTGGCGACGGTCTCATCGCGTGCGCCGCGGACGGTGTCCGCCTCGACACGGTGATCGGTCGCCGGCTCGACGACCTTGCTATACCCGCCGAACAGCTCATCGGCCCCCTGTCCGACCGCCAGCCGATCGAAGCCGTCCGCGGCGGCCGCCTCCGCGACGAGAAAGAGGGGGATCGCGATGTTGAGGTCCATCGCATTTCGTCGGCCGGTCGCCGCGGCGACGGCCGGGATCGCCCGTCGAAGGTCGTCGTGGGTGATCTCGACGATACGGAGGTCACGGTCCATCGCGGCCGCCGCCTCCCGTGCGGCAGCGATGTCGTGACAGCCTTCGAACCCCGCGACGTAACACGGCGCGCGTGGGAGCGCCGCGGCGACGACTCCCGAGTCCACGCCCCCCGAGAACGCGACCGCGACGTCATCGGTCGGCGAGGCCCGCAGGTCGCCGACGACCCCACGAAGCGCCCGGTCGACCGCCGCCTGGGCGGCCGACGGTGCCGCCGGTTCCGGCGACGGCAGCGACCACCACGGCATCGTGGCCCCGGGCGTCAGGACGGCCCCCGCCGGGAGCGGCTTCGGATCGGCGAGGTCGGTCGGGTCCGTGCTCCACCGCGGAAGCCGGTCGTTGGCCGTTCCCCCCGGCTCGACCCCACGATCGATGAACAGCGGCTGCCGTCCGAGGACGTCCCTGACGAGCGCCGGCTCGGTACCGTCATCGATCGGGGCTTCGGCGAGGAACCCGGCGAAGCCCGTCGTGCCCGGGAGCGGGTCGCGGTCGGCGAGCGCCCCTCGAACGAAGTCGGCGGGTGCGCCGATGAGGCCGTTGTCGTCGTTGCTGCCACCGTCGATGCGCCCGGCGTGCAGGCGGGACGGTTTATCCTCCGGATCGCTCATCGGAGCCCGTCTATCGCCCGGAAGGCCCGTCGCTTCGCGCCGCCGGCGAACTGGCGCACGGAGACGGTCCACGGCGTCCGTTTCCCGACGACGCTCGTTCGCCCCTCGGCGATGGCGGAGAGGATCGCCGCCGCCGAGCGGTCGTCCGCGCCGACCTCCGTGACGGCCTGTCCGACCATCTCCGAGATGTGGGCGTCGCTGCCGGCGGTCATCGGGAGGCCGTTTCGCACCGCGAACTTCTCGGCCTGCCGGTTGGATCGGCCGGTGAACAGCCGCGAGTTATACACCTCGATGGCGTCCGCGCTCGCCAACTGCTCGTCGGTGATGTGTGCAGCGACGCCGTGGCGGGCCTTTTGAAACGGGTGGGGGACGACGGCGATACCGCCCTGTTCGCGTATCAGATCGAGGGTCTCATCGAAACTCAACCCGCTCGGAATGAGTTCCTCGATGCCGAACGCGAGTACGTGGCCGGCCGCACACGTCACCTCCATGCCGACGATGCCGACGAGCCCGTAGTCGGGCGCCTTTTCGGCCGCCTCGATGCTGGCGTCGATCTCGTCGTGGTCGGTGACCGCGAGCGCGTCCAGCCCGACGGCCGACGCCTGTGCTAAGAGGAGTTCGACCGGGTCACGGCCGTCGTGGGACAGCGCGGAGTGCGTGTGCAGTTCGACCGATAACACGGCCGTAGGTTCGGGCGTCGGGCTAAAAAACACCCCGATACGAACGGTATGTGTCGGGGCCGCCGGGTCGAGTTCGCCGGGTCCGGCCCACGCGTCGGGCTGTATCCGTCACGTCCGGGGATCGTATCCCCGCCGGCCGGATGGTCAGCTGCCGGTGAAATCGATACGTGACCCGCCCCCGTCCGACTCGCGCGTCGCGGGGCCGAGGCGGAGGAACTCGTACGCCTCGTCGGTCAGATAGACCGCATCGTCCTCAATGGCGACGGAGACGGTCTCGAGCGTCGAGCCCTCACACGGGCCGAAGTTGCAGTATCCCGAGTCGGCCTCGAAGGTCGCCCCGTGTTTCTGACAGAAAATCTCGCCGTTGCGGACGAACGCTCCCTCGTCGCGGTCGAGACGGACGTCCGTCCAGTGTTGACAGTAGTTTCGGAAGGCGGCGACGCCGTCGGCGAGCCGGATCAGGATCGCCTCCGCCTCCGGATCCCCGTCGGCGTCCGTACCGACGTCGCCTTCGCCCGAGTCGACCTCCTCCGGGTCGACGGGGCGGAGCGTCACCAACAGCGTGCTGTCCTCGGGTACCTCCTCGACGTCGACGATCCGACGGTCCGCGTCCATATCCGTCGGTCGGGTGGGGGCGATTTCAGCGTTGCGCGTTCGGGCGGGGGTCGTCGGCGGACTCAGACCGTGGGTAGCTCCCAGTCGTATCGGAGCGCCAGCAGCCGAAGGGCGAGTACGACGCCGGCGACGACGAGCGAGGCGGTCCCCAACCCGACTCCAGCGGCGACGACGAGCGGGAAGAGCGCCCCGCCGAGCACCGCCGGCGTGGCATAGAAGTCCTCACGCAACACGACCGGGACGCGCGCGAGCAACACGTCCGAGAGGCTCCCGCCGCCGACCCCGGTTAAGGTCGCGAGGACGATGGCACCGAAGACGGACAGGCCGGCCTCCGTCGCCACCAACGCCCCGGTCGCGGCGAACGCGGCGAGCCCGGCGGCATCCGCCGTGAGGAGCACGGGATTCGAGAGCAACGGCCCGGAGAGCCGCCGTGTGGCGAGCACGGCGAGGGCAACGCCGACGATCACCACCGCGACGTCCGTCGTCGAGGTAAGCGCGACGGGGACACGTCCGACCAGCGCGTCACGGATGATGCCGCCGCCGAGCGCCGTGAGGACCCCGAGGACCGCGACGCCGAAGAGATCGAGGTCGGCGTCGGCCCCCTTTAATGCGCCGACCGCCGCGAACGCCACCAAGCCGATCGCGTTGAGCACCTCGAAGACCAGCGCATCGAACGCCACGGAGTCGCCGGCGACGAGGTCGATCAGGAGCGGGCCGGCCGCGACAGCACTCATCGACGGATCGATGACGACGACGGACGCGAAGGACACGACGGGAGCCCCGCGGGCCCGGGAGCTAAACGTTCCGATCCGGGTGGGTGGCGATGGCCGACGCGGGGACTGGCGATGGGCGACGAAATCACGCCGGAACGAACCTGACCGCCGCTCCGGGCGCGAGATCGAAGGCGTCCGCGCCACGGCCGTCGTTGACGTCGCATTCGAGGAACCCGTGGCTCCCGACCGTGACGAGCCGAGCACCCACCTCAACTGCGCCGAACGTCCGAACCACCGGAACCGGCCCGATATCGTTGACCAGGAGTCGATCGAAATCGCGGACCAACCCTCCCGGAACGTTCGTGATGGCGTTTCCGAAGCCGTCGACCACGAGCACCTCCCCCTCGATCGTGGCCGGCTCGCCCGCCGCGTCGCGCTCAACGGTCGGCTCCGGAAGCGAGAGGTCAACGTACCCATCGGTCGGTGAGAGGGGGGTCAAGTCGAGCAGCGACGCGAGGGCGTCGTCGTCGACACCGACAGCCGAATCCCACGCTTTCGCCCGTACCGTCGCCGCCATTGGCGCGAACACGTCGCGGCCGTGGAAGGTCGCGCTCGCCGGATCAGCGGCGTCGATCTCGAAGACGTCGAAATCGTCCATCCCGTCCCCGGTCGCGGCGGCAAGCGCTCGTGCGGGCGGCATCGCGAGCCCGTTGTCCGGCGCGACGATGGCGTGTCGACCGGCCCGAACGACGATCGCCGCGCGGTCGGTGCCGACGCCGGGGTCAACGACCGCACAGTGGACCGCCGGCGGGAACTCGGGAAGCACGAATCGGAGCCAGAAGGCGGCCGCACGCGGGTCCCCTCGGGGAAGGTCGTGGGCGATATCGACCAGTTCGGCGTCGGTCTCGCGACGAATGACGCCCTTCATCGCGGCGGGATACGGCGAGCCGAAGTCGGTGGCGAGGGAGATCATGGGCTGGATCAGGAGCGTACGACCGGTGGCCTGTGGGGGTTCGTGTGTTCGCTCAGCCGTCCGTGGGTGGTCGTCTGTGATCGGTGTCGGTTTCGGCGATCCGGCGGAGCCGTTCGACGCCGTCGATCTCGGCTATCACGTCGGCGACGGCTGCGGGGACGAGCGACTCCCAGCTCTCGCCGCGGATCATTCGGTCGCGGAGCTCGGTACCCTCAAGGACGTCACGGCGGAACATGGGTGAGCTTCGGACCTCGACGCCGGCCTCCTCGAACAGGCGGATCACGAGCGGGTTGTTGGAGTAGGCGACGTCGAACCGCGGGCTCATGCTCTGCACGTGGCTCACCCACACCGAGTTGCGGTCGAGGTCCTCGATCGGGACGACGTAGGTGGTGACGGGCAGGTTCGCGACCGCCTTCGTGACCATCATCACCCGCTCGCCAGCGGTGAAGGGGTTTCGCGTCGTATGGGAGTCGCCGGCCGAGCCGATACCGAGCACGAGTTCGTCGACCTCCGCAGCGATCTCTTCGACCATCCGGCGATGTCCGTCGTGAAACGGCTGGAAGCGCCCGATGTAGAACCCGCGCATGATCCATCTACCACGGGCGTCGATTATAAACCCGACGACCCATGCCCCGGACGGATATCTCCGGAGTAGAGGCTCCGTTCGGCCGGTTCGGCCGCCTCCGGCGGTGGCCTCGCGGGGAGAAAGTATATCAGTAGCGCACCCCTCAAATTTGGTAACGAAATCGATTCTATGAGCAACGAAAAGGACACGAACGACCCGGCGGATGCCGACGCCCCCGAGCCCGTCGAGGACGAGCCCGAACACACCGACGGGACGGCCGATCGCGACGACGACGTCGAGCCGTCCGGATCGGACGCCGGCGAGGGGCCCTCCGCCGAGGACGAAGCGGCCGACTCGATCTGGGACGAGGACGTCGTGATCAAAGAGCCCGCAGCCGAC
>PWGU01000035.1 GCA_003554605.1 Halorubrum sp.
CGACCCCGACGCCGACGGGGTCCAACCCGACGCCGATGGCGATCGGGATCACGACGAGGATCTCGACCCAGGGGAACGCGGCAAACAAGAAAACCAACCCGTACTGGAGCAGGCCGCCGGCATCCGTGAGGGCCGCCCCGACGTCGATGACGAGTGGGAGGGCGCTCGGTGGGACCATACATATTTGTGGCTCGTGATGTGGATAGGCGTTCCGTCATCCGCATCACTGCGACGTGTCGGCCGGTTCGGCCGTTCGCTCGGGGTAGGCCTGCACCCAGATGCCACGGAGGAGCAACCCGACGAACGGGATACCGAAAACGCCGTAGATGGCCCCGCCGAGAAGCAGTTCTCCGACGCTGATCCATGGCCCGACCGCGAGGAGGAGGATCGCAACGCCACCCGCGACAAGGCTCCCGATCACGACGCCGATCGGCCGTCGATCGATCGGATCGAGGTCGGTCGTCACGACGGGCAGATCGAACCGCTCGACGAGCGCGTCGCCGTGGGCGGTTGGCCCGAGGTACCGCCGCCGCTCCTCCTCGCCCCACCCGGTCGTCACGGCGACCGTCCGGGTGTCACACAGTCGGTCCGCGAACCGATCCGGGACGACCTGCACGTCACGGATGACCGAGAGCGCCGTCGTCCACTGCGGCTCCGAGACGAGGGTGTCGTAGGCGACGATCCGGTCCCCGTAGCGGCGATACTCCAGCCAGCCGTACTGAAGCACGCCCATGAGGACGCGCAGCGCGAGCGTTACCACGAACGCGGCGGCAACGATGACGCTGATGGCGGCCACGGCGACCGTGCTCGCTTCATCGCCGAGCAGGAGCATCAGAATGAACCAGAGGACGATGAACGGCCCCACGGCGAAGGGGGCGAAGCGACC
Source organism: Halorubrum sp. (assembly GCA_003554605.1). GTDB lineage: Archaea > Halobacteriota > Halobacteria > Halobacteriales > Haloferacaceae > Halorubrum. The sequence continues at coordinate 887 of PWGU01000035.1, forward strand.
GACGACGTCGAAAGAGGCCGTCCGCCACACCGCGCGCCGATCGGTCGGGATCGTCACCTCCGGCGGGTCGTCCGGAACCTCGATCGGCTTCCGCTCCTCTGTCGCCGACTCCGGTCCGGCCAGCCAGCCGGTAAGCCGACCGCCCCCCTCCGACCCGGCGCGATATGCCGACCACTCGATGAGCAGCTTGACGAGCACGACGACGGCCAACACCCCCTCCACGCCGAACGTCTCGATCCCCGGGACGGCCAGCAACACGAACGCGAGAAAGAACGTCTGTCTCGCGGGGGTCTCGATGACCGCGTACGGCGACGAGGTCTCGTACTCCTTCTGCAGATACTCACGCCACGTCTCGACGGACTGTCCGATCACGAGCGCGAGGGCGCTCACGAGCACCTCCGGGCGCGTGAGGGCGTTGCCGACGGAGACGACCCCCGCGAGCACGACGCCGATCACGATTAGATACCAGATCGAGCCATTGATCACGGCGGCCGCGAACGGGAGGTTCCGCGGATAGACGGGCGGCAGCCAGCCGATGAGTTCGATAGCGCCCCGGCTTTCGGCCAACGGATGGGAGACGCCGAGGGTTCCGGACTCGTCGTGATCGGCTCGCGGCGGCCGCTTCGCGAAGAGCGCTTTCACCCCCGCCAGCGGAAGCGTGAACAGTAGTTCCAGCGCATAGATGACGACGAGCGTCGTCGGATCCCAACCGAACCACAGGACGCCGACGAGCGGCAACAGGTTTGCCCCGAGTATCGCCACGGGTCCGAGGCGTGAGCGGGGGCGACCGGAGACGACCGAGGAGGGCATACAAAACGGTTCATGTTGGATCACAAAAACGTCTGCCGTCTCCGGAACGGCACCTATCCAGCGCAGCGGTCAGCGGCGCATCGGCTGTCGTTTGCGGTACGTCAGGGTCCGCCAGACCCACTCGACGGGTCCGAACCGGAACCGATCGAGCCACCACACCGAAAGCGGGATCTGGACCGCCCAGATCGCCACGACCACCCCGAGGAGTTCGACCCGGCTCAACTGGCCGAAGAGGCCGAGGCCGTAGCCGTAGAAGATCGTCGTCGCGATGACCGTCTGCAGCAAGTAGTTCGTGAATGCCGTCCGGCCGACGGCGCTCAAGGCGTGGACGACCCGCCCATCCGCCGCGCCCCGACAGAGTAGCATGATCCCGCCGATGTAGCCGGCCGCGAGCAGCGGGGCACCCCAGTAGTTGAACTGAAACGCGAGCGTGAGCACCGGGATGGTCTCCCAGGCGAACACCTCGCGGAGCCAGACACCGACGAGAATGAGCGGAAGGCCGGTTCCGACGCCGCCGAGGAGGAGCCGCCGGTAAAACCGGCCGCTTCGTGCGTTCGAGAGCACGCCCCATTTATAAAGCGCCATTCCCATCAACATCATCCCGCCGAGCGTCCAGAAGAGCTCGGAGAGAAACCCAAGCGTATGATATTCAAGTAGAATGGGGATCCGGTGTCCGGCCTGATCCACCCACCCGGCCTGGTAGATCTCGATCTCTCGGGCGGGATCGAAGTCCGCGCCGAAGGCGGCGAGCAGCTCGTCCTCCAGTTGGGTTTGCCCGTCCTCGGGTAATACCAGATAACTCGCTCCCAAAAGCAGGTATAACGCCGAGGGGATCGCATACAGGACCGCACCGAGGATGAACTGCCGGGTGGGTCGCCAGCGCCACGCCCAGACCACGACGAACCCACAGAGCGCATAAAAAACGAGGATATCGCCGATCCAGAGCAGATAGGCGTGTCCGAGCCCGATGACGAGCAGCCAGAACGTTCGCGAGAGGTGGAGCTTTCGTCCGGCCTGTCCCTTCCGCGCCTTCGACTCCAAAAAGAGGACCATGCCGGCACCGAAGAGGATCGTAAACAGCGTGACGAACTTTCGCTCGAAGAGAACGTGACTGATCAGCCACGCGCCATAGTTGAGCCCCGTAAAATCCCCATAGAGGGTCGGGTTGTACGTCGCGATGGTCGGCAACGCGAACAACCAGATGTTGATAACGAGAATTCCAAGCAGCGCGAATCCGCGGAGCGCGTCGAGTGCGACGATCCGATCCGCGGGGGCAGTTGGACCAGCCTCATCGGGAGCGGATCGTCGCTCGCCGGGGGCGGACTGCTCTTGCTCTGGGGCAGATTGCTCTGCATCGGTTCCGGACTCGGTCGGGGACATACCCATCGATTCCGCCGATTATGTATAAATTGAGCCCTCTTCAGCGGAAACTCGGCCGCGACGTGGGCGGTGGTCTTCAGCCGACCCGTGGGAGCCGATGACAACGCCTTTTATTCGCCGCCTCGCCCCTCGGGGTATGGGCATTCCGCGGGAACGGATCGATCGGCTGTTCGGTCTCGCCCGAGAGGCCGTCGTCGACGGCGAACACGACCGGGCCCGCGAGTATATCAGGCTCGCCCGCCGCATCTCCGAGCGCAACCGCTGTGGTGTGCCCCGCGAGTTCGAACGGAAGACCTGCGACGCCTGTGACATCTATCTGCGACCCGGGCTGACGAGTCGCGTCCGGCTCCAGCCGGGCCACGTCGTCGTTCGTTGTCTGGAATGTGGCGAAACGGGTCGGTATCCGTATAAATGACCGCTCGTTAAGCGCGAGAAGTATGAGGGTTCCCTCGGAGGGGAAGAAGGTCAAAAAGTAGCGGGAGGTAGATTTGAACTACCGATCTCCGGGTTATGAGCCCGGCGGAATCTCCTGGCTATCCCATCCCGCTACCTGATAGAAATCCGGTGGAACGGTTAAGGGTTCTGATTCGGTCGCCGGTGTGCGGTTTTCTCTCCCATGCGCTTATAAATGGGTCCACGACGCGCCGGCGGCGATCGGCGGCCGCTCAGCCCTGGCCGACCATCCGGTCTTCGTCCTCCCATTCCCGTTGGCGGAGTTCGTACTTCTGGACCTTCCCGGTCGCCGTCGTCGGCAACGCCTCGACGAACTCGATCCGCTGGACGGCCTTGTAGCCCGCGAGGTGCTCGCGTGTGAACGCGCTCAGTTCTTCGGGGGTCGTGCCCGGGTCGTCCGGGTCGCCGTTCGCGGGGACCACGAACGCCTTCGGCGTCTCACCCCACTTATCGCTCGGCACGGGGATGATCGCGACGTCAGCGACCGCCTCGTGTTCGAAGAGGGTATCCTCCAATTCGATGCTCGAGATGTTCTCGCCGCCGGAGATGATGATGTCCTTTTTTCGATCCTGTATCGAGATCATCCCGTTCGCATCGACCGTCGCGAGATCGCCCATGTGGTAGTAGCCGTCGAGACGCTCCGAGAACGCCGCTTCCGTCGCCTCGGGCGCGTTCCAATAGCGGTCCATCACCTGGTTGCCGCGGACGACGACCTCGCCGATCGTTACGTCGTCACGTGGCACGTCGACGCCGTCCTCGTCGACGACTCTGACGTCGGTCCCCAGATAGCCGATCCCTTGGCGTTTCTTGATCGCGAACCGGTCGGGCGAGTCGTCATCGAACGTGCGACGGGCATCGGAGGTCGTCACGAGCGGGCCGGTCTCGGTCGCCCCGTAGACGTGTTTTAAGTACCATCCGAGCTCGTCCTCGATCGTGCGGATCGTCGCCTCTGGCGGCGCGCTTCCCGCGGTGGCGACGCGGACGTCGGCTACCCCGGTCGAGGCCACGTCGTTCGAGTCGTAGTAATCGATCAGCATGTTGAGCACCGTGGGGGCAGCACACAGGTATGAGATGTCCTCGTTTTGAACGGTCTTGAAGATCCCCTCGGCGTCGATCCCGCGCGTACAGACGTGTTTCGCGCCCATCCCGGTGATGGCATAGATGTGTCCCCACCCGTTGACGTGAAACATCGGCAACGTCCAGAGGTAGACGTCGTCGTCGGCGATCTCGTGATGGATGGTGATCAGGTAGGCGTGAAGCGTCTCGTTGCGGTGGGTTCGGCAGACGCCCTTCGGATCGCCGGTCGTCCCCGAGGTGTAGTTGATCGTGATGACCTCGTCCTCCGTCATCTCGGGAC
>PWGU01000163.1 GCA_003554605.1 Halorubrum sp.
GTGCGGGAGTGGCCATGCGCTCGGGCCGCTAGCCGCCCCAATCCGGTCGGGTGTGTTGTTCATTTACCGTTTTTCTACCCGTCCGAACATAACGGTTCCCGTTCCAATACTCGTTCCTGATAACTCAAATCCATACGCCGCCGATCCCTTCAGCGTGGGAGCTGAACTGATCGTCCGAATCGATCGAAGCGGAGTCATGCAGGCCTGCCGCACGCTTGCGTCCTTATCAACTTCCATTCGTCGCGTTGTCGTCCGCATCATCACCCGTGTCCGTCTCCGGATCGCTCCGCGTGTCTTCAGTTCCCTCGTCGGTTGATCCGTCGTCGTTCGTCTCGTCGCCGAGCAGGTCACGAAGTCCGGAGAGGGCCCCATCGCCGTCGGTAGCTTCCTCGCCGTCGGTAGCTTCCTCGCCGCCGGCCGCCTCATCGACCCCGTCACCGTTCGTCCCGGCGGCGGCCGTCGTTTCGGCCTCCAGACTCGGCGGATAGTACGCGTAGAGATACTCGTCCGCGACGACGTAGTACGCGTCCGTCGTCGGATCCTGTGTCACCCCGAGGTCGTTGTCGATGGCGAAATCGACCAAGTCGGTGAGGCTTTCGGCGGTCGCCTCCGGCCGATCATGTACCGACGGAGGGAGGCGGATCCGGGTGATCCACTCGGCGAACTCCGAGCGATCATCGCGGTATTCGAGGTATGCGTGCTCGGCTTCCGTTAACCCGAGCTCCCCCTCACGGCGCGCATACACGAGCCCGCCCGCGCCGGCGAGCCCGACGAGCAGGAGGAGTGGCCCGCCGATCGTTCGAAGGGGGCCATACGTTCGTTCCACCTCGACCGTCTCGGTCTGTTCTGCCGTCTCGGTGCTCGTTCCGGGGTCGTCAACGATGTAGGTGTCGCCACCATGATCGATGTCCAACTCGATGGACGTGCTGTAAACGACGTCCTCGTCGTTGAGCGTTCCCTCAAGGCTCACGGTCGTCTCGACGAAGGTCTCCGTCGTCCCCGGGGAAGCGCCGAGCTCGTTGTCTATCGCCTGCACCTCCTCGTCTATCGCCGTGCTGTTTACCACGAACGAGACGCGAGCCTCGTCGTCGTCCCCGAGATCGGTCGTCGTCTCCTCGATAAGGTCCTCGGTTTCCTCCCAGTAGACGACGCCGCCGTCGCTGTTCCGGAGGATGAGCGTCGACTCGGTGTCGACCGTAACGTCCGACGCGCGCTGTGCATCATACCTCGTCACCACGTCGACGTCGAGTTCGGGGGCGATCCGCGTGAAATACGTCTCCCGATCGGCGAGCACCGTGCCGGTCGCGAACACCGTGTTCGGTTCGGTCACCTCGGCTTCGTGTTCGTATTCGGTCTCTATCGTGTACGACGAGATCGGTTGTGTCTCCGTCTCGGTGCCCGGATCGATGTGGGTCGCATAGACCACGCCGGCACCGGCCGCCACGAACAGGAGGCAGACGACGAGGATCGCCGTATATCGCGTGCTCAACATCGCCCGAGTTCGAAGCCGTGAGTCGTTTGTTTCTGAATCCATCGTGTCGATTGGTCCCGTCTCGTCTGTCGCCCGTTTACTCGCAGTCGTCCGCTGGGACATCCCTGCCCGTTCGCCCCGTCGACCGCGCCGCGTGTCGTCCCCCTCTATCCACTCGTCTTACATGACTGTATCCCATCTCACCGATAGAGCCTCCGGAGGTATCCTCGGAGCGAGCGTGGTCGCTCACGGGTGGCCCGCGAGCGCATCCGTCCCGGCTCCCCGCCGACCAGCGCCAACCCGAGGAGGATGATCCCGCCCCCGAGTAGCCCGTTGATCGCGACGATCGGAGCCCACGGATGGAACCCATACAGCTCGTCGATGACGCCGGCGGGAAGCACGGCGAGATAGCGATGTTCCTGCACGAACAGCCGATAATACCCGGTCTCCGGCGGCGCTTCGAGGGTCACGTTGACGGTCGTTTCGTCCCGTGGTCCGAGATCGACCCGTTCGGAGTCGACGGAAACGCCCTGACTGGCCGGCGTGACGTAGGTCTGCACCGGAACGAGGCCCGCGTTCGGGACGAAGTACTCGATCTCTTCGCTCGTCCCCCGTTCGATCACTGTCGGGTTGTCCGACTCGAAATCCGCACTCACGATCCCGTACTCCTCGGTTCCGGCGGGGACGACCATCGCCGCGGTCGCCGTCGCCATCAGCACGAGCGCCAAAATGACGAGCACGAACATGACCGACGTTCCATCCTCGCGTGAGGTGTCCCGCTCGGCGTTGCGCCGGTTCGAGCCCGTCAGATACCAGTCGACGGCATACGCGATCACCGAGAGCCCGAACAGGAGATAAGCCAACCCCTGTGTGCCCTGCAGCGACGGGGCACCGAGGGTTATCGCGAGCCACGTCTGTAGGGAGTCGAGCCCCGACTGGAAGGCCATCGCGCCGGTCCCGAGGTGGGGGATCACGATCACGTCGCCGCCGAAGGTCGCGGCGACCGCGACAATGTCGGCGTCCTGGACGATCGGTTCGCCGCCGTCCTGATCGGTGAACGGGTTGTTATCACCCTGTGTGACGTATCCCTGCTCGGTCTCCTCCGTCACTCGATGGGTGGTGAGCCCGCCGCCTTCTATCTCCTGTGCGTCGAACGTGACGATGTCACCCGGTCCGACGGCTCCGGCCAGCGGTGCGGGGATCGCAATGAAGCCATCCCCCGGATCCATCGTCGGCTGCATACTCCCCGTCTCGACGAAACTCAACAGGATAGGCTGCCCGAGGAACTGGCCAAGCACGAGCGCGACCACGAGCGTGACCGCGAGAGCCTGCAGCGAGAGGGAGATGTATCGTCGAGCGGACATTTTCTGACGGCTGGCTGACCTCTGCACCTACAAATCGGGCCCCGGTAATAAGTTCGACGCTCCTGTCACTCATCGAACAGTCCGGTCGAGACCGCGGCGTATGAGACGATGAACGCCAAACAGAAGCCGAGCAGGTGGACGTAGAGGTTCACGATTCCCCCGTCGCCGGTCGGCTCCGCGGGAAACCCGATGATCGGGTAGCCGATGAGGAAGACGACACCGACGACGAAACAGTCCCCATACCCGCGTGCGGCGATGATCTCCCGGCCCCACGACCGAAAGGATCGGTTCTGGGGGGTGGAACTGAGCAGGTACACCACCGCGATGACCCCGGCCGCGATGGAGACAGCCAAACCGGCGATGCCGAACCCCTCCAGCGACGGGGGAAACGCGAGAAAGGCCATCCAGCCGATCAGCACGAAAAAGACCGCCGGGAGGGGTCGAAGTGAGCCACCCGTGAAGAGTCGTTCCCGAGCCATGACGGCGAGCAGCAGCGGCAACATCCCGAAGATGGCCATGTTTACCCCCGAGAACCCGAACGCCAGCGCGTGGCGGGGCACGGCCAAGTTGAGCGCCGAGAGCGCCCAAGGAAATGCGAGACAGAACGTCGCAAGCGCGACGAAAAAGAACACTCTGTAGCCCGAGACGGCCGCGACGATGTAGCCGAACCCCGCCAACAGCACGTAGCTCAGGAGGTTGCCGAGGAGGTGGTCGGCGCTGAGGTGGACGTAATGGGAGGTGAACGCCGTCACTATCGTTGGGTCGGTGTAGAGGAACGCCAAGGACCGACGGGCCTCCTCGGGGAGCTGAAAGACGGCGACGAGTACGACCGGTACGACCGAGAGCAGTACGAGATCAAGCGGCTGGCTGCCATCGCGAAGCGCCGTTAGAAACGCCGGGTTCCGCGGACGCGAGGCTGCAGGTGTGCCGGTATCGTGGTCGACCCCGACCTCCCGGTCGGTGGGCTCGACACCGTCGAGGTGATCGCCGCGGTCCGCGGCCCTCTTCTCGGCGTCCATCAACGACCGCACCGATGGCTGACCGATACAAAGCCCTGTCGCCGTCGATATCGTCCGAGAGAACGTGCGGCCCCGCCCATGTGGTTCACTCACCTCAGCGCTCGCCCGTGGGCGCCCGTCTCACGAGGACGAGGAGGAAAACGATCACCAGCAACAACGCCGAGAGCCCACCGAACTCCGCCACTCCGAACCCAGCTGGCTCCTCGACCGGCTCATCGGGGGCTGCCGCCTCGGCCGGGTCTTCACCGTCGCCGAGATCCAGATCGACCTCTGGAAGGCTTGCTTCCCCGTCCACGGGCGGCTCCTCGACGGTAACCGTCCCCGCTGCGGTTCCGTTCACGCTGAGGTCGTACACGCCGGGTTCATCGAAGGCGACCGGCAGGCGCACTTCGGTCGGCTCGTCCGTCGAGAGGGTGACGGCGGTCGTGTCGATCACGGTCCCGTTGGCTTCGAGCGCGAGGGTATCGTTCCCGGCCGCACCACCGTTGTTCTCGACGGTCGCGGTGACCGCCGTCTCCTGCTCGACGTCGATGGTCGTGTCCTCGACCGTCGCGTCGGTGACCGATGCCACCGGTACGTGGCTGGCGACGGCGAAGACCGACAGACCTTCCGCGGTCGCTTCGAGATGTGCGCGGTCATCGGGGAGGTCCCGTTCGCCCGCGTCGGCCGGTTCGATGAGGTCGCCGTCGAGCGCGTCCCATTCCCCATCATCGGTGAGCCGGAAGACGACGAGGTCGTTCGCGTCGACCTCACGCTCATCGAGGTATGCGTAATCGGCGCTTACGCCAAGGGTCAACTCCTCGACGGCCGTCGGGTCGAACTCGTAGTCCAGCGCGAGGTAGGCGTGTGGCTTGGCCCCGTCGGCCGTCTCAAGCGCGCCGGCCCCGTCGATCGGCTCCGGGGTGCCGTGGATATCGAGTTCGTAGCTTCCGCCGCCCGAACTTGTGAGGTCTAACCGGTCGAGACTGACGTTCGCGCCGTCGAGTTCCATCCCGCCGAGGTCGA
>PWGU01000081.1 GCA_003554605.1 Halorubrum sp.
ACGGCGGCGGCGCCAACTACCTCGGCCAGTCCGGGATCTTCCCACGTGGCATCGCCAACCCAGACCTCAAATGGGAAACAACCTACCAGTACAACGCAGGCGTGGATGTGGGCCTGTATGACGACCGCATCGAAATGAGCGTCGACTACTACTACAACCACACCAAGGACCTGCTCTTTAGCCGCCCCATATCCTATACCACAGGATATGGCAGCATCACCTCCAACATCGGCGAACTGGAAAACCGGGGCATCGAACTCACCCTGAGCACCGTCAACATCGACAACACGGTGTTCTCCTGGTCTACCGACTTCAATATCAGCAGAAACCGCAACAAGGTGCTCGAGCTGTACCAGGGCCAGCCCCTGGATAACCTCGGCAGGGGAAGCAACAGCGTGCGAGAAGGAGAGCCCATCGGGATCTTCTATGGATACAAGAGCCTGGGCGTGGACCCCTCGACCGGCGACATCGTATTTGCCGACATCACCGGCGACGGACAGGTCACCTCGGAAGACCGGACCAAAATTGGAGATCCTAACCCAGACTTCACCGGAGGCCTTACCAACCGGTTCAGGTATCAGAACTTCGAGCTGAGTGTCTTCCTGCAGTTCTCTTATGGCAACGACATTTTCAATGGCACCCGCATCTATATCGAGTCCATGAAGGGCAGCGACAACCAGACCACTGCGGTACTTGACCGCTGGCAGCAGCCTGGCGACGAAACCGACGTCCCCAGGGCTTCGGAGCTGGATCCGAACAATAACAACAGGATATCCAGCCGTTTCATTGAAGATGGCTCCTACCTCCGGGTGAAAAACTTGCGGCTGTCCTACCGGTTCGACCCGGACGTGGTGGCCAGGATGGGGATGAGGAGTGCACGGGTCTTCGTGTCAGGCGAAAACCTGCTCACCTTTACCAACTACAGCGGCATGGATCCGGAAGTGAACTATGCCGGTGCCGATGACCTCAGAAGGGGCACCGACTTCTTTACCCACCCGCAGGTACGTACCATTTCACTCGGGCTCAGCCTCGACATATAAAGCCAAAGGAAAAAGCGGTGCCTCCGGGCCCTTTGCCTGAACGACAAAGCAAAGGCAATGAACCGGAAGCACAGGCACCCGACGCATTGTAAAAACAAGTAAATCAAAGACATATCATGAAAAAAATATTTTTGCTGCCCATTATGCTGGTTTTTGTGCTCTCCGCATGCGACGTGCTGGACGTGGAGCCCTATCACAGCATTCCGGGCGAAGATGCCATTGAAAGCAGAGCCGACGTGGAAAGTGCCATCACCGGCACTTACTCTGCGCTGCAGGCAGCCGGCTACTATGGCCGGAACTTCCTCGTGGCCGGCGACCTGTCGGCCGACAACCTGACCTGGACAGGGACCACGGCAGGCTATAACCAGATGGATAACAACAGCATCCTTGCCGACAATGTGATCGTGGAAGGAACCTGGTCGGCCATCTATCGGATGATCAACAGGGCAAACCATACCATCGCCAAAATTCCCCAGGTGGATGAGCTAAGCGATGAGGAGGCCAACGCCTACCTCGCCGAGCTGAAGTTCCTGCGCGCCCTGGCCCATTTCGACCTGGTGCGCTTGTTTGGCCCCGTGCCCATCCGCACAGAGCCCGCCACGGAAGATGAAGACGACCTCAACGTGCCACGAAGGCCCTATGCCGAGGTATACCTGCAGGTGCACGACGACCTCGACTTTGCTGAAGCCTACCTGCGAACCAGCGTGGAACAGGGCCTGGCCTCCAGGGCTGCCGTACAGGCACTGAGAGCAAGGGTCAGCCTCTTTGAACACGCCATCACCGGGCAAGATGTTCAACTCAACACCGCTGCAGCCGAAGCTACAGCCGTCATCGAAGATTACGGGCTGGAGCTGGTGCCCTTCGAAACCCTGTTTGCCGATGGAGGCAACAGTGAAAGCATTTTCGAAGTGGACTTCTATGAGCAGGCCCGCAACAGGCTGGCAGAGTATTTCTTCCCGACATCCCTGAGCGGAAGAAGGGAGTTCTCGCCAACCGAAACGCTCTACGAAAGGTATGCTGAACATGATGTGCGCCGGGACCTCTCCATCGCACTCGACGGAGACAACCATTATGCCATCAAATACAATGACATCGAAACAGGAACCGACAACGTCTATGTCATGCGACTGGCAGAGATGTACCTCATCCGTGCGGAAGCTTATGCCCTGCTCGGGGAATCACTCGACCAGGCACGCGCCGACGTCAACATGGTGCTTGAAAGAGCCGGGCTGGACCCCATTGAAACCACCGACCCCGGACAACTGCTCGACATCATCCATGAAACCAGGCAAAAAGAGTTTGCCTTCGAAGGGCACCGCTGGTTTGACCTTGTGCGCAGTGGCAGGGCAGTGGAAGAGCTCGACGGCCTTGACGAGGAGTGTTATACGCGCTTCCCCATCCCGCTGGGTGAGCTGCTGACCAACTTCCACGATGAGATGTACCAGAACGACTGTTACTAAAAAACGAAGAACAAACGGCCAAAAGCCAGCAGCAAAAGCATCCTTTTAGACCTTTTGCCGTTTGACATGCACACCTTTAGAAAATATTCACAAAACAACACCACAATATGAAAACCTTGCTGAAAATAATGAGCCTGCTTCTCGTTCCGGCACTCATCGTGGCCTTGCAGGCCTGCTCGGAGGATGAGATGGAGGTGCCTGCAGCGAGCACCCAGGCAGCATTTGACTATGCGTTTGAGGTCCTGACCGACTCAGAGACCGGGGAGATCTATTATGAGGTCTCCTTTGAAAACAAATCCCTGAATGCAGTGGGCTACCACTGGGACTTCGGCGATGGAAACACCTCTGACGAGGAACACCCCGTGGCAATTTACGAAGAGGATGGCGTGTATGAAGTGACCCTGAGGGTGGAGCCGGAAAGGGAGCTGCATTACAACAAGCTGGAGGCCACGGAGCGACTGAGCCTCGTGTCAACACTCTTCCGGGAACGATTTGATGACCCGGCACTGGAGGAAGACTTCCCGCCGGAAGGGTGGACGCTGATCGACCTCAATGGCGACGGCCGCAACTGGTACTGGGACAGCTTCGAGGGCGATGACGAAACAGAGTATTACATCATGTCCGACTCCTGGGATGCAGCAACAGGCGAAGTACTGGAGCCCGACAACTGGATCGTCACGCCAAAGATCGACTTAAGCGAACAGGAAGAGGTAATGCTTGAGTTTTATGTGACCCCGCGTGCCTCCGGACCGGAGTTCAGGACGGAAAAGTACAGCGTGCTGGTGTCAACCACCGGGACCGATGTGGAAGACTTTGAAACCATCTATAGCGAACGGCTGGACCCCGAAATGGAAAATTGGGTGTGGCAGCTTCGAAGCATTGACCTCGCTGACTTTGCAGGAGAAGAGATCCACGTGGCCTTCCGCCACCACGACTCCACCGACCTGTATTCGATCGTACTGACAGATATTCACCTCTTTATCGGGAGCAAATGAAGACACACATTCTTGTATTAGCCATTGTATTGGCCACCCTGTGGGCTTGCCAGCCCGCGGCAGAGCGGACAGAAGCGCATCATCCGGAAGGCTCGCTTTTCATCATCGGTGGCGGCAGCCGCCCGGCCGAGATGGTGGAGCGGATGATTGATGAGGCCGGCATCTGGGATGAGGGCTATGTGGCCATCCTGCCGATGTCCAGCTCCGAGCCCGACTCGGCCATCATATGGGCCAGCGAACAGTTCCTGGAACAAGGAATCAGCCGCATAGCCGGTTTTAACTTTCTTCCGGACGAGGAACCACGCCAGGAATGGGTCGACTCCCTCAGACAAGCCCCGCTGATCTACATCAGTGGCGGCGACCAGAACCGCTTCATGGACATCGTGTACGACGGTCCGGTGATGGAGGCGATCCACGAAGCCTACGCCGGTGGCGCCGTGATCGCCGGGACCAGTGCCGGCGCCGCCGTGATGAGCGAAAAGATGATCACCGGCGATGAACTGCGCTACCCCGAATACCGGCCCACCTTCCCGGTGATCGAATCAGAAAACCTTGAACTGGCCGAAGGACTCGGCCTGCTGACCACCGCCGTGATCGACCAGCACTTCGTGTGGAGAAGCCGCCACAACCGCCTGATCACCTCCGTGCTGGAACACCCGGAGCTGCCCGGAATCGGCATCGACGAATCCACCGCCATCCTGGTCAACGGAAATGAGGCAGAAGTGATAGGAATAGCCCAGGTGCTGGTGTACAGAAACCCCGACGCCTCCAAAACCCAATACGAACACAAACTGGGCGGCCGAAACCTGCAGCTCGACATATTCCTGCCCGGCGAACGCTTTGCCATCAGCCAACAGCCGATAACCGATCGCTAACAGCGAATAGCCAACAGCCAATGGCCAACAGCAACACTGCAACCCCGTTTAACCCGTGTACAAGCAAGTCTTAAATCGTTGACCCATGCTGAAGAAGATACCCCACACCTACGTCATCGTATTTTTCATCATCATCCTGGCAGCCGTCCTCACCTGGTTCATCCCACCGGGAAAATACATTGAGGAGACGGTGGTCATCGACGGCAGAGAACAAAGCACCATGGTCTTTTATTACGAGGACCAACTTCCGGAGGGGCACACACTCGACAGCCAGCCGCAGACCTGGCAGGTGCTGTCGGCGCTCTTCAACGGTTTTGTACGACAGTCCAACATCATCGTGTTCATCCTGATGATCGGCGGGGCTTTCTGGATCATGAACCAGACCAAGGCCATCGATGTGGGAATCATGTCCTTCCTGCGCTATGCACGCAAACTC
>PWGU01000041.1 GCA_003554605.1 Halorubrum sp.
CCGGTGTAGGCGAAATAAAACAGGACGGCGACCGCGACCGCGACGACCCCGGCGATGAGGAAGCCGATCTGCCAGAAGAAGACGCCGGCGAGCCCCGTGACGAGCAGGGCGCTGATCCCGCTGCCGCCCGTGACGCCAACCTGTTTGATCCCCATCGCGATGTTCTGCCGACCGGGCTCAATGGCGTCGTAGACCGCCTTGTTCGTCCCCGGCATCGCCGTGCTGTAGATAGAGCCGAGGAGGAAGACCGCGGCGAGAAGCAGCGCGTAGGTTGGCGCGCCGGCGACGAGGATCACGCCCGCGCCGAGGCCGATGAGCCCGAGCGAGAGCGTTCGTCGTTCCCCGACCCGATCGGTGAGCGCGCCGACGGGGAGGAGAAAGACCGCGTATCCGAGCGTGAGCGTCGTGACGACGATCCCGACCTCGAACCGTGAGAGCCCGAACGCATCGCGGAAAAACGGCGTGGCGGCGAAGACGGTGTAATAACAGATGCTGGCGGACACCTGCCAGAGGGTGACCAACGAAACCGTCCGCCAGTAGGACCGGTCCATCTACGGTCACGGTTTCACCGTCGGCCGATAAACGGTCCGCTCTCGGCAAGGTGGTGTCCGCATCGAACCGGAGCAGTGGAATAAAAACGGGGTCGTGACCGTCTACCGTGCGATCGATCGGAGCCGGTCGAGCGGCGAGGTCTCCCCGACGGCGGCCTGCGTCAAGTAGAGGAACGTCGCAACGCCGAGCGCGCCCAGTTGCACCATCTGGCCGGGATACACCATGACGACGACCCCGAGCGAGAAAAAGACCCCCCGGAGGCCGAGCGCGGGTGCCCGGTCGAGGTCGAACCGGTAGTTCAGCCCGTGGATGATGATGAGCGCGCCGGCGAGGATGATCGCCCCCGAAAGCAGCACGCTCGCGGTGAACTCGCCGCCGTGGTCGACGATCACGGGGTGATAGATGAACGAGAACGGGAGGATGAAAAGCGGCGCCGAGATCTTAATGGCCTCGAAACACGTCTCCCAGAAGTCGGAGCCGGCGATAGAGCAGGCGACCGCCACACAGGTCGCGATGGGTGGCGTCAAGCCGGCGAGGATCGCCGCGTAGAAGACGAAAAAGTGTGCGGAGAACTCGGGCAGGAAGAACTGGTTGATGAGCGTCGGCGCGATCAGCAGGGCGACGATCGTGTACGCGGCCGTCGTCGGCATGCCCAGTCCGAGCACGATACAGATGGCCATCGCCATGACCGCCGCGACGATCAACACGCCGCCCGAAAGCGACATCAGGGTCAACGAGATCTGTCCCGGAACCCCGGTCGAGGTGAGGATGTCGACGACCCCGTTTATCGCCCCGAGGATGATCGCGACGGGCGCGAGCACGACGACGCCGCCGCGGAGGCCGTTAAACGTCTGTTTCAGCGTGTCGACGAACTGCCAGAACGTCACCCGGACGTTACGCGAATCATACGCCGCCTTCGAGGTGGGAATGGCGATGCCGAAGGCGGCCATCGTGACGACCGTGAAGAACGCCGAGGTCATCACGGTGTATCCCAAAAAGCCCAGGAAGTAGATCAACACGAACAGTGGAACGCCGAATTTGATCCCCTCAAGGACGAGCTCCGTCTGCGTGAGTCGGTTCTCGAAGTGTCCGCTCATCTCCGGGTCCTCGATCTGCGGGGCGGCCGCGTAGTGGACGGCGACGGCGATGACGATCATCATGATCGCCGCCGGGATGAGCCCCGCGACGATCACGTCGAGATATGAGACCCCCGTAATGAGCTGGGCCATGACGAACGCGCCCGCACCCATCACGGGCGGGAGCACCTGTCCGGTCGTCGAGGCGACCGACTCGATCCCGCCGGCCGTCGAGCCGCGCACGCCGCCTTCTTTCATCATCGGAATGGTGAACGAGCCGGTCATCCCGGCGTTGGCGGTCTGGCTCCCGTTAACCGAACCGATGACCGCGCTGGCGATGACGGCCGTCTGTGCGACACCGGAGTCGACGTACTTCGCCGCGCGGACCGCCGCGCGAAGGATGAGATCGAACGCGCCGTACGCCCGCAACATCCCCGCATACAGCAGGAATAACGCGATCCACGCCGCCGTAAGCTGGGTGAGGAACCCGAAGAACCCGTCGTTGCCGAGCGCGAGGATCCGGAGCGTGCGTCTGGCCGAGATGCCGGTGTGTCCGAGCGTCCCGGGAATGACCCACCCGAACAGCCCGTAGGCGATCCCGACGAGGACGACGGCAAGGAACGTGATCCCGAACGCCCGCCAGGTGAGGTAGATCACTACGACCGAGAACGCGGCCGCCATCGCCAGCTCGGGCGTGGTGACCCGCCCCCCCTCCAGGAGCCGCAGGACGTTCGTGTACATATACACCGTCGTGATGACGGTGATGACCGCACACACCGAGAGTATCGCCACGTCGAGCCGGTGTTCCGAGAGGAGCGTTTTCAGGTCGTCGAGTATGTAGTTCGTGCCGCCGCCGACGTTGTCCGCCAGCTCCGAGTAGATGTATAAAAGCAGGATCCCGCCGAGGAAGCCGATCCCGAACATCGCCCGGGAGGCGCCGCTCAGCGACATATACATCACGTAGATCCAGAAGGGGATAGAAAGGACACCGAGGACCGCGTTCATCGTCGCCCGCCGCTTGAGCGCGGTCCGCGTGAGACGCTCACGGATGCCCTCACCTATCGGTCGATCGGCGAGGTCGGGTTCGACGTCGTGTTTCGTTAGCTCGTCACGTACCGGATCGGCCGATACGTCCTCGGTGCCGCTATCTTCTGTCATGTGAGGCGTTCATTGGTCGTGTGAATGGTCGTTCGATCGAAATACTGAGAGGGGCGATTGGATTTCCAGGAGGCTCCCGACGAGGGTGAATTAGCCTTCGACCCAGCTGTCGTCCCAGATGTCGATCTCCTGGAAGTACTCGGCGACACCGGCGTGAACCGGAATGTCATCAAGCACCGCCGCTGCCAGCATGCCGGGGTCCTCACCGTAATCGATCACGGAGGGGTCGGATTCACGCATCGTCTCGTGGTGTTCGTGCATGACGCGCGTGAACTCACGCGTTGCGTCCGCAGGGATGTCCGGGCTGAACGCCCAGAACCCGTCGAGCACCCAGCTGAACACCTCGTCGATGCCGAGTTCGCTGGTTACGTCCTGCTCCCACCCATACGGTTCGAAGGTGTCGGCGCGGGCGCCGTCGATGCTTTCGACCGTCTCGATGAAGTGGTCGTCCGTCTCGATGACGTAAAGCTGTTCACCGCTGCGCACGTCGACTTCCTGACACCAGCCGGCGAGCTGGACGCGGTTCGAGCCGTAGACACACAGCGCGTCCACCCGGCCCTCCTCGACGGCCCCGGGGATGTCGTCGGTGTCCTCGTTGTTGATATCGTTGGCGTCCCAGATACCGTCCTCCCTGAGCACCTCCTCGGTGATGAGTCGAGTCCCGAAGCCGGGTTCGATCGGATAGATCGTGTAGCCCCCCTCGCGGAGGTCGGCCGTCGATTCGATGTCCGAGCCCTCCATCGCCCCCCAGATCATCTCCAGGCTGGTGAAAAGCGGCCCCTGATTTGGGACGTCGTCGACCGGTTCCTCATCGAACGGGTCCTCGCTGTTGAACGCCTTCGCCATCGAGTTGGTGTCGACCCCGATCGTCTCGAACTCGCCGTCGTCGTAGTCGTAGACGTTTGCCGTCCATCCACCGGTCTCTTGGACCGTGACGTTGATGCTATCGCTGTGTTCGTCCGCCGCACGCGAGAGCGCCTGTCCCGCCTGCTGTGTTGCGCTCCCACTGGACGTGCCGGCCAGCGTGAACGTATATGTGTCGTCGTCGGTACAGCCCGCAAGCCCGACGACGCCCATCGCGCCCATCGCCTTCAACGCATCACGTCGGGTCGGCTTGTCACCATCTAACATGTATGCGTCCGGTACCGGCCGATATACAAAAGCGTATCGTCACGAACGATAATTATCAGGTTCTGATCCCGTTTTCTCGAAGCCGTTACTCGGTATCGGGTATTCGTTTTGAAAATTCCTGAATTCGAAGGTTGGAAAAAGTCGCTCGACCCGCATCACTTCAGCTCAGCGCCAAGAGTGGGCGGTATCGAGGTCGTGCGGGGTGTTTCCATCCTCGCCTGCGCGCTCTCGATACGCCCGAAGATCCTCGCGGAAGGACGGGTCGGCGACCGCCGTCAGCGCCGCGGCCCGTTCGCGTGGCGAGCGCCCCCGAAGGTCGGCGACCCCGTGTTCGGTGACGACGACGCTCGCATCGTGTTCGGTGTGATCGACGTGGGACGTCACGGGCACGATCCGCGACACGTCTCCGCCGACCGCCGTCGAGGGCAGCGCGATCACCCCCAATCGGCAGTTCCGCGAGAAATCGCCACCGCCGCCGATCCCGTTGACGACGTGTGTCCCGCGGATGTGTGTGGCGTTGACGTTGCCGTAAAGGTCGACCTCGACGGCGCTGTTGACGCCGACGACGCCGAACCGGTCGATCAACTCCGGCGCATTGGAGATGTCTGCTGGACGCAACACGACGTCCGCGGCGTAGTCGTCTATGCGCTCGAAGAAGCGCTCCTGACCCGCCGTCGACAGCGCCAGCGACGTGGCGCTCGCGCCGCGAAGGTCGCCGGCATCCAGCATGTCGAGCAGCCCGTCCTGCACCACCTCCCCGACGTAGGCCACGTCGCGGTCGCCGAACTCGACGTCCGCGAGCGCGCCCATGAGGGCGTTGCCGAGGCTCCCCAC
>PWGU01000214.1 GCA_003554605.1 Halorubrum sp.
GTCCTCCCAGTAGCTCACCGCGGGGAGGTGCAACAGGTCCTCGCGAACCCCGTCGTTGACGGCCGAGGCCATCGAGGCGGCGAGCGCAGCCGTCGAGAGGTCGCCGTCGACGGCCGCAAGCTCCGGCGAGACGAGCGTCTCGACCGACTCGCGGACCTCCGGATCCGCGACCGCCGCGTCGATCACGATGGCGTCCGCACCGTAGATCGAGAGCAGGTCGAGCCCGTCGGCCGACTCGACCGTCGAGCCGGTCCCGAGGAGGACGAAAAGCGGGAGCTTCTCGTCGTGGCGGTCGCGATCCTGCAGCATCCGTGTGACGTCGTTCGTCGCCGCGTTCATCCCGTAGACGGGCTCATCGAGCGGGCGTCGGGTGAAGTAGTGGTACTCGGCGTCGCTTTTCGCGTGTTCGTTTCGGATCAGTGGAAGCGTCGCCCGTTCGACGGCCGCGCCGGCGACGTAGCCGTCGGCGGTCGCGGGATGTCGGATGACGACGGGACGTGACTCCAGGACGGCCCGGCGGATCGCCTCGGCGGCATCCAGCAGGCCCTCACCGAGTTCAGCGACGGCCTCGTCGCCCGCGAGCGGCTGTAGCCCCTCGGGGCGTGCCTCGTCGCTGAGCGCCTCGGCGAGCCGCGTGTGGACCGCCTCGGCCTCGTCGCCGTCGAGGACGACGAGACCCTCGGTCTCGACCTGAATGTCGCCGCGGCGGCTCTCGACCTCGCCGGTGATTCGAACGACGTCGCCGACAACGACGTCGGGGTATGCCCGGACGCCCGCCTCGACGAACGCGGCCACGTCGACCACGCCGGTCCCGTCGCGGATCTCGAAGATCGTCGGGCCGCCGGTCTGTCGAGCGCTCACGACCTCCCCTTCAAGCCTGACCGGGTCACCGACCCGCGCCGAGAGCGTCTCGATGGCGACGTGTTCCGGTTCGGCGGCATCCTCGGACGTTTCGGATGTCGCGTCCGCATCCTCGGACGTTTCGGATGTCGCGTCCGCATCCTCGGACGTTTCGGATGTCGCGTCCGCATCATCGTCCTCGGCTACGTCGCCAGCATCATCGCCCTCGGCTACGTCTTCCGCGTCGTCGCCCTCGAAGTCATCGGTGTCGACCCCCTCGGCGGGGTCTTCCTCCTTATCGTCTTCCGCGGTGTCCAGATCCGCACCGGACGTCGCCGGCTCCGGATCAACGGGTTCCTCGACGGCGTCGGCGTCGTCCTCCTCACCCGCAGGTTCGGCCTCAGCAGCCGGGTCGCGGTCGGTGTCGCCGTCCTGAATCAGGACGCCACGGAACTCTCGTTCGGTCTGTCGGATCGACCACGTCAGGTCGATGTTCCCGTTGTCGCGGACGCCTTTTACCTGCACGAAGACGTCGTCGCCCGGCTCCCAATCGAGGCTCTCGAGTCGGCGGTCGATCTCGGAGCGGTGGAGCAGACCGGTGACGCCGGGGGCCACGTCGATGAACACGCCGAACTCGGCGTAGCCGTCGACGGTGCCGCGGTAGAAGCGATTCGGTACGAGCTGATGCGGGGAGTCGCCCCGGAATTCGAACGCGACGTCCTCCTCGTGTGAGCCACAGATGTGCCCGTCGACGGGGACGCCACAGATGAGACACGAACCCATTTGCATACACCCAATAGTTCGGCCTTAAAACGGTTGTCGAAAGCCCGCCGCGAGCGAGCATCGGCGATCCACCGTCAGTGTTAGTAAATACCGATCACCCGCCGAGAAGCGATCGGACCGCGGCGACGGCCCTGTATCCGACGCCATAGCCGAGGAGCGCTGGGGGGGCCGCCGCGATGAACGCACGGGCCATTGTCGTCCCGTGGACCGACCGAAGGCCGATCACGAGAAGCGCCCCCGCATAGAGCCCACAGAGCGCCCGAAGCACCGGGATCGGCGGCCCGGCGAGCGCCATCGGCGCGCTGGCGTAGGCGACGATCTGCACCGTCTCGCTGACGCCCCCACGGTCACGCACGGAGACGCCGTCATCGAGTTCGACGCTCGCGACGAGCAGCGAGAGGGTGGCGACCGCCGCCGTCAAGTGGAGCCCGACGGGCGCGCCGAGCGCGATCACGATGAGGAACACCACGATCGCCGAGAGCACCGGGGGTTCGGCGATAGGCGGGATTACCGTGGGATCGGCGGCCATCCAGCCGAGCGCGTAGACGCCGGCGACGACGACCGCGAAGGTCAACCCCGGAGCCTGATCCCCGGGGCTCACCGATCGTTCGAAGAAACGCGTGGGACGGATCAGGACCGAAACCCATGCGGCGACCAACCCGCGTGGTCCACGTTCACGCCCGCTGGCCCGTCGTGCTGTCGTCGACACACCCTCCCTTCGGATGGGGAGAATAACGGCGTTCCGATCCCGGTCGTCCTGGGATTATCACCGCTGAATATGGGGCCGAAAGCTGTTATACCCCGAGACGGGAATACCCCGATGAATGAGCCGCTTCCGAGCAGACCGACGAGGATTCACGCCGATGGCGGGCACGGGCCTGCTGGTCGGCGTGGTCGTCCTCCTGTTGGCCGTCGTCGGCGCGGCGGTGTTCGGGTTCATCGACGGGGTGGCCCCGCCGGAGGCGGAGATGGAGATCGACGCGGACGACGGCGAGGTAACGATCATGCATCTCGGCGGCGACCCCATCCGCGCAGACGCCCTGCACGTCCGTGGCTCCGACCCCAATGGGGAGGTCCAGTTCGGCTCCTGGCCGGCCGACGGGCTGGTGAAACCCGGCGACCGGATCACCGTCGACGGCGCGACCGGGAACGAGGAGATCGAGGTCGTCTGGAACCCCGTCGCCTTTGATCGGAGCGCGACGCTCGCCTCCCATGACCCGAACGAGGCCGACATCGAGGGATGGGAGGAGAACCCCTTCGATGAGGGACTCCCGGGCTGACCCCGCCGTCGACCGGCCTATTTCGGGGTGACCCACTCGCCGTTCGCGTCGGAACGGGCGATCGCCTCCAACACACGCTGGACGTCGTACGCCTCCGCGAACGAGGGCGAGAACTCCCCACCCTCGGCGACCGCCGTCAGGAACTCGTAGTTCTCGTGGACGAAGGTGTGTTCCCAGCCGAGGACGTGGCCGGGGGGCCACCAGCGGTCAACGTACGGGTCGTCCTCGTCGGTGACGAGCACCGTCTCATAGCCCCGCGAGTCACCGGTCAGCACCTCCAACTCGTTGAGCCGCTCAAGCGAGAAGCGGAGGCTCCCGTTCGACCCGTGCACCTCGATCGTGTGATCGTTTTTATGCCCGGTGGCGAACCGTGAGGCCTCGAAGCTCCCCATCGCCCCGGACTCATAGGCGACCTGTGCGGTGTAGGCGTCGTCGACGCTGACCTCCCGGCGCTCCGCCACGCTGCCC
Organism: Halorubrum sp.; assembly: GCA_003554605.1. Lineage (GTDB taxonomy): Archaea > Halobacteriota > Halobacteria > Halobacteriales > Haloferacaceae > Halorubrum. The sequence goes on from PWGU01000214.1 coordinate 3,372, forward strand.
GCGTCGTCGTACACCGGACGCTCGTCGACGAACGTTTGGAGGTGCCCGGAGACGCGCTCGATCTCGCCGACCATGTCGCCGACGAGGAACCCCGCAAGGTCGACCGTGTGTGCGCCGAGGTCGCCGAGCGCGCCGGAGCCGGCGAGGTCGGCGTCCATCCGCCACGCCCACGGGGCTTCCGGGTCGACGAGCCAGTCCTGTAAGTAGCGACCGCGAACCTGTCTGATCTCGCCCAACTCGCCGGCGGCGATCAGCTCACGGGCGTAGCGGATCGCGGGAACGAACCGGTAATTGAACGCGCAGCCGACGGGGACGTCCGCGTCCGCCGCGGCATCAACCATCGTCTCCGCGCCCGCGAGCGTCGGCGCGAGCGGCTTCTCACAGAGCACCGGCACGCCGGCCTCCAAGGCGGCCACCGAGGGCTCGACGTGGAGGGGGTTCGGTCCGAGGTTGTAGAAGACGTCGACGTCGTCGATCGTGGCCTCCCAATCCGTCTCCGTGTGGGTAAAGCCGAGTTGATCCGCGGCCGTCTCCAGCGCGTCCTCGTCGCGCCCGATGAGCGTATGTCGCTCGACGGTCGGCGCGTCGGGGAAGAACATCGGCAGCCGCGCCAGCGCGTTCGCATGTGCTCTCCCCATGAATCGATACCCCAGAACGCCGATCTTCAGCGGTGTGTCCGTCATAATCTGTGTCGATGTGTCTCCGTCAGTTTCCCCTCACTCCGCCCAGTACGCCTCGCCCGGCTGCGTCTCGAAGACCGCCCGCCTGAGGACATCCCCGGCCTTCTCCAGTCCCTCCCGCGAGGAGGTGAGCGAGTCTTCGTGTTCGATCGAGAGCGCGCCCTCGTAGCCGACCATCCGGAGCGTGGAAACCACGTCCTTCCAGTGGGCCTCGTCGTGCCCGTAGCCGATGGAGCGGAAGAGCCACGAGCGGTCGGGCTCCTCGGTGTACGCCGTCGTGTCGAGGACCCCCTTCACCCGGGCGTTCGCGTCGTACACCCTGGTGTCCTTCGCGTGAACGTGGTGGATCGCGTCACGCTCGCCGAGATAACGGATCGCCTCGGTGGCGTCGATCCCCTGCCAATAGAGATGGGAGGGATCGAAGTTCGCGCCGATCCGGTCGTTAGTCGCCTCCCGGAGCGTCACCAACCCGGTCGGCTCGTAGACGAGCATGTTCGGGTGCATCTCGATGGCGACGTCGACCCCGTGGGCGTCGGCGTGTGCGGCGATCTCCGACCAGTAGGGGATCCCCACCTCCTCCCACTGATACTCGTGGGCGTCGGCGTGTTCGGTCGGCCACGGCGCCGTGATCCAGTTCGGCGTCGAGTCGCCCGGCGCGCCCGCGGGCAACCCCGAAAAGCAGGTGACGGTCCCGACGTCGAGTTCGTCGGCCAGCGCGATCGCCTCGCGGAGCTCACGATCCGCCTCCTCGGAACGGTCGGGATCCGGGTGTAGCGGGTTGTTGTGGGTCGCGAGCGCCGAGATCCGGAGGTCGTGCTCACGCAACAGCGCGCGGAGCTCCTCCTGGGCACGGTCGTCACCGAGGACCTCCGCCCGGTCGAGGTGGGCCTCGCCGGGCCAGCCGCCGACGCCGAGTTCGACGGCGTCGACGCCGAGTCCGTCGAGATACGCGACGGCGTCCTCGATCGATTCGTCGCCGAGCGGGACGGTCAGCACGCCAATGTCCATGAGCGCGGGTACAACTACGACCCGAATAAATCTTCAGGATGCTTCTCGGCCGGCCGTCGTGGTGGCCTCCATTCGAGCCAGCGGGTGGCCTCCGGGCCGCACGTGCGCGCTGAACCACAGGGGGTTTTAACGGCTGGCCCGTGTATGACGGGTATGGGAATCCTCTCTCGTGCCTCCTACGTCATCCGCTCGAAGGTGAACGCCCTCCTCAACCGGGCGGAGGACCCGACGGAGACGCTCGATTACTCGTACGAACAGATGCGTGACGAGCTCCAGGACGTCAAACAGGGGATCGCGGACCTCACGACCCAGAAGAAACGGCTGGAGATCCAGCGGCGGAAACTGGAGGAGAACGTCGAGAAGCACAACCGACAGGCCCGCGAGGCGGTTCAGCAGGACCGTGACGACCTCGCCCGGAAGGCGCTCGAAAAGAAGAAATCGAAGATGGCGCAGATCGAGGAGCTCGAAGGGCAGATCGCCGAGTTGGAGAACACCCAGGAACAGCTCGTCGACAAGAAGAACGAGCTCCAGAACCGCATCGAGGAGTTCCGGACGAAAAAGGAGACGATGAAGGCCCGGTACGAGGCCGCGGAGGCCTCCTCGCGGGTGAGCGAGGCGATGACCGGCGTCGGCGACGAGATGGAGGACGTCAGCCGATCGATAGAGCGCGCCGAGGAGCGAACCGAGGAGATGGAGGCGCGGGCGCAGGCGATGGACGAACTGCAGGACTCGGGCGCGTTCGAGGACGCGCTCTCGGACAAGGACGACCTCGACCGCGAACTGGAGAGCCTCTCGGCGAACAGCGAGGTCGAATCCGAACTGGAGACGCTGAAGGGCGAACTCGGGAAGGGCGGCGGCGGGGAGAACGGATCCGCCGACGCGAGCGACGAGGAGGTCGACGCCGAACTCGACGACCTCGAAGCGGAACTGAACGACGCCGAGGTCGAGGCGGAACTCGACGAATTGACGGGAGAAGCCGACGTCAACGGCGACGCGGGAGCCGACGCCGACGTGGAGGCCGACGTCGAACTCGAGGAGTCGGAGGTCGACGCCGACGAGCCGCGAAACTAAACCAGCACGACGGACCGGAAAAGCCACCGGGGATCTGAACGGCACACCGTTTTTCGAGGACCATTCCCGCCTGACATCGGACGGACAGTTCCCGTTCTCAAGTGGATAGGGCGGAGTCGCGCGCGATGAGTCCCCGTTCCATCGCTGATGGCGGCCACTTTAGGATGATTAAATCATATGCTTCATATTATCACTAACTATCATTAACTTTATTCAGGTCGCACCGCGAGCCATAGCCACGATGCCCGTATCCGTACGCAACCATCCGAGAACACGCGATAGCGCCCGACCGCCGACCGAAACATACCGAACCCAAAACCCACCAAATGCGAACGACATCGACGACCGACCGAACAGCGGACAACGAACCACTTTCTGACCGACCGACGGAGAACCGTCGAACGACCGACCGAACAACGGATACCGCCTCGCCGACGGACACCACGACGGACGGCAGGCGGAGCGACGAACGCGATCGCAACGACGGACGGACCCACGCTTATTCCCGACAGATACCCGGGCGCACGCCGATGACCGAGGAGGCCGGCGCGCCCCTCGTCCCCCCGTGCCCGACGACGATCGACCCTACCGATCGGAGATCGACCGATCGATCGACACGGTCCCGTCCGCCGACACGACCGCCGGAACCCAACGAGCGGGACGCCCCGCTCGTCCCGGACCTTCGTCCGACCCGACGAACACGGACGGAGGGGGATCGATGACCGCCGTTCCACTTGCGGGAACCGGCAGTGGACCACGCCCGGACCCGACGACGTTCATCCGGGACGCCAGCGAGACGACCGCCGAACGCGACACGAGCTGAACCCCAATGCACCCAACCGAACTCAACGACGACGTGTATCGACGCGATATCGACAACCCGGCCGGACGACGGCTCCGCGAGCTGTTCGACGAGCAGGAGTATACCTTCGCGCCCGGGATCTACCATGCCCTCGACGCCCGCCTCGCGGAGATGGCCGGCCTCGATGCGGTGTACATGAGCGGCTACTCGACCGTGCTCGGCCAGTTCGGCTTCCCCGATCTGGAGATGGTCACGATGACCGAGATGGTCGAGAACGCCAAACGGATGGTGGAGGCGACGAACCTCCCCGTCATCGCGGACTGTGACACCGGCTACGGTGGTATCCACAACGTTCGGCGGGCGGTCCGCGAGTACGAGAAGGCCGGCGTCGCCGCCGTCCACATCGAGGACCAGACCTCGCCGAAGCGGTGCGGCCACATCGCCGGCAAGCAGATCGTCCCCCGTGAGGAGGCCCGAGCGCGGTTCGAAGCCGCCGTCGATGCGCGACAGAGCGAGGACACCGTCATCATCGCCCGAACGGACGCCTACGGCTCCGCCAACGGGGACTGGGAGGAGCCCCTCGAACGTGGCCGCATCTACGCCGACGCCGGCGTCGACCTCGTCTGGCCGGAGATGCCCGACCCGTCACGCGAGGACGCGATCAACTACGCCGAGACGATCCACGAGACGCACCCGGACCTGGACCTCGCGTTCAACTACTCCTCCTCGTTCCAGTGGGGCGCACAGGACGACCCCCTCACCTTCGAGGAGCTCGGCGACCTCGGGTATCAGTACCTCTTCATCACGCTCTACGGGCTCCATTCGGGTGCCCACGCGACCTACGAGGACTTCACCGCGATCGCCGAAGCCGACGAGCAAGCACAGTTCGACCTTGAGGAGCGCTACATCGGCCACGAAACCGAGAGCCACCACGAACTGTCTTTCGTGCCACGATATCAGGAGATCGAAGCGGAGTTTGACCCCGATGCGCGGGCACGACAGGAGGGGTCGGCGGGGTTCTCCGAGGAGGAACGGGACCCGATCACCGCCGACGGCCCGGGCGCGGGGGGCCGCTGATGAGCGAGGTGACCCTCCGGCGGAGCCAGCTCGCCACGCCGGGCTCGGACCCGAAGATGATCGCCCGTGCGCCGGAGTCGGGCGCCGACGAGGCGTTTCTCGATCTGGAGGACTCGGTCGCACCCGGTGAGAAGATCGACGCCCGCGAGAACGTGATCGAGGGGCTGATCGAACACGACTGGTCGCGGACCCGTTCCTGTTACCGAATGAACGGGGTCGACACCCGCTGGTTCTACGACGATATTATCGAGGTTGTCGGTCAAGCGGGCGAACACATCGAGACGATCATGGTCCCGATGGCGAACAACCCCGAGACGGTCGCCACCGTGGATAACTTGTTGACACAGGTCGAGCGCAACAATGACCTGCCGATCGGGGCGATCGGCCTGCAGGCACAGATCGAGTCGGCGGAGGCGATGACGAAGGTCGCCGAGATCGCCGGCGTTTCCGACCGGCTCGAATCGCTCGTGTTCGGGCCCGGCGATTACACCGCGAGCGTCGGGGCCGCCGGGCTGACGATCGGGGCGGGCGGGGACTATCCCGGACACTACTGGCACTACCAACTCGCGCGGATCGCCCACGCTGCGAAGGCCCAAGGGTTGCAGGTGATAGACGGTCCCTACGCCGACATCGACGACACCGAGGGCTACCGCGATTCCTGTCGGTGGGCGAGCCAGATAGGGTGTGACGGCAAGTGGGCTATCCATCCGAGCCAGATCGGTCCGGCAAACGAGACGTTCGCCCCCTCCTCCGCGGAGGCCGAGAAGGCACGGCGGATCGTCGAGGCGTACGCCGAGGCAAAGGAGGCGGGACGGGGGGCCGTGAGCGTCGACGGTGAGATGGTGGACGAGGCGACGGACAAGATGGCCCGCGGCATCGTTGCCCGCGCGGAGCGAGCCGGCGTTCTCTAGCCTCCGACCGTCGGTCACCGGAGCCGATCACGGACCACGCGACGCAGCCGCGCCCAGAGACCCTCCTTTCCACCTCCCGCCGCATCACCCATCGACGGATCCCCGAGCGACCACTCCGCCAGGTCGGCGGCCTCCTCGACAGGTCGATACTCCCAACCGGCCTGCATGGCGACCCGACGGTCGCCCTCGGTCGTGCCCACGAAGACGTGTCGGGGCGTGTCGACCTCCTCATAGAGGTCCTGAACGAGTCCTGCCTTGTCCCAGCTCCGGAGTCGATAGTCGTTGTCGATCCCGTGGGTACGACAAAACGTCTCAACCTCGGCGGCGTCGTTGGCGACGACCCCGACGTAGCGGCTCCAGCGCCGCGCGTCCGCGACCGCTGCGGCCGGGTCCGCGAGCGACCTGATGGCCCCGAGGCTAAAGAGGAGCGTGAGCTCCCCGTCACGGTCCGCGGCGGCCGCCTCGTCGGTCAGCGTCATGTCCGGGACGAGATTCGGGGGTTGAATATAAAGGTCGTTCCCCGATCCACACACCGCGTTCGATCGCAAACGGTAGTAGCCTCAGGCTCCGTGGTGTGGTAAGGGTCGGCTCAGATCATGAACGAAACGTACGATGTCGTCGTCGTCGGAGGTGGTATCGCGGGCTGTTTCGCGGCGGCGACCGCGGCGGCTAACGGGGCGGACGTGGTTCAGTTGGAACGAAAATCCCGCGAGCGCGGCGGCTTCATCGCCTGTGGCGACGCGATGAAGAGCCCGCGGGACCCGAAGAACTACCCCGGGCCGATCGATATGGCGGCGATCGCCGACGACCCGGCGGTGTTCACCAACGACGGCATCGAACGGATCGAGTGGTGGGACGAGGAGGTCGGCGTCCGAAAGGCGATTCCGTACAGCGACGGCAGCAACGTCATCGACCGATACGAGTTCGGCCAGCGGCTCCTCGAAGCGACCGCCGAGGCCGGGGTGACCCAACACTACGACACGGTGGTAAACGGGGTGACACACAACGGCCGGGTCACCGGCGTCGAGGCGGTCCGTGCCGGCGAGCCCGTCACGTACGACTGTTCGGTGTTGATCGATGGGGCCGGCGCACAGTCGATCCTCCAGGACATGGTCCCCTTCGACGCGCTCGATACGCCCGCTGAGCCGACCTTTGAGGTGCCCCACTACACCCATTTCGGGTCGGCCTACCGCGAGATCATCGAAACGAAGGAACCGGTGGAATATCACGACGCGATCATCGGGAAGCCGCTTGAGGAGATGGGCTACGTCTGGTACTTCCCGCGCTCGCCGACACGGATCAACGTCGGGTTGGGTTTTCAGATGAGCAAGCCGCCGATCCCACTCGTCGACCGACTTCGGAGGGACATCGAGGACCGGCCCGAGTTTCAGGGCGCGACCGTCGCCAAGCGGTTCGGCACGGGGAATAAGATCGGGTCCTCGATCGCGCTTCGCCGGCCGCTGGATTCCATGGTCGCGCCGGGCTACCTCGCCGCCGGCGGCGCGGCCGGCACCACCCATCCGATCACGGGCAAGGGCATTCGTGGGGCGGCCTACTCCGGCTACTCGGCCGGCCGCGCGGCCGCGCTCGCGGTGGAGGACGGTGACGTCTCGGAGGCCGGCCTCTGGGAACACAATCGCTGGCTGTACCGGGATCACGGCGAGGCCGCGAAGCTCGCCGCGTGGGACGCTTACAACGTCGCTGCGAGCTCGATCGAGGTCAACGTGCTGCGGGCGCTCACCGCGCTCCTGCCCGAGGAGGAGCTACGCGAGATCGTGGGCACGAAACGGAATGCGGACGGCTTCGGGAGCACGATGTCGCTCGCCATCGGCGTCCTACGGAACTTCGTCTCGGAGTCCCGTGCCGGGACCTTCGACACGCTCGGGGTCGATCGGTCCGCGGTCTATGAATCCGTCATTGGGCTGAAACGGACGCGCGATTACGTCGCCGACTACGAGCGACTGTACGAGGACTACCCGAGCGACCCGAGTGACTTTGGGGGCTGGCTCGCTGACCGCGACCGCCTCGATGAGCGGTTCTACGACGCGCTGGAGTTGTCCTCGGCGGAACGAAAGTACTGAGATCGCCGAAGGGAACCGGACCCGTCAGTGCCCGTCAGTGCCCGTCGGAGCGCTCGCCGACTTTGACGAGCTGTTTGCCGATGTTCTCCCCCTCGAAGAGCCCGATGAACGCCTCCGGCGCGTTCTCCAGCCCCTCGGTGACCGTCTCACGGTATTGAACGTCCCCGGCCGCAACCCACTCGGCGAGTTGGCGGGTCGCCGTCTCGAACCGTGGGGCGAAGTCGCTAACGAGGAAGCCCTCGACGGTCGCACGCTTTTCGACGAGCGTGATGAGCTTTCGCGGGCCGGTCGGGAGCTCCGTCGCATTATATAAGGAGATCTGTCCGCAGACGGCGACGCGGGCGTCGACGTTGAGATTGGAGAAGACCGCATCCGTGATCGGCCCACCGACGTTGTCGAAGTAGGCATCGACGCCCTCGGGAGCGGCCGCCTCAAGTGCGGCGACGTAGTCGTCGGTGGTCGCGTAGTTGATGGCGGCGTCGAACCCGAGCTCGTCCTCCAGATACGCCACCTTCTCATCGCTGCCGGCGAAGCCGACGACGCGCGCGCCGTTGAGCGCCGCGATCTGGCCGGCGACCGACCCCACCGCGCCGGCGGCCCCGGTCACGACGAACGTCTCGCCAGCCGTCGGCTGTGCAACCTCGGTCACGCCGAAGTAAGCGGTGTTTCCGGGCATCCCGAGGACGCCGAGCGACGCCGAGATCGGCCCTCGTTCGGGATCGACCGGCGTGAGTTCCGCGGGCGAGGCCGTGGCGTAGTCGGCCCATTCGAGGTTTCCGGTGACGATCGTTCCGGGCTCGTAGCCGCCGCCGTTGCTGGCGACGACCTCGCCGACGACCCCACCCTCTAGCGGGTCGCCGACGGCCCACGGTTCCGCATACGACTCACCGGCCTGCATCCGGCCGCGCATATAGGGGTCGACCGAGAGGTAGAGCGTTCTGACGAGAACCGATCCCGGGCCGGGGGTCGGGGTCGGGCGCGTTTCGAGGTCGAAGTCGTCGGGCGTCGGCGTGCCGGTCGGTCGCCGTGCGAGCGTGTACACGCGAGAGGTTTCGGGAACGGACACGTCGATTATTCGGCGCGGAGGGGTTTGGACGTTCCGCCATCCGGCGGCCGAGGGGCCGGCCACTTGCCCCTATTCAGTGGGCCGGCTACCTCCCCCTATTCGGTGGGCCGTGCGCCCGTGCCCGCGACGTCGAGGTCGCCGAGGCGGATCCGTCCCTCCGAGAGGTCGACCCCATCATAAGGGTCCTCAGCGAGCAGCAGCGACCCGTCGAGGTCGGCGTAATCGAGAAGCGGCGCGAGCGCCGCACCCGCCGCGATGGAGGCGTTGGACTCGGCCATACAGCCCAACATGACCTCCAGGCCGTGTGCGCGGGCGGCCGCGATCATCCGACGCGCCTCCAACAGGCCGCCGGTCTTCATCAGTTTGAGGTTGGCGATGTCACACCGGTCGGCGATCGCGGGGATGTCCTCAAGCGTGACGCACGACTCGTCGGCCGCGATCGGGAGCGCCGAGCGTTCGTAGGCGAACTGCAGGCCGGCCGGGTCCTCCGCGGGGACCGGCTGTTCGATGAACTCGACGTCGTAGTCCGCGAGCCACTCGCTGTTTCTGACCGTCTCGCGGGGCGTCCACGCCTCGTTCGCGTCGACCCGGAGGGTCGCGTCGGGGGCGGCCCCCTTCACCGCCTCCACGAGTTCGCGGTCGCGATCGGTCCCGAGTTTGATCTTCAGGATGGGGTAGCCGACGTCCGCCGCGGCCTCCGCTTTCTCCCTGACGCGCTCGGTCGTATCGAGCCCGAGCGTGTAGGAGGTGTCCGGAACCGCGGCCGGGTCGAGCCCCCACAGCCGATAGAGCGGGACCCCGAGCCGCTTGGCCGCGAGGTCGTGGAGAGCGATGGAGACCGCACAGCGCGCCGCCGGGTTGTCGTTCACCACGCCTCCCATCCGGGTTTCGATCTCGGAGATTGCGTGTGGATCGCCGACCTCCTCGACGACCGCGAGCAGCGACGGCAGCACCGCCTCGACGGTGTCCGCGGTCTCCCCATAGTGGGGAGCGGGCCCCGCGCCGCCGATGCCCGTCATCCCCGCCTCGTCGGTCACGCGGACGATCACGTTCTCGGCCGTGGTCTGGGTCCCCCGCGCGATCGTGAACGGCTCCGCGAGCTCAAGCGTCACGCGCTCGAAGGTCGCTTCGAGGCTCATCGCGTCTCACCTCCCGAATCGAGTCCCGCAACGATCCCGTCGACAATCGCCTCGGCCCCGTCACGCACCGGGTCCGCCCCGGGAACGCCGATCATTTCCGCATACGCGTCGACAGCTTCCGCCGCGTCATCGTCGTCGGAGATGCCCCGCGTGTTCAATGCGCCCGCGACGATCGACGCCTCGTGAACCGGGTCGGCCAGGCTTTCATAGAGGTCGATATACGACGGCAGCGACGGCAGCTCGAACGACTCGTAGCCGTGGACGACCTCCCGGCCCTCCTCGTGACAGAGGACGAGCCCGTCGGCCATCGCGCCGTGGAGGATTCCACAGGTGACCGCCGAGTAGGCGGGGTGGACGATGCTGCCCTGCCCCTCGACGACGAGGAGGTCGTAGTCGTCACCGACCTCCAGGATCATCTCCTCGACGGCCCCGGCAGTGAAATCCGAGATGACCCGATCGATCGGGTTCCCCCAGCCCTCGATCATGATCCCGGTCTGGCCGGTGGGGATGAACGCGGCGTCGATCCCCCGTTCCTTGGCGGCCTCGACGATCTCCAGCGAGGCGGTCATCTTGCCGACCGAACAGTCGGTACCGACGGTGAGGACCACGTCGGCGTCGACGTCGGCTGAGTTGCCCCCGGCGACGGTGAGGTCCTCGTGCGGCTCGCGGACGTCCCACAGCCGCACGTCGTGTTCGGCCGCGAGCGTCACGAAGTCCTCGTCCTCGCTCAGGAAGTAGTGCAGCCCGCTGACGATATCACAGCCGGCCTCGATGGCGGCGATGACGTCGTCGCGCCAGGAGTCCTCGAAGCCGCCGCCGATCGGGGCGATGCCGATATATAAGGCGTCGACGTCGCCGTCGGCGGCTTCAGCGGCCTCCTCGAACGAGGAAACGATGGGGGCGTCCGCGATGTCGGGAACGTGGTCGTGGACACGCTCGCCGGCGTGGTCGCGATCGAGCACCGAAAGCACCTCCTGGGTGCCGTACCGCATGACGCCGAGGGCGGTCTTCGCGCGGTCCGGAAATTCCTCGTGGGCCAAAATAACGATCCGTTCGTGTTCCATGGCCGGTCGGTCGCCCCGCCGTATCTTAAATGGGACGGGGGCGGCCTGGACTGCCGGGTTCTCCGCGGAAACGTCCGTCTTCGACGGTGTAGCGCCGCCGGCCGATCACGCGGAGCCGTCGACGAACGCTTCGGCACCCTCATAGGGCCAGTACCCGGCCGACCGCATCGCCCGGCCGAGCTCCTGGTGGAACGCGATGAAGTCCTCGAACTCCTCCTCCTCGACGTGTTCGAAGATGTCCTCCACGGAGACGACCGTCTCGTGATCGATCCGGATCGGGTGGTCGCCGTAGTCCGCGACGTAGTCGGCCGCCGCGAGCGGGAAGTCCTCCTCCTCGTCGAGCTTCTTCGCTAAGACGGCGTGGCCGTACTGGCGGCCGCCCTCGCTCCCCTGTTCCCCGTCGGGGTCGTGTGGCCAATCCATATCGGAGACAATGAAAGTCGGGGGGATAGTCGTTACGCTCTCGGGGGCGAACGCGGATCCGCGAAGCGGGATAAAACCGGCAATCCTGTATTTAAGCGATCGCGCCCTTTAATAAGCGAGACGCTGCAGTTCTCAGCGTATGGACGGAACACTCGATCACACGATGATCCGCGTCGCCGACCTCGAGGAGTCACTCGACTGGTACGGCACGCATCTCGATTACGAGGAGAAGGATCGATACGAGGGCGACGGGTTCACCATCGTCTACATGGGCCCAGAGGAGATGCACGAGGAGGCTGCATTACTCGAACTCACCCACAACGAGGGCGGTGACGACCTCGAAATCGGCAACGCGTGGGGACACATCGCCGTCCGCGTCCCCGAGGACGAACTCCAGGAGTCGTACGACGAGCTGATGGAGGGCGGCGTCGAGGACTACCGCGACCCCGAATCCTGCGGGAACCGCTACGCGTTCGTGAAGGACCCCGACGGCCACGAGATCGAGATCGTCAAACGCGACTTCGGCGAGAAGTGGAGCATCGACCACACGATGATCCGCGTCGAGGACGCCGACGAGGCGCTCGGCTTCTGGAACCGGAAGTTCGAGTACGAAGAGACCGGCCGCTGGGAGTCGGACACGTTCGCGAACTACTTCGTGAAGCCGCGAGGGGCCTCGAAGGAGGCGATGGCCGTCGAGTTGACCTACAACTACGACGGGCGCACCTACGACCTCGGCGACGCGTGGGGCCACCTCTGTGTTCGCGTCGACGACCTCCAGACGGACTGGGACCAACTCATGGAGCGGGAGGCCGAGGACTACCGCGACCCCGAGAGCTGTGACGACCTCTACGCGTTCACGAAGGACCCCGACGGTCACGAGATCGAGCTGATCGAGCGCGACCCCGATAGCGACTCGCTGTTCCCGTTCTAAATCGCCTGCGCGGTCGATCATTGCTGTTCCCGTCCCCGATTTTCTCCGCACATCGGTCTCGACCGGTGATCGGTGGAAATACCACACCACTGGCCGTGTATCGGGTATGACGAACTCACCGTATGTCATCGGCCACCAGCAACCGGATACGGACACCATCTGCTCGGCGCTCGCGTACGCTCACTTAAAACGGGCGCAGGGGGCCGATGCCGTCGCCGCACGGGCCGGGGAGCTGAACCCCGAGACGCAGTTCGTCTTGGACCGGTGGGACGTGGAGCCGCCGGAGTATCTCGACGACGCATCCGGGGAACGGCTGATCCTCGTCGACCACAACGAGCACGGGCAGGCGGTGACGGGTAGCCGGGAGGCGGCGATCATCGAGGTGGTCGATCACCACCGGATCGGTGATATCCGGACGGACGAGCCGATATTCTTCCTCAACCGCCCGGTCGGCTCGACGGCGACGATCATCACCGAGTTGTATGAAGACGCCGGCATCGAGATCCCCGGCGACGTGGCCGGATTACTGCTCAGCGGGCTGTTGAGCGACACGCTCGTCCTGCGCTCGCCCACGACGACCGAAACGGACCGGGCGGTCGCCGAGCGGCTGGCCGAGCGGGCCGGGGTCGACTACGAGGAGTACGGCAAAGCGCTGCTCGAACGGAAGGGCGCGCTCGGTGAACGCGAGCCGTCGGAGATCGTCCTCGGCGACTTCAAGGAGTTCGAGTTCGGGTCGGCACACGTCGGCATCGGGCAGATCGAAACGGTAACGCCGGAAACGGTACTGGACCGACGGGCGGAGATCCTGGAGGCGATGGAGGCGACCCGCAGCGAGCGCGGCTACACCGACCTGCTGTTGCTCGTCACGGACATCCTGGAGGAGGACTCGACGCTTCTCGTCCGCGGCGACCACGCCGACGCGATCGCCGAGGCGCTAGAGGCGACGCTCACCGACCACATCGCCCCGCTTCCCGGGGTCGTCTCCCGAAAGAAGCAGGTCGTTCCCAACCTCTCGCCGGCGTTCGAGTGACCCCGACTCGAACGACCTGACCGGACCGACGGCACGTCGAACGTTCCCGGGTTTTTTCAGGTGTAGCGGACGGTTGAGGCATCCCTATTCGTTGCTGACATTACTGACATAATAAATTATGATAAATATATGCCTATGTCACCCATACCCATGATCGATGTATCAGCACCAGGGAGAGGACGTGTTCGTCATCGACGGGCACATCCACATGTGGGACGCGTCGGAGGAGAACATCAAACACCGCGGCGGCGAACAGTTCATCCAGTGTTTTTACGACTACCACACCGCGTTCACGCCGGAGGAGCGACAGCGGGGGATCGACGATTATCGGAAGTTTACCCCCGAGGAGGTCAAACGTGACCTGTTTACGAACTACGTCGACATGGGCGTCTACCAGCCGACCCACCTGCACGAGTTTTATACGGAGGGCTTCAACACCGTCGACGACCTCGGCGGAACCCTATTTAAGGAACACCCGGACCGATTCGTCCTGAACGGCCGCTGGGATCCCCGGGACGGCGAGGCCGGAATGAAGGAGTTGGAGCGACAGAAGGAGGAGTACGACATCAAGGGCGCAAAGGTGTACACCGCCGAATGGAAGGGCGACTCGAAGGGGTGGCGGCTCGACAGCGACGAGGCGTTCGAGTTCCTCCAGAAATGCGCGGACCTCGGCGTCAAAAACATCCACCCGCACAAGGGACCGACGATCCGTCCGCTGAACAAGGACGCCTTCGACGTCGCCGACGTCGACCTCGCCGCCTCCTCCTTCCCCGAGTTGAACTTCATCGTCGAACACGTCGGGCTCCCGCGGCTCGATGATTTCTGCTGGATCGCGACCCAGGAGCCGAACGTTTACGGCGGCATCGCCGTCGCCGCGCCGATGGCGCTCTCCCGTCCGAAGAAGTTCTCCGAGATCATGTGCGAGCTGCTCTACTGGCTCGGCGAGGACCAGCTCACCTTCGGCTCGGATTACGGCATCTGGGATCCCGACTGGGTGATCGAGGCCGTGATGGAGACGGAGCTCTCGGCCGAGCAGCACGCGGAGTACGGCGTCGAGTTCGGCCTCGAAGCCAAAAAGAAGCTGATGGGCGAGAACATCGCCGAACTCTACGACATCGACATCGAGGAACGGAAAAAGGCGTTCCAGACCGACGCGATAAGCGAGGAGTTCGGACTGGGCGAGAGCTACGGCGCGGCCGCGCCCGCGGACGACTGATGAGCCAGACAGCCCCCTCGAATCGCCCGGAATCCGAGGAGACTGCGGGTCTTCACGACCGGATCCGTGCCCGGCTGGATCGGGTGACCGACCCCGAGTTGGATGAATCGATCCTCGAACTCGGCTACATCGATGCGATCGAACTCGACGAGCGGACCGCCACGCTCCGATTCACGCTACCGACCGCATGGTGTTCGCCGGCGTTCGCGTGGATGATGGCCGTCGACGCGCGCGACGAACTCGAATCGCTCCCCGAGATCGGCGAGGCGAGGATCGAGCTCAGGGATCACATGCACGAACGGGAGATAAACGAGGGGGTCAACGGCCGACTCCCCTTTGCGGACGCGTTTCCGGACGCCGACGGCGAGGTGCGCTCGGTCCGGGCGACCCTCGACGACAAAGCCCGCCTCTCCCGGCAGTATCTGGCCGTCGAGCGGCTGCTTGCGGCCGGCCTCTCGCCCGAACAAATCGTTGCGCTCACGCCCGCGGACCTTCGATTCGACCCGGACGTCGACCCGCGGATGGACGGCGCGCGGGCATCGATCGCCCTCGGCGACGGCGCGTTCTCCGTCTCGGTGCCGGCCCGCCCGCTCGATCGATATCTCCGGAAGGCGCGGGACGTCGGCCATGCGACTAGCGATGACGACCCGCTCTTTCTCACGCCGGAGGGCGAGCCGATCGAGGTCGAGGCGTTCGAACTCGTCCGCCGCCGCGGGCGACTCGCCCGGACGAACGTCACGGGGCAAGGCGGCGTCTGTGACGCGCTCAACGAGCAGCGGCGCGCGAAACTGGACCGTGACGGACCCGTGATCGTAGAGGCGGATTGAGGTCGGTCATCGACGGACCCGGCTTCCCTTTCGACTCCCAGGACGGTATCCATTTCACCCTCCACCACCGAGGGGAGACGATGGTATCCGACGGCGCGGACGGCTCCGACATCGACCTCGATCGGTTTCACGACGCGCTCGAATCCGAGGAGCGGCCGCTCGCGACCGCGAGCGAGGTGGCGAGACGGCTCGGGACGACCCAGGCGGCCGCCCGCGACGCCCTCGACACGCTCGTTTCGGACGGCGCGGTCGACCGGGTCGACGTCGAGACCGACCCCGTCGTCTACTACCCGACCGAGTGGGGCAAACTGGCGCGTCGCGAGCGGGTGGTGACCTTCCCGAACCGGCGCGAGGTCGTCGTCGATCGGCCGACGCAGTTCACGCGGGCGCGACTCTCGGAGTTCGCCCACCTCGTCGATACGACCCGCACCGATCCGGGCACGCGGGGCTACCTCTACCGCATCCGTCGCGAGGACGTCTGGGCGGCCCCCTTCGAGGACGCCGCGGGCCTGATCGCACGCGTTCGCTCGACGCTCGGGCGACGTTATGAGGGGCTGGAGGGGTGGATCGAGGACCAGTGGCGGCGCGCCCACCGGTTCCGCTTATATACCCA
>PWGU01000147.1 GCA_003554605.1 Halorubrum sp.
CCGGGCCGCTTCGACGAACTCGCGGGTCGCCTGCTCGGAGAAGAGCGCCGGCGCACAGAGGACCGCCCGGGCGGGCCGGTCGGTCGGCCCCGGAACGACGACGAGCGCGAACGGTCGGTCGGGGCCCGAAAACCGCGTCAGGTATCGAAGGTCGTCGTCGAAGCAGTCGCCGATTACGACGAGAGCGTCGGCGTCAGCTTCGAGACACGCCGAGACGAGCGGTGTAAGATCGGTTTTCGGGGCGTCACCTCGCGGGCGGCTATCGCTCGGCTCGACCGGCGGCGTGAGCGGGTCCGTCGATCGGCGATCGTCGGTCGACGGTGAGCGACCCCCGCCACCCGGTGATCGGTCCGACTCCTCGGTCACGGCTCGGGTTCCGGGACCGCGAGCTCGCTCTGGACCTCCTCGATCAGCTCCGCCGCCGGCTCGTCGCGAAGCTCGTTGAAGAGCAGGACGCTGATCGGGAGGGTGGGCGCGCCGCTGATGAGGTTCTCCATGATCACGAGGCGCTCGCGGGCACGCGACATCCCGACGTAGAACACCCGGCGCTCGTTGTCGGTGAGGATCGGGACCGGGCTCGTCGATTTGGTGAACTCGTCGACGCCGTCGACGGCCGTCGGGTCGTCGATGGAGGCGGCCATCTGCTCGACGACCTTCTCCGTGAGGTCGGTCGCGACGAAGACGTGGTCGGCCTCACGACCCTTCGCGGAGTGGATCGTCCCCACACGAACGCGGGTCGGATCCATCCCTCGATAGTCGTTTTTGAAGTAGGCCGCCATCGACTTGCGCTGGAAGCTCGTCACCTTCCGAACCATGTCATCGGCGCTTTCGGGGCCGGGCAGGAACGGAATGTGTGATTTCAACTCGTCGGTCGTGAGCTCGATCTCGGCGGCGTCGTCGGCGTCCGCCTCCTCCTCGCGGTCCTCGATCAGGTCGTAGAACTCCTCCCTGGAGTTCGTCCCGAACGCCGACTCCTGAAGCATATCGGCGAGCCGCCGGGCCTCAAGCCCGTCGACCGGGTCGCCCGCAGCGGACTTTTCGATCGCGCTCACGTACTCCTGCAGCCGATCGGTCCACATCCGCCCGTCGGTGAGCATCGTGAAGGGGATCCCGTGGTCGATGAACTCGTCGATGAAATCGAACATCTGGTATCGGGCCCGGAAGAGACACATGATGCTCCCCTCGTCGTCATCGACCGTGTAGCGGACGTTGCGGACGAGTTCGAGCATCGAGGGCGACTCGATCGCCTCCACTGCGCCGCCCTCCTTTCGGGGGCGGAGGTCCTTCTCCTGACGTTTGTCGATGTGGCGGATCTCCGCGTTGACGACGTTGAGGATCTCGGAGGGGAGCCGGTAGGAGTTCGGGAGGATGACGTCCTCGTCGACGGCCGTGTCGAGAAGCAGGTCGGGGTCGGCCCCCTGCCACGCGTAGACGACCTGGTCGTCGTCCCCCGCGATGAGGACCTTCTTCATGTGCGGTCGCCACTCCTGATAGACGTTGTACTGCAGCGTCGTGATGTCCTGAAACTCGTCGATGATCAGATAGTCGACGCTCGGGACGAGCGAGCGCTGGGAGACGCGTTCGAGCATGTCCGCGAAGCCGACGAGGCCGTTGTCGCCTTTATAAGCGCGCCACGCGCGGATCGTCTCCGGGATGTCGATGCGGTCGTCGTCGGAGGGCCACGTCGGCGTGTACTTGTTCCCCTCAAGCGCGTTCGGGTCGACCTCCGGCGGGAGCCTGACCTCCTCGACGTTCCACTGGAAGGGCACGTCGTACCAGTCCGCCACGTCGCGTTCGGTCCGCTGGAGCCACTGGGAGGTGGCGATGATCTTGTTGCCGATGGTCGTCGAGCGGGCGGTCCGCCGGCCCGCGCCGCGGTGTTGGTCCTCGAACTCGATGCCGTACTCCTCACAGAAGGTCTGTTTGTCCTTCTCGCCCACGACGTCGCCACGCGAGAGGTTGAGCAGTTCGTAGGCCTTCGCGTGCATCGTCGAGACGTTCCCCTGCAGGGATCGGGGCGAGATGTCGAGGCGCTCGGCGAGGCGTTCGCGGATCTCCGCGGCGGCCGCTCGGGTGTACGAGACGACGAGGACGTCACGGATCTCCGCGTCCTCCTCGTCCAAGATGCCCTCGACGCGGTCCAAGAGCGCGGTGGTCTTCCCGCTCCCGGGACCGCCGAACAGGCGCGTCACGGTCGGATCGGTCATGGTGACCTAATGAACACGGTTCTCCTTAAGAGGCGTGGGTCGAATCGACCCTCGCGAGGTCAGTTGTTTCGGGTCGCCCGCGCCTTGCGGACGTCAGCGCCGTCACGGACGAGGTCCTCACAGGAAGGACAGACACGGGGGCGGTCGACCCCGTTGGGGGTGAACACCCGTACGTAGTCCGGCGTCACGAACGAATCACAGTTCTGGCACCTCGGCATGATCGAAGATTATCGATCGTAGTAGATAATACTACCGGCGAATTCTCACCGAAAGAAAGCGGGGCGATCGATGGGGTATCTCGACCCGGGAGTCGGCGTGTGGGTGCCGGGCTCAGTTCGGCCGCCAGTCGCAGACGCCACAGTGTGTCGATCCTTCCGAATGAAGCGCACCACACTCGGGACATTGGAGCTTATTATAGGATCGCTCCCAGCGTACGATCTCCGTCTCGTGACCGCGGTCGGACAGGAACTCGTCGAACACGTCCTCGTTCGTACTGGGTGCGCTAGACATGCATGTTATACTATGGCACTCTCGTATAAGAAGCTTTCCGCGGTGTGTGTCCGTGTCCACGGACGGCCACGATCTGCGGCAAATGACGGGCCGTTGTATCCGAGAGTTCGATAGTTTTCGGGGTGTTACTGGACATTTATCAACTTCCGACCGTCATCAACGACGCGTCGCCGTCACGCTTCAGAGCCGGCTCCACCGGACTCATCGAGCCGACCCTCGTACTTTTCAACGGCGACCCCGAGGGCCTCGCCGGCGTCGATATCGGCCGCGTCCGCGAGCGCCAACAGCGCGAACAGCGCGTCGCCGACCTCGTCGACGGCGATCGAGGCATCATCAGGCTTCGTGCCGTACTCGGTCGAGACCAGCACCTCCTTCGCCAACTCGCCCACCTCGCTTTCGAGGTCGAGGACGCGGTGGGGAAGCGGACAGTCGAGGTCGTGGCACTCGATGAAGGTGGCGACGAGTTCCTGTTCGTCCATACGGGGCCGACACCCGGTGGAAATAAAAAGGCTGACCGACGGTGGCGAGGGCCGCCGGTCACACAACCGATAAGACGACGCCGACCCCAGCGAGGGTATGAAGATCGCGCTGCTCGGCGGGACGGGCGACATCGGCGAGGGACTCGCGCTTCGGTGGGCCTACGATACGCCACACACGGTGATCATCGGCTCGCGTGAACCGGAGCGGGCCCGAAAGAAGGCGGAAGCCTACGAGACGGAACTCGACAGCCGTGGCGTCGACGACGTCTCGATCGCGGGTCACGGCAACGTCGCGGCCGCCGAACGCGCCGACGTCGTCGTCCTCGCGGTGCCGCCGTACCACGTTGGCGACACCGTCGAGGAGGTCGCGGACGCCCTCGATGCGGGCGACATCCTGGTCTCGCCGGCGACGGGGATGAAACGCGACGAGGACGGCTTCCACTACCACAAACCCGGCGTGGGCTCAGTGACGAAGATCGCCGCGAAGGCCGCCCCCGAGGACGTCGCCGTCGTCGGCGCGTTCCACAACCTCGCGGCGGGCCGGCTGGCGAACCTCGATGCCGACCTCGGGGTGGACACCCTCGTGATCGGCGACGACGAGGACGCGAAGGGGATCGTGACCGACCTCGCGGAGGGGATCGAGGGGCTGCGCGCGCTCGACGCGGGCGGGCTCGCCAACGCCCCCGAGATCGAGGCGATCACGCCGTTGCTTATCAACATCGCCCAGCACAACGACGGGCTCCACGACCTCGGCGTCCGGTTCGTTTGAGCCGCGCTGTCTGGGGGTGAGACGCCCCGGACGCCCGCGAGCACGCATCCGGTCGCCCGGAGCACGCATCCGTCCACCCACGAGCACGCACCCGTTCCGTCAGGCCTTTGCGCTATCGGCACCGAGATCCGATAATGGAGTATCTGCAGCGTCGTGTCGGGCTCGTCGGCGATCGGCTGGAGGCGGCGATCGAGGCGGTCGAGCCCGAGGAACTCTCCGCGGAGCTCGAACACGTCGTGCTCGCGGGCGGCAAGCGGGTCCGGCCCGCGGTGACCATTCTCGCCTGCGAGGCGCTCGGCGGCGCCCCCGAGGATGCCGTCGACTTCGCCGCCGGGATCGAGTTCGTCCACAACGCCTCGCTCGTCATCGACGACATCATCGACCGCTCAGATGTCCGCAGGGGAACCCCTTCGGCGTGGGCCGAGTTCGGCTACGGCCCGGCGATCGTCACGAGCGACGGCCTCTTGGGCGAGGCGTTCGCGCTCTTTTCAGCCGACGAGCGGGCGATGCGGATCGTCGCGGAGGCGATGGTCGAACTCGGCGAGGGCGAGGCGACCGAGCTCGTCGCCCGACCCACGAACGAGGAGGAATACATGGACCTCGCCCGGCGAAAGACGGGCGCGCTCTTTCGGGCGGCCGCCGAACTCGGCGCGGTCGCCGGCGGCGCGGAACCCGCGGTCGTCGATTCCTTCGGCGAGTACGCCGAGCGTGTCGGCGTCGCCTTCCAGATGCGCGATGACGTCCTCGATGCGACTGCCGACGCCGACGCGCTCGGGAAGCCGACCGGCCAGGACGCCGAGATGGATCGCCCCTCGGTCGTCCAGGTCACGGCGCTCTCCCCGGAGGAGGTGAACCAGCGGGCCCGCGAGCAGTCGGCGCTCGCGCTCGCGGCGCTTTCGGACGCGGACCCGCCCGAAAGCGAGGCGATCGGCTATCTGCGCGACCTCGCGGAGTTCGTCGTCGTGCGCGAGCGGTGACGCGGCGGAATCGACGACGACCGCCACAGGCGACGACCACCAGGGACGAACGTTTATCCCCATCCGTCCACCGGATTCGTACATGAACGAGCACCACCGTCGCGCGCTGGATAACCGATGGGCCGACGTGTTGGCCGACACCGACGCCACCGTCGAAGAGTATCGCGAGCGGGGCTGGGACGCGCTTTCGGTCCGCCCGGGCGACGTCAACCCGGTCGAGGGTGACGCCCGGCTCGACGTGTTGGTTCCGGGATCGACGTTCGAGGAGGTACACGAGCGGATGGCCGAGGTCGAGATCGACTCGTTCCGCGTCTTTGCGGCCACGGAGGCCGGTGTCACCTTCCGGCTCGTCGTCGGCGAGGACGAGGACTCCGAGTTCGCATGCTGTGTGCCGACGTTCCTCTTCGATGAGGACGCCGGGCCGATGCGCATGGCGGCCGACACCCACGGCTCGTTGACGATCCGCCTGCGGCCGCTCGACGACCGCGACGTGGTCGATCTGCAGCTCATGGAGCCGGACGTCTTCTTCGAGGCGCAGTCGCCGGAGTGAGTCGAGGAGGGGGTCGAACGGAAACCCACACGTGAGATCATGACACACTTGTTTTCCGTGGCGTCGCGGAGTCCCAAACCGCAACCTTCCAAAGGTTCCGGTCCGTATGGAGGGGTATGAGCGACGAGAGCCTCGCGGACCGGATCGAGCGATGGATGGTCGGTCAGATGCCGATCATCCAGATGCACGGGGGGACGAGCGTCGTCCGGGAGGCGAACGAGGAGACCGGTGAGGTCGTCGTCGAACTCGGCGGTACCTGCTCGGGTTGTGGGATCTCGAACATCACCGCCGACAACATCCGTCGGGACCTCATCATGGATTTCGAGGAGGTCACCGACGTGCATGTCAAGGTCCCCTCCAGCGGCGATCAGGGGGCCTCCACGGTCGAGGGCGGCCGCGGCGGCGACCTCCGATACGAGACCGAGTCCGCGAACCACTTTTAACGCGGTGATAAATCGGTAGCCGCTCCCGCGGCGGCCCGCCCCCTATTTAAAGGGCGTTCTCCAACGCGCCGGCGACGCTCCGTGCCTTCTCGGCCAACGTCTCGGGCATATCCCCGTCGGCGACCGACGCATCGAGCACCTCGTCATCAACGCGCTCGACCATCCCGTCGGCGTGTTTCACCACGTCGACGTGGAGGTCGACGTAGCGGGCGGCGTCCGGAAAGACCTCGACGGGCGTACAGACGTTGACGTAGGTCCCCTTCACCGTCCCGTCCGCCCCGCGATAGGTCGTCGGGTACCACCACCGGCCCTCCTTGAGGCTCGTCACGGCGACGTCGCCGGCCTCCCGCGGGACGTCGAGGCCGTCGTAGCTCCCCCCGCCGGTCATCGATCGCTCGACGGTCACGGAGCCGTCCGAGTCGACCGCGGTCACCTCGCCCGAACCGAGGACGATCAACCGGCCGTCGGGCTTCCCGTGTTCGATCCGAAGGTCGTCGCCATCGGCGGGACCGAACGCCTCCGCGACGGTCTCAAACGGGAACTCGGCGTCCGGATCCGGCGCACAGAGCGACTCGGCGAGGTCGACGCCGACGGACGCGTCCGATGACCCGGCTTTGATCCGATGATGGCCCGGGAGGGTGGTCGTCACGCGGCGGCGAGCGGAATCGAGTTCGAACCGGCACTCGCGACCGAACCAGACCCACGCGCCGGCGTGTGGGGATGCGAGGGGGCCGTCCTCGGCGGGGGCGGATCCCTCACGGACGCCCAACTCGGCGACGTCGACGGCGAACCGCTCGGCCCGCTCGGTCGCCGCCTCGAGCCCGGCCTCGAGGGCGTCGCTGTCGGCGTCGACGGCCGCCCGGCTCCAGATGGCCCGCCAGCCCGCCGGCGGCTCCAGCCCGAGCAGATCGACCATCCCCGCCAGCTCGCGCGCAGCCGCGTCGGATCGGCCGTCGACGCGCGTGCCGGAGCCGGGTTCGAGGGCCACGAGTCCGCCGTCGACGCGGAGGTTACCCGAGAGGGTCGGTCGTGTATCCGCCCACGGCGGGGCCGACTCGCGGACCTGCAGGCGGACGGGGTCACCGACCTCGACGTGGGCGTCGACGGCGTTGTAGGGAAGGTAGCCCTCGGCGATGTCGCCCCCGCCCGGAACGTCGTGTGCGTCGCCGTCGACCGCGAGCGCAACGATCGCGCCGCCCCCGAGCGTTTCGCGCACCTCACCGTCGAGGACGGCCCCCGGCGGGGTCGGGTCGCGCCAGGTGAGCGCGTCGACGCCGACGCCACGGAGCCGGTCGACGACCGAAGGGACGACGTCGGGGTCGCCGGAGAGCCCGACCCCCGTCCTGTCCGCGCTCGTCGAAACGGTGACATCCGGCGGGGCGTCCGGGAAGTCGGCCTCGAACCGCCGTCGGATCGGCCCGGAGGCGTCGACGACCTCGTAGCCGGCATCGAGGAGGAGGCGGGTGAGCGCGGTCGTGTAGATCCCCCGAAGGCGGACGCGAGCGGTCATTGGCGGGGACACCCCCGGCCGAGTGGGGCGGGTCGGGGACGGCGTGAGTACATACCCGCCGTTCGGCCGCCGTGGTTTCAAGCCTGACGACTTAGCTGGCGGAACGACGACAACCGCCGACGTTCATCGACGTCTCGGTCCCCGATGTCACGGCGGCAAGGTCTATCCCGGGTCGCGCCGAAGCGAACGATACGCATGTCCTCAGGGTCGGACCCGATCGAGACCGCCGCGGACGACGAGCGGGACCTCTATGACGTCGCGACGTGGGAGGAGCGGACCTCCCTCGACGGGCTCTCCGTCGCCGTCCACTGGCTCATCACCCGCTCCGCGAAGCTCTTCGTGCTGCTCGTCGCGTTCGTCATCCTCCTCGCGATCCTCGCCTCCTTCGGGCTCGGGCTCGTCTTCGACCCCGTCGTCGCCGCGCTCGTCGCGCTGTCGGCGGTGCCCGCGTTGGGACTCGCGGCGTACGTCTACCTCTCCGATGTGACCACGAGCGAGCCGCTCTCGTTGCTCGTCGCGACCTTTCTGTTGTCGATCCTCACGGCGTCGTTCGCGGCCGTTTTAAACAGTTTCACGCGGCCGTTTTTCGCCCCCCTCGGCTATTTCGGGCTCGTTCTCTTTTTCTTCCTGATCGTCGGTCCCGTCGAGGAGACCGTGAAACTGCTCGCGGTTCGGCTCTACGCCTACAGCGACGACCGGTTCGACGCCGTCATCGACGGCGCGGTCTACGGCGCGATCGCCGGGCTCGGCTTCGTCGTCATCGAGAACTTCGTCTACATCGCCCAGAACGTCGAACTCGACGAGTTGGAGTTCGCCGTCGGCGCGCTCGGGGCCGGCGACGGCATCGCCGCCGTCCGCGCGCTCGTCGGCCCCGGCCACGTCGTCTACTCCGCGTTCGCCGGCTACTACCTCGGACTCGCGAAGTTCAACCCGGAAAACCGCGGGCCGATCATCGTGAAGGGGCTGCTCATCGCCGCGGCGATCCACGCGTTATATAACAGCTTGGTCGGGCCGGTGACGGTGGCGATCTCCGCGCTCACCGGGGTTCCACAGATCCCCGCGCTGTTCGTCTTCATCCTCGGCTTCCAGGGCTTTTTCGCCTACCTGCTGTTCCGGAAGATCTGGCGGTACCGGGACGTGTATCGCGAAACCCATGCGGAGCGGAAGTCCCGCGGCGATCCCGAGGTCGAGCCGGAGTTGACGGAGTTCGAGTGAGCCGTCACGTCCGCCGCTCACGCGCGACGACCGCCGCAAGCAACTCGGCGAGGGCGTCGCTCGCGAGCGCGAGGAGTTCCCTCCCACGATCCGCGTCGCCCGCGGCTGGGTCGCCGACCACGCCGTTTTCAGTGAACGCGTCGGAGTCGTGAGCGAGGTTGACGCCGGCGACCCACTCGCCCCACCGGTCCGCCCCACCCTCCCGGGCGTCCTCGATCCGATCCTCCCGGACGAGTTCGGGATGGGTCGCGCGCATGAGTGCGGTCTCCAACGGGCCGGCATGTCCCATCTCCGTCGTGTGCTCGCCGACCGCGTTGAACCAGGTAAAAGCGACGCCGTAGCCGTCGTGGGTGGGGTCACGCGAAAAGCGTCGGGCGACCTCCGCGAGCGCCTCGACGTTGCCCCCGTGGCCGTTCGCGAACACGAGGCGGTCGATCCCGTGGCCGGTCAGCGAGGCGGCCGCCTCCCGGACGTACGCCCGAAACGTGTCGGGTGAAACCCACATCGTGCCGTCGAAGCCGCGGTGTTCCTCGGCGACCCCGACGGGAATGGGCGGCGTCACGACGGCCGCCCCATCGCCAAATTCGGCCGTGTAGCGCTCCACGGCGGCCTCCGCGACGGCGACGGCGGCGAGCGTGTCCGTTCCGAGGGGGGCGTGTGGCCCGTGCTGTTCGGTGCTGCCGACGGGGATGACCGCGACGTCGACGTCGGCGTCCCGCACGTCCGTCCAGGTCGCATCCGCGAGTCGCATGCGAGCACCTGCGTGAGGGATCGACGTATAACCCGGCGGTCGGACGGCCGGGTCCACCCCGACAGTTAATTTATATCCGTGCGAACGGTGACCATGGACGGGACCAACGAAGGGGAACGAGAGGTAGCGACGTTCGGCCCGCTACGGGATGCGCTCCGTGAGGAAGTGTATCCGGTGACGTCGGCGGAGCTCATCGAGACGTACGGGGCCTTCGAGTTCGAGGGACCGGGCGGCGTCGATCGGCTGGAGGACGCCCTCGGACGGGCCGAGGAGGTCACGTTCCGCGACCCGCGGGACGTACGCGACGCCATCCTCGACGGGCTCGCGGCCGGATCGGCGTTCGAGGCGACCGATGCAGCGGAGCTGTTTGTCGACGACGAGGACGCCGAGTGGAGCAGCCTCTCGTTCTGATCGGGGGGTCGTCGGGGAGCGGATCGAACGGAGCGGTCCCGCTCAATCGTCGTCGGTCTCCGCCTCGTCGACGATCCGGGCGGTCCGCCGCTGGGCGCGCTCGATGAACTCACGGGGGAGCTCGTCTATCTCGCCGGCCTGCACCCCCCAGAGGTGCGCATAGAGCCCGTCCTCGGCGAGCAGCTCCTCGTGGGTCCCCCGCTCGACGATCCGGCCGCCCTCCAAGACGAGGATCGTGTCTGCGTCGCGGATCGTCGAGAGTCGATGGGCGATCGCGAAGGTCGTCCGATCGGCCGTCAGTCGGTCCAGCGAGCGCTGGATCAGCATCTCGGTCTCGGTGTCGACGTCGGAGGTCGCCTCGTCGAGCACGAGGATCTCCGGCTCTTTTAAGATCGCCCGGGCGATGGTGAGCCGCTGGCGCTGGCCGCCGGAGAGTTTCACGCCGCGTTCACCCACCATCGTCTCGTAGCCGTCCGGGAGGTTCTCGATGAACTCGTGGGCCTCGGCGGCGCGGGCGGCCTCGCGGATCTCCTCGGGGCTCGCATCGAACGCGCCGTAGGCGATGTTCTCCTCGACGGTCCCGTAAAACAGGTACGAGGACTGCCCGACGTAGCCGATCGACTCACGCAGCGAGCGGAGCGTCACGTCGCGGAGGTCCTTGCCGTCGATCCGGATCGACCCCTCGTCGACGTCATACATCCGCAACAGCAGCTTGAGCACCGTCGATTTCCCCGCGCCCGTCGGCCCGACGAGCGCGAGCGTCTCGCCGCCCTCGACGGTGAACTCGATGTCCTCGACGACCGGCTCGCCCCCGTCGTAGCCGAAGGAGACGTCATCATAGACCACGTCGCCGTCGGTGACGACGAGTTCGTCCGCGCCGTCCTCCTCGCCGAGGCGGCTCGTCTCGTCCATCAGCCCGAAGATCCGCGCCGAGGACGCCCGCGCGCGCTGGTACATGTTGATGATCTGGCCGAATTGTGCCATCGGCCAGACGAACTGCTGGGTGTAGAGGATGAACGTGACGAACGTCCCGACGCCGAGCGTCCCCGTGAACGGCCCGGGGGCGGTCCCCGTCGAGACCCAGTAGCCGCCGACGAGGAACGTGAGCACGAAGCCGAACCCCGAGAGCAGCTGGAGCCCGGGGAAGAACTTGATACGGATGCTGATCGCCCCCCAGTTCGCGTCGAAGTAGCTCCGTGAGACGTCGTCGACGCGCCCGGATTCGTAGTCCTCGGTGTTCGACGCCTTGATCACCTGGATGCCGCCGAGGTTGTTCTCCAGCCGGGAGTTGAGCGTCCCGACCGAGGAGCGGACCTCGGCGTACTTCGGCTGGATCAGTTTGACGAAGATGTAGGTGAACAACGCGATGAGCGGGACGGGCAACAGCGAGACGAGCGCGAGCTGTGGGTTGAGATAGATGAGCAGTCCCGCGATCCCGAAGACCATCACCGAGAGCCTGAAAAAGGAGTTGAGCCCGTCGTTGAGGAACCGTTCGAGTTGGTTCACGTCGTTCGAGAGGATAGACATCATCTCGCCGGTCTGTTTGTCCGAGAAGAACTCCATGTTCAGCCGCTGCATCCGGTCGTAGGTGTCGGTCCGGATGTCGTGTTGGATGTCCTGTGAGAAGGCGTTGAACCCCCAGTTGCGGATCCAGTGGAAGAACGCGCCGAAGAGGAAGGAGCCGGCGATGATCGCGACGATGAGGAAGAACTGCGAGTCGGGATCGGCCGGAACCCACGCGTCCGGAACGAGCGGGAGCGTGAACGGTTCGTCCCCGAGGAAGACTGCGTCGATGGCGATACCGAGGAGCAACGGCGGAAGGAGATCGAGGATACGGGCGAAGATGCTGCCGATGATCCCGACGGTGAGCGAAAACCAGTTCGGGAGGCCGTAGGTCGAAAAGAGCCGGCGCATCGGATTGTCGATCTCCGCGCGCTGCTCTTTGAACGGGTCGTCTTCATCCCAGTCGATACTGCTCATTATCAACGGGTTGAGGGATGAGCGGGCTTAGGGGTTCGCTTCCCCGTGAGACGAACCGGTAGTCGTCTAGGAGGGAACGCGAGCGCGTGTGGGCGCTGGAAGCGACCCCGTTTATGTATCGATCGGCCGTAGTGGCGGCATGGAGCGGGCGCGAACAGCGAGAGAGCGGCTCGTCGATATCGCTGAGCGGCTCGTCCGGACCTCGGGACGGTTCGCGAGCGGCCGACTGCTCGTCGTGTCGACGGCGACGTTCCTCGTCTTCCTCGCGGTCGTCCTGCCGGGTGAGGCCGCCCGGAGCGCGACCTACTTCGGCGACAACCCCACCCCCGACGGCTCGTTCATCTACTCCGCGGAGGACCTCTACGGGATGGCGAGCGCGTACGGCGAGGAGGGGAGACGGTACTACATCCGCTCGCGGTTCACCTTCGACGTGGTCTGGCCGCTCGCGTACGGCTTGTTCCTCTGGTCGGGGATCGCCTATTTCGGCCGGGAGGTCGCGGACGGGCGGTACGCCTTCGCCGCGTTGCTCGCGCCGCTCGCGGTGGCCTTCGACTTCGCGGAGAACACCTCGGCGTCCATCGTCATGTGGCAGTACCCGGAGTGGATCCCCGTCATCCCGCACCTGGCTCCCGCGTTCACCTTTTTGAAGTGGATCACGATCGGAACGAGCTTCGTCGTCTTCGGACTGCTCGCGCTCGGATGGCTCGGCGGGCGGGTCGTCCGGTGGCGACGCGGATCCGACGCGGAGTAGGACGGATCGTCGTCGCCGTCGAGCTGGGCGACGCGCTCACACCGGGCGTTGCTCGACCTCCGGATCGACGCCGGCCGCCGAGAGGTCCGCGCGAACCCGCTTTCTGAGCGGGTCCGGAACGGCCTCACGGGGGATCGGTGCCGCCGTGCCGGCCGCGGGATCGTCGCGTTCGCGGTCATCGTCGTCGGCGTCGCCGTCGATCGGAACCGACCAGTAGAGGACCGCCTCCGTCGGCGCGTAGTACTCGACAGCGAACTGGTCGCCGGCACCCGCGTAATGAACCCGTGCGGCCTCGCCCTCCGCTCGCCATCCCTCACGCGTGACGAGGGCGGCGATGGTCTCTTCCATGTCCGATCTACGGGGACCTGGGCCAATTAAGGGGTCGCAAAGTGGGTCGGCGACGGGTGGAAAAGGGGTGGACGCGACGAGTGGGCGACCGGCGCATCGACATCGGTTTAAAAACCCCGACCGGAGAACGGATATGTCCCTTCGCGTCACCTTCCTCGGGACGGGCGGTGCCGTCCCCACGACCGAGCGCGCACCGAGCGCCCTCCTCATCAACCGGGAGGGTGACCGCCTGCTCTTCGACTGCGGTGAAGGCACCCAGCGGCAGATGATGCGCTTCGGCACGGGGTTCGGGATCGACCATCTCTTTATCTCCCCCCTCCACGGCGACCACGTCCTCGGGATCCCGGGGCTCGTCCAGACGCTCGATTTCAACGGCCGCACGGAGCCGCTCACGATCCACTGCCCGCCGAACAGCCGGGGCGACCTCCACGACCTCGTCCACGCCGTCGGCCACGATCCGGGGTTCCGGGTCGCCATCGAACCCGTCGCCCCCGGCGAGGTCGCGCTCGACGCCGACGACTATCGCGTGGAGACCTTCGAGACGGTCCACCGGACCCGGTCACAGGGATACGTCCTGGCCGAGGAGGACCGACCGGGGCGGTTCGACCGCCCGAAAGCCGAGGCGCTCGGCGTCCCCGTCGGCCCGAAGTTCGGTCGGCTCCACGCCGGGGAGGCGGTGGAGGCAACAGATGGAACCGTCGTCGAGCCCGAGCAGGTCGTCGGGCCGCCGCGGCCGGGACGAACCGTGGTCTACACCGGCGACACGCGGCCGCACGAACGAACCGTCGAGGCCGCCCGCGACGCGGACCTCCTCATCCACGACGCGACGTTCGCGAACGAGTTAGCCGACCGAGCCAGGGAGACGGCCCACTCCACCGGGGGGGAGGCCGGCGAGAT
This sequence comes from Halorubrum sp., assembly GCA_003554605.1. Lineage (GTDB taxonomy): Archaea > Halobacteriota > Halobacteria > Halobacteriales > Haloferacaceae > Halorubrum. The sequence goes on from PWGU01000147.1 coordinate 13,799, forward strand.
CGCCGCACGGGCGGGAGCCACACGGCTGGCGCTCGTGCACATCTCCTCGCGATATGCCGGGGACCCGTCGTCGATCCGGGGCGACGCCCGGGAGGCCTTCGACGGGGAGTGTTTCATCCCGGACGACGGCCACCGGATCGAGGTGCCGTTCCCCGAGCGCGAAGGTGAGGTCTGAACCGCCACGCTCGGCCAGCGGCGACAACTTTGGGTACGTGTGGTACTTCGAAGACGTATGAGTGAATGGACGGACGCGGACATGCCGTCGATGGAGGGCCGAACCGTCGTGGTTACCGGCGCGAACGGCGGGCTCGGCCACGAGGCGACCCGCGTGTTCGCTCGGCAGGGGGCGACCGTGATCATGGCCTGCCGGAGCGTCGAGCGGGGCGAGCGGGCCAAAGTGGAGATCCGGCGCACGGAGGGGCGGACACGGGTTCCCGAGGACGCGCTGGATGTTCGCGAGTGCGACCTCGCCTCGCTCGCGTCGATCCGATCGTTCGCCGAGGGGGTCGCCGCCGACGTCGATGCCGTCGACGTGCTCTGTAACAACGCGGGCGTGATGGCGATCCCCCGCTCGGAGACCGAGGACGGCTTCGAGACGCAGTTCGGCGTAAATCACCTCGGCCATTTCGCGCTCACCGCCCGGCTGTTCCCGCTCCTTCGCGCTGCCGAGACGGCCCGCGTGGTGACCCACTCCTCGGCGGCTCACGAGCAGGGCGAGATGGATTTCACCGACCTCAACTGGGAGCGGTCCTACGGGAAGTGGCGCGCCTACGGCCGGAGCAAACTCGCGAACCTGCTTTTCGCCTACGAGTTACAGCGACGGGTGGAGGAACACGGCATCGAGGACGTCAAAAGCGTCGCCTGTCATCCCGGCTACGCCGACACCGGTCTCCAGGGGCGGATGGCCGACGAGAGCGGCAACCCGTTGATGAAAGCCGGGACGAAGCTCGCGAACGCGGTGCTCGCACAGGACGCCGCTAAAGGGGCGTGGCCGATGCTGTACGCGGCGACCGCGGATATCGAGGGCGGCGCGTACGTCGGCCCCGGTGGATTCTTGAACATGCGCGGGTCGCCGGTCGTGATGCGCTCGAACGAGGCATCCTACGACCGGGAGGACGCCAGGCGGCTCTGGGCCTATTCGGTGGAGGAGACCGGGGTGTCGTTTCCGTTCGAGCGGGAGTGAATCCGACCGATCATCGACTTTTCACTACTCACGGCTCGGTCGCGACGCTCCCTCGCAAGTTCGCAGGAAAATGCCGCCTCCCCGATTTGAACCACCGGAAGACTTCGCTGCGCTCGTCTTCCGAGCCCCCGTTCGCTTCGCTCACGGGGAGGGGGACAGCTCGATCTTCAGGCGGAGCCAGAAGCTCTTCGAATGGAAACGGAGTAGAATTCGGATGCCGCCTCCCCGATTTGAACTCGCCGAGACGTTCCTGCTCGCGTCGCTGCGCGGGCGTGCGACTCGTCTGCTCAAAATCGGTGGGTCATTTTCACTGCTCACAGCTCGGTCGCGACGCTCCCTCGCAAGTTCGCAGGAAAATGCCGCCTCCCCGATTTGAACGGGGGACAGCTCGATCTTCAGTCGAGTGCTCTCCCAGGCTGAGCTAAGGCGGCTCGCGTTTTGACCAAGGCCGAATCGGGACAAAAGGATTTCGAAAAGTCGGCGGTGCCGTCGGGGTGTCGCTCCCGAAGGGTCAAGCGGACGGGATCTTATATATACGAGGACGTATGGCCGTGTAGGACATGAACGCAGATTGACGGCGACGCAAACTGCTCGCCGGCGTCACCGGCCTCACCGTGTCGGGCGGTGCCGGCTGTCTCGACTGAAACGGCAACGTGGACGGCCCCCCGGGCGAGTGGCGACTCGCCTGTGACTGGCTCCGCGTGTGGGAACGGGCGTGAGTCACTCGTCGGACGCGGCCGGGAGCTGGACGGTGACCTCGGTACCGCGGGGGTCGACCTCCGCGACATCGATCGAGCCGTTCGACCGTCTGATCGTCCAGTAGACCAACCAGAGGCCGAGACCGCTGCCGTGATACAACGCGTCGATCGATTTCCCGGTCGTGAGGACGTCCCGATCCATCCCCGAGATCCCCGGTCCGTCGTCACGCACCGAGACCGAGACGGTATCCTCGGCGGTCGAGACCGACACCCGAACGGCGGGCACCTCGCGGTCGCTGTGAATGATCGCGTTCCGGACGAGCTCTTCGATCGCCTCCTCGATGTTCAACGTCGTCGAGGCGAACGTCTGTTGGGGGGCCTCGACGGTCAGGTCGACGGATCGATCGGAGGCCTCGATTCCCTCGACGACCCTATCGACCACCGCGGCGACGTCGACCGGGTGGACGTCCGGGTCGTCGCTGAGGAGGTTCGTGATGGCCCGGGACTTATCGCCCGTCGTCATCAGCCTGTCCGCATGCCGAACGATCGTATCGGCCATCTCGGAGAGCTCCTCCGGGCCCTCCTCACGGAGCTGTTCGGCGCGCCCCCGGATCACCGTCAGGTCGTTCCGAAGGTTGTGTCGGAGGATGTTATCCAGGACGCGCAGCTGTCGGGCACGCTCTTTCAACTCGGTGACGTCCCGGCAGATCGCGAACGTCCCCGTGAGGTCCCCGTCGTTGTCATAGAACGGATACCGTGTCGTCTCGAAGGCGGACTCCTTCCCCGAGAGACCGAACTCCGGTGAGATGGAGTACCGCACCGGCGACTCGGTCTCTAACACCTCCTGTTTCTTCCGGGCGATCCGCTCCGAGGACTCCGGGTCCATGAACGAAAACTCGTTGCTCCCGATCAGCTCCTCGGCGGGCAGGCCGGCGAACTCCGCCAGCGCCTCGTTGACCAGCTCGAACCGTCCGGATTCGTCCTGGATCATGATCGGATCGCCCAGCCGTTGGACGACATCGCGATGTCGCTTGAGCCGCTCACGGAGGGCCTTCTGCTCGGTGATATCCATCTGGACCGCAACGTACGCCGTGATCTCGCCGGCAGCATCGACGATCGGGGCGATCGTCTGGTAGGCGGTGTACTCGCTCCCGTCCTTGCGGTGGTTGACGATCTCCGCCTCCCAGATCTCACCGGCCGTGATCGTCTCCCACAGTTGCGTGTAGTAGGCATCCGACATCGCCCCCGAGGAGAGGATATTCACGTCGCTGCCGGCGACGTTCTCGCGATCGTAGCCGGTTATCTCCTCGAAGGCGGGGTTGGCGTACTCGATACGGCCTTCGGGATCGGTGATGAAGATGGCGTGGCCGGCCGCCTCCGCCGCCTGTTTGAATCGGGAGAGCTGTCTGACGTTCGCGTGAAGCGACGACGACTGCTCCCGGAGCCGAAGGAGCGCCCGAATGCGCCATTCGAGTTCGACCTGCCGTATCGGGAGCATCACGATCTCGTCGACATCGGTCCGGAGGACGTTGTCGGCGATCTCGCCGCGATCGGCCTCAATTATCCCTTCACGGGCCTCCGGAACCAGGAGCAACACCGGCAGCAATACCGGCTTCGCGGCGGATTTGGCACGCTGTAACTCCCCGCTGAACGCCTCGAAACCGCCCCGATCGACGATACAGAGGTCGAACGCGCCGGCTTCCACGGGCTCGTCCACGTCCGCGAGGGCGTAGGTGTCGTGGTCGACGAGCCACTCTTTGAGCACTCGCTCGTTCCCCTGGTCCGCGACCAGCGGGTAGATACGCGGCGGGTCGGTCGACGATCCCGACGGTGTGTCACTCATTGTCCCTCACTTCAGGGGTCGTCTTCGTGCCAGTCCGGCGTTCCCGTCAGGACGCCACGGAGCCCCGACAGCTCCTCGCCGATCCGGAGCCCGTCGGCGGTGATATCGAGCGTCCGAAGTCCGGTCTCGAATCGACTCGATCGCATTTTCAGGACGCCGATACACTTCTGGAGCTGCCCTTTATATTCGATGTGCCGAAGAATGATGATCCCGTCGGCGAGGTGGCTCACCTGCTGTTCGGTCGCCCGGAACGCGCCCGTGATCTGGTGGACCTCGTTCGTCACCAAGCCGGTGACGTTCATGTTTCGAAGGTACCGGCCGATCTTGATAAGCTGGCGGGTCGTGTCGGATTCGCGGTCGCGGAACGCCCGTTCATACCCGCCGACACCGTCCAGCATGACGGCCTCGGTGCCCCGATCTTCGACCTCGCTTCGGAGGCGATGCGTGAACTCATCGAGCGACAGTTCGTCCGGGCCGATCTCCACGATCGACAGCGTGCCGTCATCGATCGCCTCCCGAAGCGGGATCCCGACGGCGTCCGCGCGAGCGAGCATCGTTCGGCGACCCTCCTCGAAGCTGTAAACGACCGATCGCTCGCCATCGCGGGCGGCTTGGCTGAGGAACTGCAAGCCCGTCGTCGTCTTGCCGACGCCGGTCGGCCCGCTTAAAAACGTGATCGTCCCCGCCGTGATCCCCCCGTCGAGGATCCGGTCGAATTCGGGAACGCCCGAGGGAAGGACACTCGCTGGACGCTCGCGACGGTGTCGGGTGGGATCGAGCCGTGGCCACACCTGCATTCCGTCGCCGTCGATGGTGACCGCATGCGGGCCGGTCCGCGAGGACGACCCGCGGAACTTCGAGACCGAAAGCGTGCGGTGGCCCGCGTCGTTGTCGAGCGTCACCACGGCGTCGACGAGGAACTGCAGGTCGTCGTCAGGAAGCGAGGCCGCGGCCTGTGAGGTTAAAAGGACCGTCGCGCCCATCGATTTGAGGAAATCGAGGAGGCTGAGTACCTGCGTCCGGAACTGGCGGGTGTCCGGTGCGAGATGCCGCAGAACCGTGATCGGGTCGATCACGACCCGCTCCGGTTCGACCGTCTCGACGGTCTCGCGGATCGAGTCCACGAGCGACGGCTGCTCGACTTCCCCGGAGGCGAAGAGCGTGTACGTCGTGTCCCCCTGAAAGGCCTCGCCCGCCGGGGATCGGTCGAGAAACTCGATGACGTCGGTGTTGAGCCCGAACCCCTCGGCCGTCGCTTCGAGGTACGCCTTCGGCTCGCCGAGATTTATATAGAGGTTTCTCGCGTCCGGGTCGGTCGTCTCCGTCAGGAAATGAAGCCCGAAGATCGTCTTGCCCGCCCCGGGCGCTCCCCGGACGAGCGTCGCGGACTCGGGCAACAGCCCGCCCATGAGTACCTCATCGGCCCGCGGAACGCCCGTTTCGACCCGCGTCCCCGTCATCAGTTACCTCCACGTCCCCGGAACGTGTCGAACCGTCCCGGTAAACGGTGATCGCTATGGGAGGCGATGCCGATCCCGA
>PWGU01000065.1 GCA_003554605.1 Halorubrum sp.
CGCCCGTTTCTTCCCACTCTTGTCGAGAGTGGTAGTTGGCGACGTTCCAGAGTTTGCTGGCCGACCATCCGTGCCGGTCGAGCGAGTCCTCTACCTGTCCGTGGTTGAGGATTTTTGCCCGATGGGTTCGGTGGACTTTCAGCAATGGGAACGTCTGTATAATCACTTATACTCGCTTATCTTGTAAAGGTTGGGTTTGAGAACGGTGGAATATCCAGCCCTGCCATCGGCGGTGAATTGTGGAGGGTTGTCGGGTTCATCCCGCGCCTAAAGTCGCGGGTATTCTCCTTGAAATTCTATAACCCGTCCCGTCGGATCCACAGAGGGGCCCTTCTCCGGGACGTGTTCGACCGAGGACGTATGACGCTGCGGGCCTGATCACGGGATAATGCCGGTCACCCCGACGCAGGTCGCCCTCGGCGTCGCCACGTGTTTCCTCGCCGGCTTCGCGTGGCAGGTCGCCGACCGCAGCGGCTGGCGTGCGCGACTTACCGATCGATTCGTCCTCTGCGTGCCGTGGGGCACGCTCGTCACCGTCGCCGTCGTCGTCGCCTTTTATCTGTTCGCGCAGAGCGGCCTCCGACACCCGGAGGCCCCCGCGGTCTATGCGTTCGTCTCGTGGTCATACCTCTACCCGACCGGGATGCTCACCGCCGGGATCGCCCACGGCGGGGCCGACCACATCGTCTCGAACATGACCGGGACGCTCGTGTTGGCCCCCATCGCCGAGTACGTCTGGGGCCACTACCGCGGCGGATCACGGGAGCGAGCGGCGGAATCGGGCGCGAACCGGGGGCTCCTGGGCCGTCCCTTGGTACGCGCGATCGTCGTCTTTCCGCTGACGTGGTTCGCGATCGCCTTCCTGACCGCGGCGTTCTCGCTCGGTCCAGGTATCGGGTTCTCGGGTGCGCTGTACGGCATCGTCGGCTTCGCGGTCGTCACCCGCCCGCTCGCGACCGTCGTCGGCGTCGTCGCCACCTCCGCGGTCGGGACGGTCTTCACGGCGTTTACGACGCCGCTGGTCCGGGAGACGCTCGCGGCGGGGCCGCCGACGCCGCCGGGCTGGGCCGGGGTCGGCTTTCAGGCACACCTGCTCGGGTTCCTCATCGGGGTGTTGCTCGCGGTCGCCCTCCTCTCCGCGCGTGGATCGCGTCCGCGGCTCGACCGCGTCCTCGCCGGCACCCTTCTGGTCGGGATCGCCCAGTCGGTCTGGCTCCTGACCGGCGGCGGAGGCGACGAGTTCGTCCTCTATCGGGGCATCGGCATGACGTTCCTGTTCGGGCTGGTCGTCCTCGTCGCGGTCGCGGTCGCCGGCCGGGACGACCCGCTCATCGAACGGATCCCACTCCTCGAACCGCCGGTTTCTGCGGCCGAACCACCATCCGCGGAGTCGTCCACGGCGGGGGATTCCGCGGCGTTCGAATGGGTCGGCGGGGACGGCAGCGACGATGACGGCCGGACCGATGGCTCGGACCCCGCGGAACCGGCCCGTTCCGACTCCGGTTCCGATGCGCCCATTACGGCAACCACCCACGCCCGGACGGACCCCCGAAAGCCCCGCGTTCGTCGCGGGATCGCGGCCGTCTGGATCGCGTTCGTCCTCCTCGTGAGCGGCCTCGTCGCCGCCGCGCCGGTCGCCCTCGGCGAGCCGGTCGCGGTCGGCCTCCTGAGCGCGGCGGTCCTCGCACCGGTGCTCTCGTTGCCCGCGGTCCCCGCGATACTCCCGGGACGGATCCACTCCGGGCCGCTCTCTCGCCGCGGCGGTGCCGTCCTCGCGCTCGTGGGGCTCACTCTGTTGGTCTCGCTGCCGATGGTCGTCTTCGGGTTGATCGTCGTCGATGATCCGTCGATAGCGGGATCGGAGGCGATCGAGGTCGCCGATTACTCGGTCGCCTACGTCGACGACGAACCGGCCGGGCAGTCGGTGGCCGTCGACCTCGGGGAGGAGTTCTCCGGCGGGACGACAGACGGGGTGATCGTCACGAGCGACGAACGCCAGATCTGGACGGTCGACGAGCGGCCGGCCGTGCTCGCCCACGAGGGCGAGAAAACGGTCGTCGTCGGCGGCGTGGGCTGGCGTGAGGAGGTTCACGTCGACCGGATCGCGTGGGACGTCGCCGGCAACGGAACCGCCTACGCGGTCGATCTCGAACACGACGACGAGAAGATCCGATCGTACGTGGGTGACGCCGTCGACAGCGACTCGCGCATCGATGGACACGCGCTCACCGTGGCTCCCACGGACGACGGCTTCGAAGTGCACGCGACCCCGGATGAGGCGACGGCTACGGGCGGCGACGGCGACGCCGAAGGTGATGGATCCGCCGACAGTGAACGCCTCGTCGCGACGGTCCCGGAGCCGGGCGAGACGGAGTCGCTCGGTGACCTCCAGGTTCGGACGGTCCCGATCGACGGCGACGGTGCAGAGGACGACAGCGATGAAGAGGACGCCCACGGCGACGAGGACGCTGACGAGATCGACGCCTATCTGATCGTCGAGGGCCCGGACAGCTCGGTCGTGCTCGCGGAGCGACGGGCGTAGCTCGGCGAGGGATCGGACCACCGAATCGGACGTCTCCGCACTCACCCGCTCCACCCGTTTAAGAGGACGCGGCGAGGAGATGTCGACATGACCCGGTTCGATGCCGCAACCGAGACGGAGCGGTTGAAGCTCTTCGCGGACGCCGTGAGCGCGCACAGAAAACGGTCGAGCGCGGTGATGACCGTCGACGTCGACCCCGACAGCGACGTCACCGACGGCGGGGAGGTTCCGCCGTGGATCCAGCTCGCGGGCACGGAGGTCGTCATGGACTGTACGGACGCGGAGCTCGACCGCTTAAAAGCGCTCGTCGACGACTTCCCCGAGTTCAGGATCGCGGAGCTCGAAAGCCCGGAGGACGCCGAGGGAACCAACGCCGTGATCACGGCCCGCTCCGACGCCAACCGGGTCGCGGGGTTCATCGAGCGGGCGTTCCTGGAAGTCTACGAGCTCGCGGACGACTATCGCGTCTGGGCGACGACGGTCTGAACCGAAGCACACCCCGTCGGTGGATTCACGACCCTGACGCACGTACCCTTTTTATGGACCTCTTCTGGCACCGTCGTGACCTCCGCGTCGACGACAACCTCGGGCTCGCCGCGGCCGCCGGGCACGGGCAGGTCGCGCCGGTCTTCGTCTTTGACGACGACGTTCTGGAGCACGCCAGCGACGTGCGCGTTCGACGCCTCCTCGACGGGCTCGAAGCGCTTCGTGCGGCCTATCGCGAGCGTAGGAGCGACCTCGTGGTCGCCCACGGCGACCCCGCCGCCGTCCTTCCGTCAATCGCGTCGGCGCTTGGGGCCGACCGGGTGGTCTGGAACCGCGACTACTCGGGGCTCGCCCGCGAGCGCGACGCGCGGGTTCGACGCACGCTCGCCGAGGCCGACATCGAGCGCGACGCGCACCACGACGCGGTGTTACACACCCCGGATTCGATCCGCACGAACGCGGGGGACCCGTACTCCGTCTACAGCTATTACTGGAAGAAGTGGCGCGACCGCGACGTGGACGAGCCGGCGGAAACCCCGGACGGGGCCGCCCTCCTCGATGCCGAGCGACTGTCGGCCGACCTGGACGGGGACGTCGGGGAGGATCACCACGTCGCCGTCGGCGAGTTGCCCTCGCCAGGGTCGCTCGGGTTCGAGGAGCCCGACGTCGACCTCCTCTCGGCGGGGACCCACGCCGCACGCGAGCGGCTTGAGGCGTTCCTCAGCGATGACGTCTTCAGCTACGAGGACGACCGGGACTATCCGGCACGGGAGGGGACCTCACGGCTCTCGGCGCACCTCAAATACGGCGAGATCGGTCCGCGGGAGGTGTATTTCGCGACGGAGCGGGCGCTGGAGGCCGCGGCGGATCGCCCCGAGGCGGACGCCGAGGCGAGCGTCGAGGAGTTCCAGGGTCAACTCGCCTGGCGTGAGTTCTACACGCAGGTCCTCTTTCACAACCCCACGGTCGTCACGGCGAACTACAAGTCCTACGAGGAGCCGATCGAGTGGCGCGACGACCCCGAGGAGATCGCGGCGTGGAAACGCGGCGAGACGGGCTATCCGATCGTCGACGCCGGGATGCGACAGCTGCTCGCGGAGGGCCATATGCACAACCGCGTCCGGATGATCGTTGCGTCGTTCCTCACGAAGGACCTCCTCGTCGATTGGCGACACGGGTACGCGCACTTCCGCGAGCGGCTCGCCGACCACGACACGGCGAACGACAACGGCGGCTGGCAGTGGGCGGCTTCGACCGGGACCGACGCCCAGCCGTACTTCCGGATTTTCAACCCGATGACACAGGGCGAGCGGTACGACCCGGAGGCGGAGTACATCACGACCTACGTCCCCGAACTCCGCGGCGTCGACCCCGACCTCATCCACGAGTGGCCCGACCTGCTGGCCGTGCAGCGGGCCAACGCTGCCCCCGAGTATCCCGACCCGATCGTCGACCACGCCGAACGGCGCGAGCGGGCGCTCGCGATGTACAAGCGGGCACGTGGCGAGGATCCGGAGGAGTAACTCGACGGTCGCCCCGTCCGCGGGCCCCGTGGGAAACGGCCTTATCGGGTGCGGGCCTACGTGGACCGGATGAACGTAGATATTCTCCTCTACGACGGGTTCGACGAGCTCGACGGGATCGCCCCGTACGAGGTGTTCGACTACGCGCTCACGTACGCCACGGAGGAGGGTGAAGGGAGCCAGGGTACCGACGATGACAGCAACGGCGACGACGACGCCACGTCGACGCCTGCGGGACGCGTCCGTTACGTGACGCTGTCACCCCGCGAGACTGTGACCGCGAGCCACGGGACGCGGGTCGGGATCGATGGGACGCTTCCCGCGTCCGACGACGCGGACGTCCCCGATCTGCTCATCGTGCCGGGTGGCGGCTGGAACGCCCGTGACGAGGAGGCGAGCGCGTGGGCCGAGGCCCAACGGGGGGAGATCCCGCGTGCGCTCGCGGCCTACCACGACGCCGGCGTCCCGATCGGAACCGTCTGTACCGGCTCGATGCTGCTTGCGACCGCAGGCGTCACCGACGGTCGACGGGCCATCACCCACGCCGCCGCCGTCGAGGAGCTCCGGGAGTCGGGGGCGGACGTGATCGAGGCACGAGTCGTCGACGACGGCGACCTCGTCACCGCCGGCGGGGTGACCTCTGGGATCGATCTGGCGCTCTATCTCGTCGAACGGGAGTTCGGCGAGGTGATCGCCGGCCGGGTCGCGACCGTGCTCGAACACGAGCGCCGGGGGACGGTCGCGCGTCCCTCAGATCAACAATCGGGTGTACAAGAGGAGTAGTACCGAAATAACGCTCACGAGCAGGATCCAGCCGACGATGATCGTCCCCACCTGCCGCATCGTCATCTCTTCGCCGCTGAGTATCTCGCCGAGGCCCATAGACCGCCCCACGACAGCCGATTATATAAAAGAACTGTTCACCCGTGGGCTATGCCGGGCGCTTAATTTTCCACGGTGATGACCGTACAGTCCAGTTTCTTCCGGAGGAAGGCGTCGATGTCGGGGTCCGAGAGGAGTTTCTGGACCATCCGTCGCCAGCGGCCGGCCTGTTTCGACCCGATGACGACGACGTCGGCACCCTCCGCAGCGACCTCCTCCAGGATCGTCTCCTCGACGAGGAAGCCCCGTCGGACGACGTAGCGGGCCCGTTCGAGCGGTCCCAGTCGTCGTTCGACCGCCCGCTTGAGCTCCGTCCGCGTGACGTGGTGGCTGTTCTGATAGAGGTCCACGTGCAGGACCGTGAGGTCGGCGTCGCGTTCCTCGGCGACCCGCACCGCCTCGCGGAGCGTTGCCTCCGAGTGCTTCGACGGCGGGTATCGGACGGGAACCACGACCAGCGTCATGGTAAACCGGTCGGCCTCTCGATATAAATACGCTGTCGGTTCGTCGTCGACCGCGACGGGTGACGAGCCATGATCCGCGAGGATCCGTCACGACTTGCGAGGACCCGTCACGACTTGCGAGGACCCGTCACGACTTGTGAGGACCCGTCACGACTTGCGAGAACCTGTTTCAGGTCGCGTCCTCCGCGGGCGGCGACTGCTCGCTGGAGAGCGCCCGACGCGTCGGCTCGTCGATCTCGACGAGGTGACAGAGCGGATTTCCGGGATAGACGACGGGGTTCTCTAAGACGCCGATGAGCAGCCCGGTGAACGGCGCTTCGACGCCCACCGGCTCCTCTTTAAACGGGTTCGTGATCGTCGCGATCCGGTCGCCCTCGTGGACGAGCGAACCGCTCTCGTAGTGGGTGTCGACGATACCGCCGACGTCGGCGCGAAGCCACGTCTTCTCGCCCGCCTCCGAGACGATGGTCCGCCAGCCCGGCCAGCGAACCGTCGGCGTCTCCAACAGCCCGTACTCCGCGAAGACGGATCGGACGCCGGCCAGCGCGTCGTCGATGAGCTCACGCTGGAACCGGTGTGCCTCGCCCATCTCGATGGTGATCGTCGGGACCCCGTCGGCGGACGCCTCCCCACGCAACGTCCCGCTCGGGCCGGTGCTGTCGAGGATCACGCTCGAGCCGAACGCCATCGCCAACCGGTGGACGGCCATATCCGTCATGTCGCCGCGCACGTGTAACATGTTCGTCCGGCCGCGCGTGGACGTGTGGAAATCGAGCCCGAAATCACAGGGAGCGATGAAGTTCGAGTAGATCCGGTGGGCCATCCGCTTCGAGCTGGTCGAGCCCTCCTGTCCCGGGAACGATCGGTTGAGGTCGCGGTCGTAGACGGGGAGATACCGCTGTTGGGCGAGAAAGCCGGGGACGTTGAGCACGGGCAGACAGACCAGGGTGCCGGCGAGCCCCGAGAGGTCCCACTCGTGGGCGACCTCGCGGACGACCTCGATCCCGTTGAGTTCGTCGCCGTGGGCCGCAGCCGAGAGGAACGCCGTCGGCCCGTCGCGCTCGCCGTTGACGATCGTCACCGGGATGCGAACCGGGTCGCCGAGATAGGTTTCGCTGATTCCGTACCGGATGTTCTGGGTCTCACCCGGCGCGACCGCGCCGCCGTTGTAGGTGAAGACCCCATCGTCGCTCATGTCCCACCGATACCGGGGTGGGGGTATATATATGACGGCCGTGCGACCGGCGCACATGATCGATCGGGATGGATCGGGGCCCCTCAGGCACGTGACGGCCGCGTGGCGTCGACGATGGCGGCCATGCTCACGAGGACGACCGCGAGCGTGAGCGCGACGGCGGCGGTGTAACTCCCCGTGAGCGCGACGCTCGCCGCGCCGGCCGGCGGCATCGCGAGCGCGCCGATCCCGCCGGCGACGTTGAAGATGCCCACGATCGCCGTGTCCCGCCGTGGGTCGTATATCTCCATCAGGAGCGGAATGTAGATGGTCGCCGTCCCGCCGAGCCCCAAGCCGATCAGGACGACGGCGAGCGCGAGCAGGACGGGCCATGGCACGAGCAGGGTCGCGATCCCGACGCCCGAGACGGCGAGTGACCCCAAAAACGCCCGCCTGGTCCCGATCCGGTCGGCGACGTAGCCGCCGCCGATCCGCGAGACGATGCTGACGCCGCCGATGAGTCCGAACGTTAACGATGCGGTCGTCGTCGCCAACCCCCGGGCGGCGAACAGGTCGACCGCGTACGCGGCGAGCAGCTGATACCACGCGAACGCGAGGCTCATACCCACGAAAAGCAGCTGGAACCGACGGGTCCCGATCAGCCCGCGCGTCCATCGTCCCACGGCCCTGAGCGAGGTCCCGTCCGTCGAGACCCAGAGGGGTCGCCGACAGAACAGCGCCGCGACCGCGAACGCGGCGGCGGTCACGAGCAGGATGGCTGCGAAGGCGTCTGCGAGGCCGACCGTGTCGATCCCGTACTGCCACGCTGGCGGCAGGATGGTCAGGCCGACGCCGTTGCCGACGAATATCAACCCCGTCGCCGCACCACGGCGCCGGTCGAACCACCGGGGGACGACCGAGGCGAGCATGATGAACGCCGTCCCGAGCGCCAACCCGAGCAGCGCGAAGACGACGAGCACCCCGACGTACGATTCCACGACCGACAGCCCGGGGGCCATCAGGGCGGTAACGGCCGCACAGGCGAGCAACACGAGCCGTGCGGAAACGCGGGTGGTCAACAGCCCCACGACGCCGGAGCCGATGAAGAACGTGAACAGCATGACCGAAAAGATCGCCGACGCCGGGAGCGACCCGATCCCGAACGTTTCGCTCACCGCCCGCTGTAAGATCCCGTACGACAGCGGGGTCCCGAAGGTGAACACCATCGCGACCGCACCGACGACGGCCACCAGCCAGCTTCGGGGTCCGTCCGGTCGCTCCTCCAGCCTGAACACGGTCCCGATTACCCGGCGGCGGTGAAAGAGCCCCCGATACCGGAACCGTGCGGCGGGATCCGAACCGCCGGGTGGCGATCAGCGTGGCGGTGGACGGGGCGTTCGATCCCGCGGCGTTTATAAGTGAAGGTGGGATTATACCCTCCCATGACGGACTTTGGGCTGCGCGTTCGAATGGCGGTCGTCGGGTCGCTTCTGGCGGCGTTGTACTTCGCCGTCGGAATCCTCGGACTCGCGATATTGGGAACCGGCGCCTGGCCGATCGTGGCGCTGTTGTTGCTCACCTTCCCCGTCCTCCAGTACAAATTCGGGACGTGGATGGCGACGCGGAAGGCCGAGGAGATGCCGGAGGGGGGCGCATACGCCGACATCCACCACATGACCGAGTCGCTCGCGCGGGACATGGGCATCCCGAAGCCACGGCTGATGGTGATGCGTATGGGCGTCCCAAACGCCTACGCGACCGGCCGGAAGGGCAAGGGCGTCGTCGTGGTGAGCGAGGAGCTGATCCGGCTGCTCGGCCGGGACGAACTGGAGGGCGTCATCGCCCACGAGCTCGCCCACATCAAGAACCGCGACGTGTTGATGATGACCGTCGGCAGCTCCATCGGAATGATGGTCGGCTGGGCGGTCTACTTCGTCTACGTCTTCGTCGGCGAGGACAACCCGGGCAGGTTCCTCGTCGGGTGGGTCCTCTCCATCGTCGCCCAGATGCTCGTCACCGTCCTCGTCATGGCCATCTCCCGCTACCGCGAGTACGTCGCCGACGACGACGCGCGCAGACATATCGGAAGCGGCGACCCGCTTGCCCGGGCGCTCGAAAAGATCTCGGCCGGTTCGGAGGGGCGTGAATCGACGGTCGAAGACGCCACCGCGGCGCTGTGTATCTTCAACGGCGGACGGGGACTGCTCGCATCGATCTTTGCGACCCATCCGCCGACCGAAAAGCGGATCGAACGGCTCCGAAACTGATCGGGCCGCTCCGGGACGCATCGGGCGGCTACACCGTCACCGAATCCGTTCACCACACTCCCGGCACAGCCGCACGCCGGGGAGATTCCGTTTCTCACATAACGGACACCGTCTGGCTCCCGGATGTGACGCGGTCGCCGTTGCGAGGATATCGGCGGCGGAGGGGGCCGGCCGCTCGTCGAGCGTTCCTCGCGCGATGAGCGTGTCGATAAGCCGGTCGTCCCGCAGCCACATCATGAACCGCCAGAACCCGAGGAACAACAGCGTCGGCCCGACCATCGCGACGCCGGCGACGAACAGCCGAAAGGCGATCTCCACGGTCGACAGGTCGGCCATGTGAGTACCGTGGGACTCAGTGACAAAGGCCGTTTCGCCGAGCACCTCCGCGTCCTGTGAGCGACGCGTGGATCGACGACGGACAGCCCTCAACCGAGCCGCATCCGATCGACTAGCTCGGCGGTCGCGTCCGGCTCGAACCGCAACGGCCGTCGCCACCACGGACCCTTCCCCGAATCGGCCGACAGCTCTGTGACGAGGTGGTTCGCCTCGACACCCGCGGTCGGCGTACTTAAGGGTACGACACGATCGAGGAGCCCGGATGCGTCCGAGTCACCCCCGACGATCACCCGTGCATCGAACGGGTCGCGTTTGAGATGGGCGTTCGTGGGTGCGACCTCGGCGGCAGCCGCACGTGTCGGCTCCGGAAGGAGGCGGTCGATCCGCATCGCCGCAAAGAGATACGCACCCCAGTCGGGGGCGAGGTCGTCGTCGACCGCGACCCCTTCTGCCGCGAGCCAGTCGCCGTCGCGGTCGTCGGCCCCCTCATCCCCCACAGCTTCCCCGCCGGGTCCGCGCCAGTCGGCCGGCCGAAGCGTGAGCGTCGCATAAAACAGGAGCCAGTCCCCGGGTTCGAGCGCCGAGATCGGGCCGGCTTTCACCCCGAAGGGGTCGCCGTAGGTGGCCCGCTCACGCCCGTGGACGCCGGGAAACTCCGGGTCGGCGTGGATCGGGGTTTCCGACAGCGACGCCGGGAGCCGGAAGGGCACGTCGAGGTCGGCATAGGTCGGCAGCGGCTCCTCCGTCGGGAACTCCCCTTCCGGGCGCGTCGGCGCTGATTCCGGGATCGGGACGTACGCGAAGGAGCCGTCCGGATAGACCGGACCCCGAAACCCCGGCTCGTTGGTGTTGGCGGCGACGTTGACGGCGACGGCGCGCGGCTTACTCCCCATCGGGAGCGTCGAGGTCGCGCTTGAACTCGTCGAATCGATCGAGGTCGTCGGGGAGGTCGTATGGGATCTCCCGTTCGTCCTGTCGGTTCCGGAGCTTTCCGTCGGGGAGTTCCTCGGCGACGTCCTCCCAGCCGGGCTTCACGCGCACGCTCCGGGCGGGCATGCCGACGACGACGTGGTGGGCCGGCACGTCGCCCTGAACGACGGCGCGTCCGCCGACCACGCTGTTTTCACCGATACGGCAGCCCGCACGGACCATCGCGTCGTAGGTGACCCGGGCGTCGTCCTCGACGGTCGTGTGGAAATTTCGAACCGCGGTCTGGTCGACGATGTCGTGATCGTGGCTGTAGATATGGACGCCGTCGGAGATGGAGACCCGATCGCCGATCGTGAGCGCGCCGCGGTCATCGAGATGGACGTCGTCGTGGATCACGACGTTGTCGCCGATCTCGATGTTGTGTCCGTAGGTGAACGAGATTCCCTTAAAAAAGCGGCAGTTGTCGCCACACTCCGCAAAGAGGTGTTTGCCGAGCATCTGCCGGAATCTGAGCGCGAACCCGACGTTGTCGGCCATCGGGGTCGCATCGAACTGCCGCCAGAGCCACTGGAGGTGTTTCGAGCGCTGGAAGGCGGCCTCATTCTTTTCGGCGTAGTACTCCGATTCGAGCGTCGCGTTACACGGGTCATATCCCTGTAGGCGAACGCGCTCGGCCGTCGAGACCTCCTCGCCGTCCCGCCAGGCCTCCCACGGCTCCCTGTCGCCGAACAGGTCGATCAGGACGTCCCGCACGACCTCACAGGTGTCCTCGTCCGAGGAAAGCCGCGTATCCACTTCGTCGATGAAGCCTCGGACCCCTGCCTCGGCGGCGTCGGGGAGGGACACATGTCGCTTCGTCATTGCCCGCCCTTGGACGGGGGTCCACAAATGGATTCGGTTACAGGCCGGTCACGTACTGACGAGCGTGTAACCCCGTCACCACCGATCCGAATCGACGGAACGACAACAAAAACGGACCGTCGGCTCGTTTCGAACGCTATTCGGCGTAGAGGGGGTACTCCGCACAGAGTTCGAGGACGCGGTCGCCGACGGCCTCGATGGTCGAGTCGTCGTCGTGGGCGTCGACGACCCGGTAGATCAGATCGCCGACCTCCTCCATCGCCGCCTCGTCGAACCCGCGCGTCGTGAGCCCGGCGGTTCCGGCACGGATGCCGGAGGGGTTGAACGGCGAGCGCGTCTCGCCGGGGACGGTGTTCGCGTTGAGGACGATGTTCGCGGCCGCGAGCGCGTCCTCGGCCTCACCGCCGGTCAGGTCCGGGTGCGACTCCCGAAGGTCGACCAACACGAGGTGGGTGTCCGTGCCGCCGGAGACGAGCGAGAGGCCGTGATCGGCGAGCGTCTCACCGAGCGTCTCGGCGTTGTCGACGACGGCCTGCGCGTACTCCTCGAAGGAGGGGTCGAGCGCCTCCTTGAACCCGACCGCCTTGCCGGCGACGTTGTGCATCAACGGACCGCCCTGCCCGCCGGGGAAGACGGCCTTGTCGATGTCATCGGCGTACTCGGCGTCGCACATGACGATCCCGCCGCGGCCCGCCCGGATGGTCTTGTGTGTCGACCCGGTGACGAAGTCGGCGACGCCGACCGGTGAGGGGTGTACACCCGCTGCGACGAGCCCCGTAATGTGGGCGATGTCGGCGAGGTGGTAGGCGTCGACGTCGTCGGCGACCGCCTGGATCCGCTCCCAGTCGACGGCGCGGGGATATGCGGAGTAACCGGAGACGATGATGTCGGGATCGAACGACTCGGCCAACTCGGCCAGGCCATCGTAGTCGATCCGGCCCGTCTCGGCGTCGACCTCGTACTGCTCGACGGTGTAGGTCTGTCCCGTGAAGTTCGCCGGGTGGCCGTGTGAGAGGTGACCGCCGTGGTTCAACTCAAGCGAGAGGATCTTGTCGCCGGGCTCCAGCATCGCGAAATAGACCGCCTGGTTCGCCTGTGTCCCCGAGTGAGGTTGGACGTTGACGTGTTCTGCGCCCCACAGTTCGGTCGCGCGCTCGATGGCGAGCTCCTCGACCTCGTCGGCGTGGGCACAGCCGGCGTAGTATCGGGCACCGGGGTAGCCTTCGGCGTACTTGTTCGTCAGAACGCTCCCTTGGGCCTCGAGAACGGCCTCGCTGACGTGGTTCTCGCTCGCGATCATCGCCAGGGTCTCCTCCTGCCGGTCGCGCTCGCCTCCCAACGCATCCGCGACCGCGGGATCGACCGCTCGAACCGAGTCGTAGTCCATATGGGTGTGCAGGCGGGGCCGAAAATAAGCCTATCCGTCCGCTTCCGGTTGGCGACGTCCTATCCGTCCGCTCCCGGCTGGCGACGTCCGCGTCACACCCTGACGCGCCTCGTCCAGTTTTCCACCGTGAGAATCGCCCGGCGTCGATGTGACACGCGTGAGCGGCGTATTTTCCGCTTCGCGTTCCTCTCGTGGACTTTTTCCTCAAATCTCCCCGTTAATATTAAATATAAATCTGCTCTTTACATGCCAAGATAATGGAATCGAACCTGCTGGGGACGAGCGTCGAGGAGGTACTCGACGCGGCGTTCTCCGATACTGGAGACGACCTGCTCGTCGTCGACCCGTCACCGGAAACGATCGTCTCGATCGTCGAGGCGGGCGACGCCGGTGGCACGCTCCCGACGACGTCGGTACTCGCCGACCGGCGCGTCCTGAAGGACGTACTCGGCGAGTTTCTGATCGCCTCAAAGGCGGCGGGCCTCATCGACGACGGCGTCCTTTCGATCCGCGTCCTCCCGGCGGACGCCGAGAACTCGCTTTTCGTCTCGTCCTCGCGCGTCCTCGCGCTCGTGACCACGGACGGGGGGCTGTCGGCGCTCTCCTCGAACGACGACGCCTTCGTCTCGGAGGTCTTCGGGACCTACCGGGAGCTCTTCGAGGCGGCGGAGCCGTACTCGCTCCGGACGCCGCCGCTTAGTCGTGTCCGTGAGACGATGGCGGCGGATCTCGGCGAGGCGACCCGCGAGGATTTCGACCGGGCGCTTGCCGCACTTGAGGGGGACGACGACTCGGACCTCGACGAGGTCACCGTCTCGCTGCTCGTCGCCGCCCGAAACGACGTGCTACTGTATGACGTCTCGAAATGGGGCGAGGACGTCGGCATCGCCTCGAAAGCGACGTTTTCGCGGACGAAGACGCGCCTTGAGGACCTCGGTCTCATCGACACCGAAAAGGTCCCGATCGACGTCGGCCGCCCCCGTCTCCGGCTGAAGATCGGCGATGAGCGGCTTGCGGGCCTCGACGCCGCGGCGCTCGTCGAAGCCGCTGCCGAACAGCTCTGAGTGGATACTTCTCCGGCTCGCCCCCTGTGCCCCCGTTTTCCTAACCGGCACGCGGTCGCTCCCCGTGGGTTTTTTTGACCGCTCCCCGTCGATGCGGCATGGACATCGGATTGGTCGGCGATGGGCCAGCGACGGAGGCCGTCGCGGCGGCCCTCGGCGACGTCGACGTGAACGTGATGCCCGTCGAGGCAACGCTGCTCGACGGGTTCGACCTCGCGGTCGTGGCAGGCACCGCCGGCTCGGACGTCTTCACCGCCGCGAACGATCGGCTCGATCGCTATGTCGCGATCGAGGTCGGCGGGGTCGGCGGCGTCCCGCTCGGGGGGGTCGACGCGTCGGTCACGGTTTTTGAACGCGCGTGCTATGAGTGTCTGTGTGGACGCGTCGCCGCGAGCACACCCGAGCCGGCCTCGTCGCCGTCGGGGAGGCGGTCCGCGGTCAGGTATGCCGGTGCGGTCGCCGGCCGACGGGTCATCCAGTTGTTGTCCGGCGAGCCAGTCGGGGAGACGGTCGTGGAGGTGCCGGGTCCCGAGCGGGCCCTCCTTCCGCTCCCCGGTTGTACCTGTGGTGCCGGACCGGACGGGGCGATCCCACGGGACGGTCGTGAGGTCCCCCTTGACGACGCCATCTCGCGGGCCGAACGCGCGATGGATTCACGGGTCGGGCCGCTCCGGGAGGTCGGCGAGCAGTCGTCGTTCCCGGTCCCGTATTACGTCGCCGCCACGGCCGATACCACCCGCTTCTCCGACGCCCGTGCCGCCGAGTTCGCCGGCGGCGCCGACGTCGACTGGAACGCCGCGTTCATGAAGGCGCTCGGCGAGGGGCTCGAACGATACGCCGCGGGGATCTATCGCCGCGACGCGTTCACGACCGCGCCCGCCGCCGACGTGCCGAACCCGATCCGCCCGGACGCCTTCGTGCGCCCCACGGATGCCGACGAGTACGATCCGGACGAAGCGCTGCCGTGGACGACCGGCGAGGACCTCGCGACCGGCGAGCCGGTCAGCCTGCCGGCGGAGTTCGTCCACTTCCCGCCGCCCGAGCGGCGCTATCGCCCCGCGATCACGACGGGGTTGGGGCTCGGCAACGACGGCCCGGAGGCGCTCTTATCGGGCCTCTACGAGACCATCGAGCGCGACGCGACGATGACGAGTTGGTACTCGACGATCGAGCCGCTCGGGCTCGAGGTTGACGATGAGGACTTCACCGAGCTGTGCAAGCGCGCCCGTGCGGAGTCGCTGTCGGTCACGCCGCTTCTGTTGACGACGGACGTCGACGTCCCCGTCGTCGCCGTCGCCGTCCATCGCGACGGCGACTGGCCGCGGTTTGCCGCCGGCTCCGGCGCGGACCTCGATCCCGTCGCGGCCGCCCGGAGCGCGCTCGCGGAGGCGCTGCAGAACTGGACGGAGTTGCGCGAGATGGGTCCGGAGCGTGCCGCGGACGAGGGTGCCGCGATCGGCTATCACGCCGACCTCCCGGATGCCACCCGGGAGTTCTTCGATCCAGACGCCTCCGTCCCGATCGCGGGTCTCGGCGATCCGGACCTGCCGGGAGCGGACGCGCTCGACGCGGTGCTCGACCGGCTTGGGGAGGTCGGCCTCGACGCCTATGCCGCCCGGACGACGACTCGGGACCTCGCGGTGCTCGGGTTCGAGGCGGTTCGCGTCCTCGTCCCCGACGCCCAGCCGCTTTTCACCCGCGAGCCGTTCTTCGGCGACCGCGCGCGGGAGGTGCCCCGATCGATGGGGTACGAGCCGACGCTCGACGCCGAGTATCATCCGTTCCCCTGACCGGCGAGACACAGGTGAGCGTCCCCGTCTAGTCCCCCCGTCCCCTATTCGACCCTCCCGCCCGTTTTTAAGTGTCCGGCGGACGCCGATCGCTCATGGACGTCAGTTCCGAGAAGGAAACCGAGGCGGTAGAGGCGGTTCCCGGTGTACATCTCACCCAGGGCGCACACGGCGAGAAGGCGAGCATTCAGCGGTTTTATATCGAGCCGGGTGCCGAGGTCCCCGAACACGACCATCCTCACGAGCAGGTCGGGACGGTGACGAGCGGCACGCTCACGTTCCTGATCGACGGCGAGGAGGTCTCGGTACACGCGGGCGACACCTTCGCGATCCCGGGCGGCGAGCCACACGCCGCGGTCAACGAGGGCGACGTTCCCGTCGAGGGGTTCGACGTCTTCACCCCGCCGCGGGTCGACCCGGATTGGGGGGAGTAGGGCGGCCCTGCGCTGGGAGTATATAATAGTCCGTAAGCACCCATCGCTTACCGCAGGTCCACGCGGACGGCCTCATCCGGGGTCGGCTCCCGCCAGCAGAACGCGCCGTCGTCGACGGTGTACGCCTCGATCCGGACGACGAGCCGAGCCCCATCAAGCGTCGCGCGCAACACCGGCCCGGTCGCCGTGACCGCGAGGTAGGGTGGGGCGGCGACGGGGGGTGCCCGAAGCGTTCCACCGGCGGCCGCGACGAGGTCCGGGAGGAGTTCGACCAACGCCTCTTTGAGCCCGGCACGTTCGAGGACGGCGTTGAGCGTCGACCTGAGCCCCCGGGAGTGTCGGGTCGCCTTCATTTCCCCGACTTCCTGGCTCGCCGGGTCGCCGTCGGCGGTCGCAGAACCGTCACCATCCGTCGTCTCGAACCCCGCCGCGACCGCGGCGGCACACGCCAGCACGTCCGCGACGGTCCCGCGGTGTTCCGCAAGCAGGCAGTCGCGGGCGGCGTCAGGGTCGAGATCCGTCACAGGGGTTCATCCAGTGGCCGGTGAAAAACCGTTTGCGGTCCGCTTTTGCCCCCGGGGAGCGGTTGTTCGGGTATGACCATCGGATCCGATGAGGTCGCGGAACTGATCGAGGCGGGGATCCCCGACTGCGTCGCGCGGGTGACCGCGCCGCGGGCGTACAACGACGAGAACGAGGACGCCCACTTCGCGGCGTTCGTCGTCTCGCCCGCCTTCGAGGGGGAGTCGCTCGTCGCCCAACACCAACGCGTCTACGACGCCGTCGGCGATGAGATGACGAACTCGGTCCACGCGCTGGAGATCAAGACGTACACCCCGGAGGCGTACCGCGAACACGGCGACGGCTCGCTCGACGACGAACTTCGCGCCGCCGGGTTATTGCCGGCCGCGGACGAGTGAACGATGACCGGAAGTGGGCGATGACCGGGGACGACGCCCGCGCATCGGTGCGGGTCGTCTGTGACGACTGTGCGTTTATAAACACGTATTCCCGGCTCCGTGATGCCAGGGTCGCGCTATCGGCGCACGAACGAGAGACCGGACACGCCGTGGACTGGCGGATCGGTCGCCTCTCAGCCGGCGTCGAGCGCGCGGGCGATGCCGCCGGCGTCTGCGGGATCCCAGGGACCGCGGATCCGGGAAACCCGCTCGTCGAGCCGTCGGAACGGCGCGACCGGACGACGGAGTGACTCCGGCGGGCTCCACCGAATTCCCGCTCGTCCCGCCGACGGCGACGAGGGATGGGCTTATTTTGCCACCACCCTCACGGGTAGTATGGATGCCGGGGACGCGGCGATTTTGGGGGTTGCCGGCGTGATCGTCGCGATCGTTCTCGGCGCCGTTGTCACCGCCGGAGCGCTCTTCGGGTTCGACGAGTCGGTGGTGCGTCCGTTCGCGCTGCTCGCGGCCGAACCCTTCGCGTGGATCGTCGTCGCCGCCCTCCTCGTCGCTGTCGTCGGCCACGCCTATCTGGACTGAGCGCCCGACCGGCGTACACCCTCACCCGTCCTCCCGCCGCTTTTCGGTCGCATCGACCTTCCGAACCGCCGAGAGCAACGTCTCCAGCGCGCCGTCGACGCTCGCGGTCCGTACCTCGTCGCGGCCGCCGTCGAGGAGGAGCCGGGTGCTCCGCGCGAACGAGCGGTCCGTCCCCCACGGCGCGGCGTAGGCGACGCCGACGTAGACGAGCCCGACTGGTTTCCCCCCACGGCCGCCGCTCGGACCGGCGATCCCGGTCGTCGAGACGGCCCATGTCGTGTCGGCATGGTCCCGGGCCCGCGCGGCCATCTCACGGGCGACCGGCGCGCTGACCGCCCCGTGGGCGTCGAGTGCCTCGCGGGAGACGCCGAGGACCGCCCGCTTTGCGTCGTAGGCGTACGTCACGAATCCGCGGTCGAAGTAGTCGCTCGCGCCCGGGACGTCGACGATCCGCGCGCTCACGAGGCCACCCGTGAGCGATTCGGCGGTCGCGAGCGTGTCCCCCCGTTCACGGAGGAGTTCACCGAGCTTGACCGCGGGCGGGTCGTCGGCCTCGTCGTCCGCATCGCCCCCACGACCCGTCGTCTCCCTATCGCTCATACGTCCCCTGGACCCGCCGCGACCTTGAAACCCGCCACCCTCTTGGGCCCCGGCGGCCGATCGACGGTATGGTCGAGCGCGACGATCCTTCCACCCAGTCGGAGGGAGACGATCCCATCCCACGCGATCGGCTCGTCGCGCTCGTCGAACGCGCCACGGGATCGCGGCTCCCGGTCGGGACGGATCGGGTCATGCTGTCGACACGCGGTGACGACGTTGGGCCGCCCGCGCTCGTCTCAGAGGCGCTCCCCCGGACGGGCAGCGTCGTCGGCGTCGTCCCACAGCTCGTGCCGTCGCTTCTCCCGAGGACCCCTGAAGCGGGAGCGGCGCTTGACTCGCCACCCGACGTCGACGCCATCGACGCCCGGATCGTGCTCGTCGGGACGGCGCGCGACCGATTTCGGGGCCCGGCGGGCGCGGCCCTTCGCCCGTTGCTCACGGAGTGGCCCGTCGACCTCCACGTGGCACCCGGGGACTCCCCCGTCGGGATCCTGCTCGTCGACGATCGCGTGATCGTCGGCTGGTTCGACACTGAGGGGCTCGCGGCGGTACTCGTCACCGACGAGGCGGCCGTCCGCGAGTGGGCGGTCGGGTCGGTGCAGCGATATCTCGCCGCCGCCGACCCGCTTTGAGGCCGCAACTCACGCTCCACGTCACGGACCGACGGCGTGAAGTCGACGCCGTGACAAACGCGGCCATGGAGGTCGAGTGTCGCTTCTTCGGACCGTTTCGCGACGCGGTCGAGGATACCCGGGTGACCCTGACGGTCGAGGCTGGTGCGACCTGCGGGGACCTCCTCGACCGGCTCGAA
>PWGU01000078.1 GCA_003554605.1 Halorubrum sp.
GAGGAGTTGCGCGCGGCACACACGGGAGTCACCGCGGGTGCGCTCGGGATCGCGTCCTACGGAAGCGTCGCGATCGAGTCCGACCGGGCGGGCACCGAGCCGGTGAGCCTCTTCGTCGACCGCCACGTGGTCGTGATGCGGGAGGCCGACATCGTCCCCGACATGGCCGACGCGTTCGCGTGGCTCGGCCCGCGGGCCCGCGAGGAGGACATCGACGTGATCCTCGCGACCGGCCCGAGCGCGACCGCCGACATGGGCGGGCTGGTCCGGGGCGCACACGGGCCGAAGGAGGTGCACGTGGTGTTGCTTTCGGAGAAGGACAGCAATGACAACGAGACGATGGAGGCCGACGATGAGTAGTGAAACCGCCGATTCGGCCGGAACGTCCGAGAAACGCGGTGGGAAGGCCGCACGCATCCGCGAACTGATGGCGGCCGAGGGCGACGCGGTCGCGGAGAACACGCGCGGGTTCAACGCCGGACGATACGAGTCGACCGGGCGACTTGACGACTACGAGGAGCTGAAAGCGGAGGCACGGGAGATAAAGGAGGACGCCATCGCCCGGCTGCCGGAACTCATCGAGGAGGTGAAAGCGAGCGTCGAGGCCAACGGCGGGACCGTCTACGTCGCCGACGACGCCGACGACGCGAACCGCTACATTCGCGAGGTCGCCGCCGAACGGGAGGTCGAACGGGCGATCAAATCGAAGTCGATGACCTCCGAGGAGATCGAGGTCAACGAGGCGCTTGCGGCCGACGGGATCGACGTCGTCGAGACCGACCTCGGCGAGTGGGTGTTACAGATCGCCGACGAGGCCCCCTCACACATCGTCGCGCCCGCGATCCACAAATCCCGCGAGGGGATCGCGGAGCTGTTCAACGAACGGTTCGAGCCGGAGGAGCCGCTCGAAACCGCCGAGGAGCTGACCCACTTCGCCCGCGAGGAGTTGGGGAAACTGGTGGAGGACGCGGAACTGGGGATGACGGGCGCGAACTTTATCGCCGCCGACTCCGGAACGATGCTGCTCGTCACAAGCGAGGGCAACGCGAGAAAGACCGTCGCCGCGACCGACACCCACGTCGCCGTCGCCGGGGTGGAGAAGCTCGTCCCGAGCGTCGAGGACTTCGCGCCCTTCGCGGAGCTCATCGGCCGCTCCGGGACCGGACAGGACGTCACCTCCTACCTCTCGGTGTTGACCCCGCCGGTGAATTCGCCGGTTCCCGACTTCGAGGACGGCGATTCGCCCCTCCAAAATGGCGGCAGCGACGACCGCGAGTTCCCCCTCGTGTTGATCGACAACGGGCGGCTTGCGATGCGTGAGGACGCCGAATTAAAGGAGACGCTTTATTGCATCCGCTGTTCTGCCTGTGCGAACTCGTGTGGCAACTTCCAGAGCGTCGGCGGCCACGCCTTCGGCGGGGAGACCTACTCCGGGGGCATCGCGACCGGCTGGGAGGCCGGCGTCGAGGGGCTCGACGTCGCCGCCGAGTTCAACGACCTCTGTACGGGCTGTTCACGATGTGTGCCCGCCTGTCCGGTCGGCATCGACATCCCGTGGATCAACACGGTCGTGCGCGACCGGGTGAATCGCGGCGAGACCGATCGGAGCCAACTCGACTGGGTCTTCGAGGAGTTGGTCCCCGACGAGGAGCCCGCCGGCCTCAACGTGGGCGCGCGGCTCGTCGGCAACTTCGCGACGCTCGCGAAGTGGGGCAGTCGCACAGCGCCGGTCGCTAACCGAATCGCGGGCTTCGGTCCGGCGCGGGCGGCCCTAGAGCGGGTGACCGGGATCGACCGTCGTCGCGACCTGCCGGCCTTCTCGCGTGAATCGTTCGTCGACTGGTTCGAGCGGCGCGGCGGGGCGCGGGTGCCGCCCGAGCGGGCGACCCACGAGGCGATCGTCTACCCCGATACGGCGACGAACTACGCGAACGTCGACCGCGGGAAGGCGACGGTGCGCGCGCTGGAGGCGCTCGACGTTCACGTCCGGGTGCCGGCCCTGCCCGATGCGGGCCGCGCCCCGCTCTCACAGGGGATGATCACGACCGCCGAGGAGGCCGCCCACGACGTCTATGCCGCCCTCGCCGAGGAGATCGACGCCGGACGCGACATCGTCGTGATCGAGCCGAGCGACCTCGCGCTTTTCCGTCGGGAGTACGAGCGGTTCCTCGCCGACGCCGCACACGAGCGGCTGGCGGGCGCAAGCTACGACGTGATGGAGTACGTCTACGGCTTACTGGAGAACGGCGGCGATCCAGAGGCCCTCCGGGGGCCGTCCGGCCTCGATGCCGATCCCGGGGTCGCCTACCATCCGCACTGTCAGGGGCGGACGATCGGCGTCGGCGAGTATTCGACGGCGGTGCTCGAACGGCTCGACTACGACGTGCTCGTCTCCGAGACAGAGTGTTGCGGGATGGCCGGCTCCTTCGGCTACAAGTCGGACTATTACGAGTTGAGCATGGACGTGGGTGAGCCGCTCGTCGAGCAGTTCGGCGGGACGGGCCGGACCGTCGTCGCCGCGGGCACCTCCTGCGGCGAGCAGCTCGATTCCCTGCTCGGCACGCCCGCGAGGCATCCCGTCGAGCTGATCGCCCCGCGGTAGCCGTCCGTTCATCGGCGGTCGGCCGTATACGCCATCGGCGGGCGGTCGGACGCGTCGGACGCGCGTCTGCCGACAACGAACGCTTAATACGCGCGCTCGTGAGCGTATGGAGTATGAACGGTCCGCCCGAGGAGATCACGTCGCTGGTCGGTCGTGAGGTATATTCGAACAACGGAGTGTTCGTCGGCGAGGTGGAGGACGTCCGCCTCGACCTCGACGCACGCGCCGTCACCGGGCTCGCGCTCGCGGAACTCAACCCCGAACTGTTCGCGGGACGTGTCGACCGCAACGTCGGCGTCATCGTCCCCTATCGATGGGTGCGGGCGGTCGGCGACGTCGTCCTGATAAACGACATCATCGAGCGGCTGGATAAGGGCGAGGACGAGTCCGAGACGGTCGAACCCGAACAGGGCGTCTGAGGCGGCCGGCCGTCTCGGTAGTGGTCCGCCTCCGGCGACGACTGTCGTCCCACCGTCCCGTAGCCTCCGTATTCGTGTCCCGATCACCCCTCCAAGTGGTCGGCGAGAACGAAGCGTACCCGCTCCTCGTCGGCACCCTTCGTCTCCCGTCCAGTCACCACCACCTCGCCGATCTCGGCGGTGTCCCCGACGTGTGTCCCCGCACAGGCCGTTTGGTCGTAGGGGTAATCGTCGGGGCCGCGGCCGCCGATCTCGACGATCCGAAGCTCGGTGATCGAGTCGGGAAGGAGGTCCAAGCGGGTCCGTTCGGCGTCGAGGGTCGCTTCCGCCGTCTCCCGGTCCATCGTGTAGCTCGTGACCGGTCGCGCCTCCTCGACGAGTTCGTTCAAGCGGCGCTCTATCCGGTCGAGGTCGTCGGCCTCGAACCGGTCGTAGGCGGCGTCGAGGTGGGCGTGGTCGTCGTAGAGCTGGTTGCCGGTCGTCGGGGCGTCGAACTCCGTAAGCAGGAGCGCCGAGAGCAGGTGCTGGGCGGTGTGGTACCGGGAGTGGTTTCGTCGTCGTTCGGCGTCGACCGCCCCGACGACGCGGGTGCCGACGGCGGGGAGGGGCGCGTCGCCGTCCAGGGTGTGGTAGACGGTGTCCTTTTTTTGTACGTCGACGACGCGCCAGCTGGAATCTCCGGGGGTCGGCTCGCCGTCGTCCCCGGCAACGTGGAGCGTCCCGGTGTCGTGTGGTTGGCCGCCACCAGTCGCGTAGAAGGCGGTTCGATCGAGGACAACGCGGTCATCGAGGACACGCTCGACGGTCGCCTCGAATCGGAGCACGGAGTCGTCGGCGAGGTGGAGCCGTTCGGTCATATCAGGAAGGGCGGGCGGCAGCGCCTTACGTGTTGTCGGTGACGTGGTGTCGGTCGCTCGTAGGGGCGTCGTAACGACTAAGAACGAAACGCCCGTCCGTTTCGGTAATGAATTACGAGTTTTGCGCGTCCAGAGGTGGTCCCCATGGGCGTCGAGATTAAGGAAACGGAGGTGAGCGACCGGGATTTCGAGGAGATGCAGCGGTTCGTTCACGACTACCTCGCCGCAAGCGTGGAGAACGAGGACGACGGAGGGCGGATGCGGTGGTACCCGTGGCACTCCGCGGAATACCGATTCAACCACATCCTGAACGTCGTCGCGCTTTCGACGCGGATCGCCGAGGCGGAGGGCGCCGACGTCGACGTGGTGCGGGTCGCCGCGGTGTTTCACGACGTCTCGAAGCTGGAAGCCGATCAGGAGGTGCACGCGGAGGCGGGCGCGCGGGTCGCCCGCGAGTACCTCAAAAGTCGCACGAACTACCCCGAGTCGTTCATCGAGGAGGTGTGTGCGGCCATCGTCGACCACTCCTACACCGGCGACCTGTCCGACGTGCCGCTCGAAAGCCGCTGTCTGATCGAGGGCGACATCCTCGATAAGGTCGGCGCGAACGGGGCGACGCTCATGCTGTTGCGGATGGGATACGAGTCCCGGACGCACATGGACGCCGCGAAGATGGTCGATCGGGTGCTCCAGCGGGGCCGCGACCATACCGACCGGATCGTCTCCGACACGGCCGAGAGCATCGCCCACCAGCGGATCAAACGCGTGAA
>PWGU01000188.1 GCA_003554605.1 Halorubrum sp.
ACCGGGAGCTTCGCTTCGGGGGAGGGGCCCTCGTGGGCGGCCTCGTCCATGCGGACGACATCGATATCCTCGCCGTACCGAACGATAGCTCGTACGTACGCGTCAGCGACCGCCTCGACCGTCTCGATAGGTGCCGTCTCGGACTGCGTGGGAGCCATATTCGGACCCACAGGCGAAGTGTATAAAATTCGGTCGAGTTGCCCGCAGGCGTTCAGGATGGGCGCGGTAGCTTCGACGGTCGACTCGAAGCGGACGCTCTCTCCGGTTTCGGTGTCGAAAAGCGGCGGGTCAGATCCCTCGAAGCGGCCGCCAGCGTCGCGTCGGATTCGGGCGTAACCGTGAGTGTGGTGCGGAGAAACCGATAGCTCGGGACGGAACGGACGGCGGTCCCGTCGGTTCGACATCATGAACCGTTACACAGCGGGGTTTTTGACCCTCGGTGACGACGGTGCTTTCATGACCGACCTCGATATCGACCTCGTCCTCGTGCCGGTCGACGGCAGCGAGGAGTCCCACGAGGCCGTCGATTACGCCATCGCCATCGCGCGCGAGTATGGCGCGAGCGTACACGCCCTCTACGTGCTCGATGAAAGCGTGGTTCGGGCGATAGAGAACGGGGATGTCGATGAAACCGACATCGCCGACGACACCGAATCGTTCACCGACTCCGTCATCGAGCGCGCGGAGGCGGCGGGCGTCCCGCACGGGAACTCGATCGCCTACGGCTTCTCGACCAAGGTGAAGACCGTCCATCCCGGCAGCGTCGTCCTCGACACCGCCGAGGAGATCGACGCGGACTTCATCGTCGTCCCGCGCGAGCCCGTCACGGGCGGCCCTGGGGAAGTATTGGAGAAGGCCGCCGAGTACGTCCTGTTGTACGCGAGCCAGCCGGTCCTCTCCGTCTGAGCCGTCGACACAACGACACGCCTTTTTCCGGCCCCCGTCTGGACCGTGATATGGATCCGAAGCGGGAGCTTTCGAGCATCGACCTTCGCGCGCTCGTCACCGAACTCGGTCGGTACGAGGGGGCGAAAGTCGACAAGGCGTACCTCTATGACGACGACCTCGTTCGGCTGAAGCTCCGCGACTTCGATCACGGCCGCGTCGAGTTGCTCATGCAGGTCGGCGAGATCAAGCGGGCACACGTCGCCGACCCCGCCCACGTCGCGGACGCCCCGGAGCGCCCGCCGAACTTCGCGAAGATGCTCCGGAACCGGCTCTCGGGGGCCGACTTCGCGGGCGTCAGTCAGTACGAGTTCGACCGCATCCTCACCTTCGAGTTCGAACGGGAGGACGGGAACACGAGCGTCGTCGCCGAGCTGTTCGGGCAGGGCAACGTCGCGGTCCTCGATGGAACCGGCGAGGTGGTCGGGTCACTCTCGACGGTCCGGCTCCGCTCGCGCACGGTCGCGCCCGGCGCGCAGTACGGCTATCCGACCTCGCGGCTCAACCCCTTGGAGGTGAGCCTCGATGCGTTCACCCGCCACATGAACGAGTCCGACAGCGACGTCGTCCGGACGCTCGCGACCCAACTCAACCTCGGCGGGCTCTACGCCGAGGAGATCTGTGCGCGCGCAGGCGTGGAGAAGGAGCTTCCCATCGAGGAAGCCGACGAGTCGACCTACCGGGCGCTTCACGAGGCGATCTCGGACGTCGCCGAGCGACTCCGCGCCGGCGAGTTCGACCCGCGGATCTACGAGGAGCCGGTGGATGGGCCCGCGAACGGAGGGGAGGACGCCGGAAAGGGAGCAAACGGGGAGCCCGAGATGCGTGTCGTCGACGTCACGCCATTCCCGCTCGTCGAGCGTGAGGGGTTGCCGAGCGTTGGGTTCGACTCGTTCAACGCCGCCGTCGACGAGTACTTCCGACGGCTCGAACGGGACCCTGCGGCCGACGGCGAGCCGGTGGATACGGGACCGTCGCGTCCGGATTTCGAGGCGGAGATCGCCAAACAGGAGCGGATCATCGAACAACAGGAGGGCGCGATCGAGGGGTTCAAAGAGGAGGCGGCCGCCGAACGCGAGCGGGCGGAGCTGCTGTATGCCAACTACGAACTGGTCGACGAGGTGCTCTCGACGGTGCGGGGTGCCCGCGAGGAGTCGATCCCGTGGGCGGAGATCGAGGAGACGCTCGCGGCCGGGGCGGAGCAGGGGATCCCGGCAGCGGAGGCGGTCGTCGGCGTCGACGGCGGCACGGGCACCGTCACCGTCGAGATCGACGGAACCCGGGTCGAGTTGGAGGCAGACGCGGGCGTGGAGGTGAATGCCGACCGGCTCTACGGGGAGGCGAAACGGATCGAAGAGAAGATGGAAGGCGCGAAGGAGGCGGTCGAGTCCACGCGGGCCGAGTTAGCGGCCGTGAAGGAGCGGAAAGCCGAGTGGGAGGCCGCCGACGGCGACCCCCGGGCCGAGGAGGACGACGAGGACGGCGAGGAGCCACCCGAGATCGACTGGCTCTCGCGGGCGTCGGTCCCGATCCGGTCCCCGGACGACTGGTACCAGCGGTTCCGCTGGTTCCATACCTCGGACGGCTACCTCGTCATCGGCGGGCGCAACGCCGACCAGAACGAGGAGCTGGTAAAAAAGTACATGGGGAAATACGACCGGTTCTTCCACACGCAGGCACACGGCGGGCCGGTGGCGCTCTTAAAAGCGGCCGGGCCCTCCGAGTCGGCCGATCCGGTCGACTGGCCCGAGGAGACCCTTCGGGAGGCAGCCCAGTTCGCCGTCTCGTACTCCTCCGACTGGAAGGACGGGCGTGGCGCTGGCGACGCGTACATGGTCGAACCGGATCAGGTGTCGAAGACGCCCGAGAGCGGCGAGTACATCGAGAAGGGGAGCTTCGTGATCCGCGGCGAGCGGACCTACTTCGAGGACGTGCCCTGTCGGGTCGCCGTCGGGATCCAATGTGAGCCGGTCACTCGGGCAATCGGCGGGCCACCGTCGGCCATCACGGATCGTGCGGAGACGACCGTTACGCTCGAACCCGGAATGTACGCGCAGAACGACGCCGCGATGATGGTCTATCGGGAGCTAAAGGAACGATTCGCCGACCAGTCGTTCGTCCGCAAGGTCGCGAGCGCGGACCAGTTACAGGAGTTCCTCCCGCCGGGCGGCTCCGAAATCCGCGGATAGAACGGGAGACCGCGATCCCCGAGACCACTTATAAAAGCCAAGTCGGGAATATAAAGAAGTTACAGTCGTAGCGGACCGATCCTACCCCCTCCGGCGCGCGCGAGAAACGCGCGCGAGGGACCGGGGGACGCCCGCCGCGATATGCCGCGGCGGGCGTCGGTCGGCGGCTGGGGAGGTGGAGGTCGATGGACGGGAAGGGTGACGCCGATGGACGGGAAGGGTGAGGTGAACCGCCGGCGACCCGGCAACCCTACTCCCGAAAGAACGCCTCGTCCTCGAACGGCTCCGCCTCGCCCTCCACGGCAAGCACATCGAGCGCGGTCACTTCCGCTCCCACGCCCAACACACCGGCGAGGCTCGGTTCCGTCCGCCCCTCGTCGCCCGAGATGAGCTCCTTGATATACAACCCGCCGGCCCCGTGGACCTCGACGGTCGCCTCCCGGGGCCCTTCCAACTCGGCGGTCAGATCGTACACCTCGCGCTCGCGCGTGAGACTCGCCCGGCGATGGTCGACCCGGTTCGGCGTGTACTGCTCGATCGTCGCGCCCGAGAGCCGTTCGACGGCCGCCGCGAGCGACTCCTCGCTCACGTCCGCATCGAACGCGACCGCCGCCCGGTAGCGCTTCGACGCCTCCAACTCCTTCACGCGGGCGACCATGTCATAGCTCGCGAGCCGCAGCCCCTCGACCTCGATCGCCCCCTCCGCGAGCGCGTTGATGTCACCCTCGAGTCGCTCGACGTCCACCCGACGGCGACGCGGCTCCTCGACCTCGACGACGAACGGCCGGCCCGTCCCGAGCATGAGCGCGTCGACGTCCTCGCGTCCCGCACCGTGAAAGACCGCCTCGGTGCCGTCCATCACGTCCTCGACGATCGGCGCGACGTAGCCCTCGACGCTGTCATCGTAGAGGTAGCCGCTCCCGCCGCAGTGGTCACACGGCTCGCGTCCCCGCCGACCCGACGCGTGGCACTCCCGGCAGGGCCACTCCGTCTGCGGGATATCGCGCTCCAGTTTCCGATAGCGACCGTAGACGAACGTCGAGTTCACCTTCGTCTCCAACTCGTCTTCGGCGAGGTCGATCGTGAACTGCACGTCCGGTCGATCGAACGAGACCGTCGCCCCCGTCAACGACCCGAACCGCTTGCCGACCTCGCGGTTGAACGCCGATTTAAATAACTCGCCGGCCTCGGGGTCCAATCCGGCCTCCTCGCGGAGCAGTCGGTCGTTCTCCTCAAGCAGCGGCGGCGGACGGGTGCCGACGTTGTACGTGTCGAACTCGATCCCGTCGACCGCCTCGGCGGCGCGTTTGGCCCATCGGTCGTGTGTTCCACAACGACCCTCACAGACCCAACAGTCCGCGGTTTCGACCGGATCGTGATCCCGATCGGCCGCTAGATCCCCCGCGACCCGCAGCGCTCGCCCACGCTCGGCGTTCGACAGCCCGAAGCTTCGATCGGCGACGAGCCGACCGAGGCAGGCGTCACAGAGCGGCCCCGTCGCGGTCGCGTCCGCCGCGACCTCCAGTACGTCCATGCGAGCGAAAGCGCACCCGTCGATAATTGTCTTGTGGAACGCGCCGGATCCCCGAGGTGGTGAACCGCTCACGGTTGCGTTCGGTCGCGTGGCTTCGCGCCCTTTAACCCATCAAGGGTGCAATCGGGGACATGGTTCAGCCACGCGTCCCCGGTGGCGACGAGGACGCCTTGGAGCTTCCCTGTGGGGAGTCCGTCCGGCTCGGGGCGCTCGACCTCGGGATGCGCGAGTATCACTGCGACTGCGGGGCGACCCACGCAGTCGTGATGGACGTCCACCCGCCCGAGCGGTTTCTCCCGGAGTTCCTCGTCGACGTGCTCCGGGAGGCGATCGAGACGACGAGCGAGGAGATGCCGGAGTTCGACACCCCACACCTGTTGGGGATCGTGTTGGAGGAGTTCCCAGAGGGCGTCGTCGCACACGACGCGAGCGAAAACGCCGACGTCGGCTACGCGATGGTCTGGGTCGCCGACTTCGATGCGCGGCGGCTCCACGAGGTGATCGTCGAGCTCGTCGTCGAGCTGATGGAGCACGCCGTCAGTCACGCGAACGACGAGGCGGCGCTGACCGCCTTCGAGGAGGAGATGGCCGCCTTTGACGTAACCGAATTCGTCGAGCGGTACCGTGCCGAACGCGACCTCGAAGCCGAAGATCCGTACGCGTAGCGCCGAGTTGTCCGACAGTCGTCTGACTCCTGTCTCACTGAAGGCTATAGGCGTAGAGCCCGTGTGTAAGACACATGCACACCCACGAATACGAACGGATCCGCGGTGTGCTCGCCGAGGCCGATGAGCCGTTGACGGCGCGGGAGATCCTCACCATGCTGGACGAGCGTGAGGGCATAGAGAGCCCGCACCGTGTCGCTACCGTGTTGGGACGGTGGGCAGAGCGCGGTGAGGTGGAAGTTATCGCCAAACGGCCCTATCGGTACCGACTCAACAACTGAGGTATCGGTGACGCAGGGACAGCGTGGACCGACGAGTGGCTACCAGGGCCGTTGACCGGACGTAACCGAGGACGACCGTGGTATGTCATGACTCAACTTGCGATAATCGCAAATGGACTACGATAATCGTATTTTATCGCCGCCCTTATTACGATGAACGCACTCCGTCGGGGTAATGAGCGAGGACCGGACCATTCTGCTCATCGGCAGCGGGCCGATCCAGATCGGACAGGCTGCGGAGTTCGACTACTCCGGCGCGCAGGCGTGCCGCGCGCTTCAGGAGGAGAACGCACGGGTCGTGTTGGTGAACTCCAACCCGGCGACGATCATGACCGACCCGGACACCGCGGACCGAGTCTACATCGAGCCGATCACCCCCGAGGCGATCGCCGAGGTGATCCGGATCGAACGTCCCGACGGGGTCATCGCCGGTCTCGGCGGACAGACCGGGCTCAACGTCACGGCGGAGCTGGCCGAGCAGGGAATTTTGGAAAAGTACGACGTGGAGGTGATGGGGACGCCGCTCGACCCCATCTACGCGACGGAAGACCGCGACCTCTTCCGCCAGCGGATGGAGAAGATCGGCCAGCCGGTGCCACAGTCGACGACCATCTCGCTCGACGAGGGCGAGTCGGTTACCGACTTCGACGAGGGTGCCTTCCGCGAGCGTGTCCAGGAAGCCGTCGACGAGGTGGGCGGTCTGCCCGTCATCGCGCGCACGACCTACACGCTCGGTGGATCCGGATCGGGCGTTGTCGACGATTTCGAGGAGCTCGTCGAGCGCGTACGCAAGGGACTGCGCCTCTCACGCAACGGTGAGGTGCTCGTCACCGAATCGATCTCCGGCTGGGTGGAGTTGGAGTACGAGGTGATGCGGGACGCGGACAACTCCTGTATCATCATCTGTAACATGGAGAACATCGACCCGATGGGGATCCATACGGGGGAATCCACCGTCGTCACGCCCTCACAGGTCATCCCCGATGACGGTCACCAGGAAATGCGTGACGCGGCGCTTGAAGTTATTCGCGAACTCGGGATCCAGGGCGGTTGTAACATCCAGTTCGCGTGGCACGATGACGGCACGCCGGGCGGCGAGTACCGTGTCGTCGAGGTCAACCCACGGGTCTCGCGTTCCTCGGCGCTCGCCTCGAAGGCGACCGGGTACCCCATCGCGCGGGTGACGGCGAAGGTCGCGCTCGGCAAGCGGCTCCACGAGATCAAAAACGAGATCACCGGCGAGACGACGGCCGCCTTCGAGCCGGCCATCGACTACGTCGTGACGAAGGTGCCCCGCTGGCCCATCGACAAGTTCGAGGACGTCGATTTCGAGCTGGGTACGGCGATGAAATCGACCGGCGAGGCGATGGCGATCGGCCGCACGTTCGAGGAGAGCATGACCAAGGCGCTCCGCTCCTCGGAGTACGACCCGGCCGTCGACCTCGCGGAGGTTTCGGACGAGGAGTTGGAGACGGAGTACCTCATCCGCCCGAGCCCCGACCGCCCCTACGCGATCTTCGAGGCGTTCGACCGCGGTTATTCGGTCGAAGACGTCGTCGAGCTCACCGATATCCACGAGTGGTACGTCGAGCGGTTCGAAAACATCGCCGATGCGACCGCGAAGGCCGCGACGGGAGAGTTCGTTCCCGCCGCATCCGCGGGCCGGACGAACGCCGAGATAGCGGCGGTCGCAGCAGGCGGCGGCGTCGATGCCGACGTGGGCGAGGTGGAGACCGCGGTCCCGGACCGCACGTTCAAACAGGTCGACACCTGTGCGGGCGAGTTCGAGGCGTCCACCCCGTACTACTACTCCGCCAGGTTGCCGGAGTTCCTGATGGACGCCGAGACCGCCGGCGCGGCGGACGAGGTCCGCGTCGACACCGACGTCAAGAGCGTGGTCGTCGTCGGCGGCGGCCCGATCCGGATCGGGCAGGGCGTCGAGTTCGACTACTGTGCGGTCCACGCGGTCCGTGCACTCCGCGAGTTGGGTATCGACGCACACGTCGTCAACAACAACCCGGAGACCGTCTCGACTGACTACGACACCTCCGACGGGCTCTTTTTCGAACCCATCTCCGCCGAGGAGATCGCCGACGTCATCGAGACGACGGGTGCCGACGGCGTGATGGTCCAGTTCGGCGGGCAGACGTCGGTGAACGTCGGTCAGCCGTTACAGGACGAGATCGAGCGCCGCGGGCTCGACTGTGCGATCCTCGGAACGACCGTCGAGGCGATGGACCTCGCCGAGGATCGCGACCGGTTCAACCTGCTCATGGACGAGATGGGCGTCGACCAGCCGGAGGGTGGCACCGCTCGGAGCCGCGAGGAGGCGTTACACCTCGCGCATGAGATCGGCTATCCGGTGCTCGTGCGCCCGTCGTACGTGCTCGGCGGCCGCGCGATGCGCGTCGTCGAGGACGACGAGGAGCTGGAACGCTACATCGAGGAGGCGGTCCGGGTCTCGCCGGACAAGCCGATCCTGATCGACCAGTATCTGGCGGACGCCGTGGAGCTGGACGTCGATGCGGTAGCTGACGGCGATGACGTACTGATCGGCGGCGTGATGGAACACGTCGAGAGCGCCGGTGTCCACTCCGGGGACTCCGCGTGTATGATCCCGCCGCGGTCGCTCTCGGAGGAGACCCTCGCGGAGGTCCGGGAGGTAACCGAGAAGATCGCGCGGGCGCTCGATACGGTCGGCCTGTTGAACGTCCAACTCGCGGTGACCGGCGTCGGTGACGACGACGTGGAGACCACGGTCTACGTGCTTGAGGCAAACCCACGCTCCTCACGGACGGTGCCGTTCGTCTCGAAGGCGACCGGCGTCCCGATCGCGAAACTCGCCGCGAAGGTGATGACCGACGACCTCACGCTTGCTGACCTGGAGGTCGAAGAGCGGATCCCCGAGCATCGCAGCGTGAAGGAGGTCGTCCTCCCGTTCGACCGGCTGCCCGGATCGGACCCACGGCTCGGCCCGGAGATGAAATCCACCGGCGAAGTGATGGGGACGGCCCGGTCGTTCGGGAAGGCCTATGACAAGGCGCAGGATTCGACGGGCAAGGCGATCCCGCGGAGCGGGACGGCGGTCGTCGACCTCTCGGCCGAGGAGTTCCCGGACCCGGACACGGAGGCGGGCGATGCGCTCGTCGATGGCTTCGCGGAGCACTTCGAGTTGTCCACGGCGACGGACCTTGTGGAGGCGACTCGGCACGGCGAGATCGACCTGATCGTCTCACGTCAGCGTGAGCTGTTGGAGGTGGCCGTCGAGGAGGAGATCACCTACTTCTCGACGCACGCGTCGGCGAAGGCGGCGCTGGAGGCGCTCGCACATCAGGACGACGACCTCGACGTGATGGCCGTCTCCGACCGCCCACAGCGCGTCGCGAACTGGGGCGAGTAGTCGAGCCGACGGCTCGAAGCGGAAGCGAGCGGGTTGGCGAACAGGCGGTGCGTGCGACCGACGTTCCACGACGGCGCACCGCACACCCGCCTCGACCGACGTGGACGGCTGATTACGTCACGGGGAGTGTGGAGCCGTTGTGTTTTATAAAGGTTGACCAGCCAGCCCGCACACCACGAAGTGGCCGAGAGGCTCCCTACCACCCCTCCGGCGCGCGCGAGAAACGCGCGCGAGGGTCCGACCGACGCCCGAAGCGACGCGGAGGGCGTCGGTCGTCGGCTGGGGAGGGTGAGGCCGACGGATCGGTGTGTGGCGGGGCGCAATTGAAAAACAGCGCAGGCCGGTTCGAGATGTCGAAAACGGAGGTGTATAACCGACCCCGCCACGGAGGCGGGAAGGACAACGTTTAGCGCCACCCGATGAAGAGACGAGGTATGAGCTTCTTCGAGATCCTGGCCGAGCGGATCGACACGACCGACAGCGTCGTTTCCGTCGGCCTCGACCCCGACCCGAGCCGACTCCCCGACTTCCTCGCTGACGCCGACCTCCCGCGATGGGCGTTCAACCGCCGGATCATCGACGCGACCCACGAACACGCGGCCTGTTATAAACCGAACGCCGCCTTCTACGAGGACCTCGACGGCTGGCGTGCGCTCACCGAAACGATCGCCTACGCCGAGGGGAAGGGCGTCCCCGTCCTCCTTGACGCGAAGCGGGCCGACATCGGAAATACCAGTCGACAGTACGCCGAAGTCCTCAAAACCGTCGACGCCATCACGGTGAACCCCTACCTCGGCCAGGACTCCCTCCAACCATTCCTCGACACCGACGCCGGCGTATTCGTCCTCTGTCGAACCTCTAACCCCGGCGGGGCCGACCTCCAGGATCTCGAGCTCGCCTCCGGTGAGCCCCTTTATGAGCGCGTCGCCGCCCTCGCCGACGTCTGGAACGCGAACGGGAACGTCGGCCTCGTCGTCGGCGCGACCGCACCCGAGGAGCTCGAAACCGTCCGGGAGATCGTCCCCGAGATCCCCTTCCTCGTCCCGGGGGTCGGCGCACAGGGCGGCGACGCCGAGGCGGCCGTCGAACACGGGCTCGCTTCCGTCCCCGGCACGAGCGTCAATGTCGGCCTCGTGAACTCCTCGCGGGGGATAATTTTTGCCGGCGAGAACGCCGCCCGGCCCGAGGACGAGGCGACCTACTTCGGTGCGGCCGGCGACGCAGCGAAGCGGCTGAAAAAGCGACTCAACCGGTATCGGTGATCGGCGCGTGTGTCACGTTGGGAGACGCCCGATCGCGTGGGGTGCCCCCAGAGACTGACGGTCACACCCCGCCGCCGGTCCCGCGTGCACAGGCGCTGCAGGCGTTGGCAGTCGACTGCCAGTGATCGACACAGACCGCCTGCCCGCACAGCCCGCAGGTGTGGCGGGCGGCGGCCGATTCACAGACGTGACAGAGTCCGGCGACGCTCATGTCTCCAAGAAGGGTCGCACGGCTTATGTCGATTTGGACTGACGGATGCGTATGCGCCAGTTCATCATCGTCGGCCACGACGTGCCGACGACGCCGGACCCGATCTCGCTCGATGACCTTCCCGGGGCCGGCCGACTCGACCTGCTCTGCCGCTGTGTCGCGACCGGCGTCTTCCTCTCACACGGGATCCGCAAAGACGTGCGGGTGCACCTGATCTGTGGCGACACGCTCACCGTGACGTTCGACTCGAACCGGCTCCGTCACCTCCACCCCGACGAGCGCAACGTGGCCGCCCGGATCCGGGACGCGCTCGCCGCCCGCGCCGACGCGATCGGCCACATGCCCGCCGACGTCTCCCCCGGCGTCGAGTTGCGCCGGATGGGCCTCGAAGCGACGCTCGATCGGGTGGTCGGGGACGGGTCGCTCGTGACGCTTCACGAGGACGGCGACCCGCTCGTTGAAGCGACCCCGCCGACGGATCCCGTGTTCGTGCTCTCGGATCACGGCGATTTCACCGTCGACGAGGCCGCGCTCCTCGACGAGCGTGCCGACCACGAGCTCCGTGTCGGCCCGGAACTGCTCCACGCCGATCACACCGTCTCGGTCGCACACAACTGGCTCGACACCGACGGCTACACGAGCTACTGAGCATGCCCACGGGCGACGACGGGGATGCGGATGGGGGCGCTGCGGCCGGGGACGACGCGGTCGGAGACGACCACGGATCGGCCGCCGACCTGGAGCGACGGACGACCCGTCCGCCGGCGTTCGATGAACGCTTTCCCGTGCCACTGCGAGGTGTCGCAGTCGACCCCGAGACGCGGTGTGTCCACTGGGACGATCCGGTGGACGTTGTCGCGCTGCGCTGTGGCGGCTGTGACGTCTACTATCCCTGTTTCGCCTGTCACGACGAGGTGACGGACCATCGGTTGGAGCCGTGGCCGCGGGATCGGTTCGACGAGCCGGCGGTGTTGTGTGGGCGGTGCGGATCGACGCTCACCGCGCGGGCGTATCTCGGGTGTGGGGACGCGTGTCCGGCGTGTGGCGCGGCGTTCAATCCGGGGTGTCGGCGGCATCGGGATCGGTACTTCGAGGGGTGAGGGGTTCGGTGTGGCTGCCGGCTCGCGGTCGTGTTCGGAAGCGTTAAAAGACGCGCCGGCCTCACTACTTTTGCGGGCCGGTGGGGTAGCCTGGTATCCTTCGGCCTTCGGGTGGCCGTAACCGCAGTTCGAATCTGCGCCGGCCCATTTCTGCCCGCATTTTACACCGACGAGCGAAGCGAGAAGGCCAAAATGCGGGCAGGCATGACGAGGCGTAGGTTCGAACACACGAGTCGCAGCGTCCGAGCAAAGCGAGGACGACCGTCTCGTACCGGTTCGACATCTGCGCCGGCCCATTTTCACCCCACTTCAAACCGACGAGCGTAGCGAGGAGTCTGTTGTGGGAAACGTCGTGTGACTACAATCGCTATACGGCTTACTCGTACCGTTAAGTGACGACCATCTAAGGGTTTAGGTGGCAATGCCCGCTAAGAAATACATTGAAGCCTTCTCGATGCGACAGCAGGTCGCAATCGTCGTTGTGGCCGCCGCTGTGGTCGCGGGACTGTTCGTCCCCGCGGTCTACGGCACCACCAACGAGCCCGCCGACACGGTCGCAGTCGTTGAGGTCGAAGGACCGGTCAACGCCGCCCTCGCGGACGACGTTGAAACAGAACTCACCGAAGTACGAAACAACGACTCCGTCGGTGCGGTCGTGTTGAAAATAGACACGAGCGGCGGCCAACCGGTCGCCTCCGAGCGGATGTACAAATCGGTACAGCGAACGAGCGATGAGATGCCCGTCATCGCCAGCGTACAGGACATAAGCGCCTCCGGTGGCTACTACGCGATGGCCCCCGCCGACGACATCTACGTCCTGCCCACCTCCACCGTCGGCAGCATCGGCTTGAACGCGCCGGCACCGAGCAGCTCGCCACCGGCTGAGGGTCCCAGCGGCCCCGATAAAACCGGGAGCAACGAGATCGAACAATGGGCCCAACAACAGACGCTCGCCGA
This sequence comes from Halorubrum sp., assembly GCA_003554605.1. Taxonomy (GTDB): domain Archaea; phylum Halobacteriota; class Halobacteria; order Halobacteriales; family Haloferacaceae; genus Halorubrum. The sequence goes on from PWGU01000188.1 coordinate 12,545, forward strand.
CACGTTCGTCGATGCCATGATGGCGGAACGCGGTGACGAGTTCGAGATGTCGCGTGAGGAGGTCGCACACGCCGACGTCTACCTCGGCACCGAGGCGATCCACAACGGCTTTGCCGACGAGATCGGGTCGCTCGATGAGGCCGTCCACGAGGCGGCCGAACGTGCGAACATGCGCACGTACGAGGTCGATACCCGTGAGACCGGGATGGACGGCGGCTTGCCCATCCTGATCCAGACCGACGATGAACTCGTCGCCGTCTACTCGAACGACCCCGGCTACGCCGACATCGAACCGATGCCGTTCGCCTACGTGTATGATGGTGCCGTCCCGCACATCGACACCATCGAACGCTTCGCCGCGGACGACGTTGAGGCGGCGGTCGACGCCACCGACGCAACCGGGGGCGAAGACGCGACCGATGACGAAGCTAACGGGACGGAGGAGAGCGATGGGACGGACGATGTACCCTCGCTTTCGAGGGAGGTGAGTCCATGAGCCGCGCCATGACGCTCGCCGTGGCGTTCGTGGCGACGATCGCGCTGATCCTCGGCGGGGCTGCAGGGATCGGCTACCTCACCGCTGACGGTGCCGATTCCCCACCCGACCTCGAAAACGACCACTACCTCGATGAGGAGCTGATCAGCGACGGGACCCCCGGCGAGGCCGACGTGACGATGTCGAGCACGGGCCCCGCACAGACGGTCCTCATCGATGCCGGTGCAGCCGACGGGGCGATGCCGGTGGACCCGCTCGCGTTGCTCGGGCTGGGTGCTGATGGGGCGGCCGACCGTGACGTTCGGCCGTTGGTGAACGCCCTCATCGAGAACGGTCATGAGGTGCGGATACACACGCCGGATCCGGACGCTGCACAGCGCCCACCGGCCGACGGTGAACCGACCGCACTCGGGGCCGACCTCGCCGAGGCCGACGCCTTCGTGACCTTCCGTACCGAGTACGCCGAAGAGGAGGTCGAGGACATCGAGGTCTTCGTCGAGAACGACGGCCACGTGCTGTTGGCCAGTGACGCGAGCGCGGAGTTCGATGGGCCCGGTGCGGCCTCGCTCGATTCGGCACTCGGCGTGACCACCCACCCCGGATACGTATACAACATGGAGGAACACGATCTAAACTATCAACGCGTCTATGCCGAGCCGGACATCGACTCGCCGATAACGCGGGATGTCGACCGTGTCGTCTTCCAATCGGCGACGCCTGTCGGGGCGAGCACCACCCAGGGTACGTTGCGCCCGATCGATGGGAGCCAGCTCTCGACGACCCGCGAGTCGACGGAGGAACCGCTGCTTGTCCATCAGGGCAACGTTGTGATCGCCGGGGACAGTGCGTTCATGTCGCCGGAGAACGCCCAGCGTGTCGATAACGACGTGTTGATCGGAAACCTCGCCGACTTCCTCGTTGAAAACGATCGAGACGCGGGCACACAGCCACCGGAGGGAGACGCCGACCCGCCGAGTGAGCCGGTGCCGCCCGAGGGGGAACTGCCCGATGACGGCCTCCCCGAAGAGGAACCGCCCGGATAGCCGGTCAACACGCTACCGTCTTTTTTATCACCGCAGTCCTGGAGTGCAGCCATCCTGGTTCGTGGAGCGTGACGAAACGGTGTCTCCACCCTCGAAAACGACCATCCACAACGCTCACTCGACGATGGCGCTCTTGTGCCGGCAGCTCACTCGATCGGCTCGGCCGCATCGCGTTTGAGAAGCGGCTCGGCGTTCGCCGAGGGTAAACTCACCACGTCCTCGCTCGTGAGGTGATACTCCCGCTCGTCGGTCCCGAAGATCTCGCCGACGTCGGCGGTGATCCTGACGGTCATCCGATCTCCCTCGTCGCCGGGGGTGGAGGGAGATGGGGATGAGGAGGTGGATTGGGGCGAGGAGGTCGACGGTGATGAGGTGGTGGCTGGAGCGACGCCGTTGCGGTCGACGTCGCTGGCGGCGGCGGCCGCCGACCCGCCATCACCCATGGGCTCGCCCGGGGCGTCGGCGGTCGGGTCGGCATCGACCGCGCCCGGCGGGGCCGGTTCCGGATCGACCGGCACGGGGCCATCACTATCGCTGGAGGGGCTGTCCGTCACGCCGGGGGCAACCTGGGGGTGTCCCGAGTTGTCGACCGCATCCGGTTCCGGATCGGCGATGGCGCCGGGGTCAGCGTCGACGGCACCGGGATCGGGGTCAAGCGTGCCGGGATCAGGGTCGGTTCCCGGCGGTTCCTTCGGCGGGGCGGACGCGTCAGCGGGTGGCTCACGGTCGGCGGGTTGCTCACGGTCGGCGGGTGGCTCCGCCGCGCCCATCGCCTCCGCGAGCGCCCCACCCGATTCGGGCGCGGGGTCGGCGGCCGGATCCGCCGTCGTGTCCGGCGTCGGGTCGGGGTCGTTTCCGGCGGGGATGTTCGCCCCCTGCCCTCCCGGGGTCGTCGCGCCCGAGAGGGCCTCAAGGACGACCGATTTGTTCGCGCCGATCCGCTCGACGAGGTCCTCGAAGAGCGCCCGCTCCTGGCTCGTCATCCCCTCGGTCTCGACGGGCATGTCGGCGGCCGCAAAGGACGCGAGTTTCACCACCTTGCCGACGCGACGTTCATACAGCGCCTCGGCGACCTCCTCGGCCGTCTCGATCTCATCGGACATGCGACGCACGTCATCGTCCGAGAAGGGATTGTCCACCTCGCCCGCGCGGCGGTCGCGTGCGGCCCGAAGGTCGGCGAGGTACGCCGCGACGTTGTCGTAGAACGCGTCGCGCAGGTGCTGGAGGCTGTCCTTGCGGCGCTCTTTCGCCTGCACCGATCGGAGTTCATCGAGGTTCATGTCGCGGTCATTGTTCGGGGGCCTTTCGCGCCTCGCCGCGGGTCATCAGGAAGATACCCACGAACTCGGGGACGTTGCTTCTACCGGACGGTACTGACACGCGCTTCCCGCTTAGTTCTACCGTCCGCTCGGCGTCGGTCTCGATCGCGATCTCGCGGCCGACGAACCGCTCGGGGATCGCGTCAACGAGCGGGTCGAAGTCGTCGAACTCCTCGCGCGGGATCCGGGTGACGACGAGCCCCGAACCCCCGTGAAGCGTCCCAGGAAGCCGAATGAGCCGCCGGATGTCCGTCGTGACCGGCTCGTCGATCGGCGCGGTCTGGGTCGCTCGCACCTGCGCGGCCAGCGCCGAAACGAGCCGGCGAACGCCGGGGCCACCCGCCTCGACGTTCCCCTCGCGGACCGCTTGCGGGTTGCGCTCGAAGGCGCCGAGGATCGTCTTGGCGCGACCCTCGCCGATGCCGTCGAGCCGCATCAGCTCCTCGCGCGCCGCCGACTCGTCCATCCCCCGCAGCCTGTCGGCGTACTCGACGAGTTCCTCGTGCACACGAGCGCCCCAGCCGCCATTCGTCCGAAGGACGCGCTTCGTCGTCCCGCGTTCGGTCACGGTGTGGATCAGGTTCTCGGTGTCGAGGTCGATCGCCCGCACGTAATCGACGATCTCCCGACGCGCCTCCCCGTCGAGTTCGCGGATCGACTCGTCGCGAACGTGGACGTGATAGCCGCGACCGCCCGAAAAGACGATCGTGAGGTCCTCGAACGCGAAGTCGTTCTCTAAGAAGGCGAGCAGCCGATCGAGTGCGGCCTTACACTCCTCGAGCATGTCCTTGTATGAGGTCGTTTCGGGGTCGACGCCGGGGAGGTGATCGGCGTCGAGGTCGAAGACGAGGTCGGCCGACTGCCAGCCCTTCTTCGACATCGTCGAAGCACCCGGGTCGTCGTAGCGGGCGGCCGAGAAGTACGCGTGACGGGGTGCCTCCTCGGCGAAGAACGTATCGAAGTCGCCGAGGTCATAGGCGGAGTTGTGCCGGATCATCGTCGTCCCCGGTCCCGGGGTCCACGGGATGTGGCCCCACTCGCGGAGGTGGGCGTCCGGCGGCGGGGAGAGCGAGACGCTTCGGTAGTAGTCACCGAAACGACCCGCGAGGTACGAACGGGTCCGGTCGTCCATCGTCTCTACGGGTACCGGCGGTGCCGATAAAGGCGTGTCGTTCGCCGAGTCGGGCCGTGAGTGAGGACGGGATGGACACGTCGCTGACGACACCGCTTTAGGCGCGGGCCGACTCGTGATCAGCAATGAGCAAGCCGAGCCCCGACGCCTACGAGCAGGGGCGCGGAATGGACGCACACAACGCGGTGATGCGTGACATCCGCGCGGAACGAACCGAGACGTACGACCCCACCCAACCCCCCCGCGTCTGGATCGACGAGGACAACACCCCCGATGGGGTCGTGAACTCGCTCACGATCATCTTAAATACCGGCGGCTGTCGCTGGGCCCGCGCCGGCGGCTGTACGATGTGCGGCTACGTCGCCGAGTCCGTCGAAGGCGGCAGCGTGGGCGACGGGGCGCTCCGCCAACAGATCGAAGTCTGTCTCGAACACGAGCGAGAGCACGCCGAGGAACCCGCCGAGTTGATCAAGATCTACACCTCGGGCTCCTTCCTCGACGAGCGTGAGGTGCCGGCAGAGACCCGTCAGTCGATCGCGGAAACCTTCGCCGACCGCGACCGGATCGTCGTCGAGTCGCTCCCGGACTTCGTCGACCGCGAAAAGCTCGCCGACTTTGCCGCACACGGACTCGCGACGGACGTCGCCGTCGGGTTGGAGACCGCGACCGACCGCGTCCGCCGGGACTGTGTGAACAAGTACTTCGATTTCGCCGACTTCGAGGACGCCTGCGCGGAGGCCGCCGTCGCCGACGACGAACACGACGCCGACGTGGGGGTGAAAGCGTACCTCCTGATGAAACCGCCGTTCCTCTCGGAGCCGGAGGCCGCAGCCGACATGATCGACTCCATCGAACGCTGTGCGGCCGTCGACGGCTGTCACACCGTCTCGATGAACCCCTGTAACGTCCAGCGGTACACGATGGTCGACGAACTCTTCTTCGAGGGTGGCTATCGGCCGCCGTGGCTCTGGTCGGTCGCACACGTCCTCGAGGAGACGGCCCACGTCGACGCCATCGTCGTCTCCGATCCAGTTGGACACGGCTCCGAGCGGGGCGCGCACAACTGCGGCGAGTGTGACGACCGCGTGCAGACGGCGATCAAGGATTTCGACCTCCGGCAGGACCCGACCGTCTTCTCGCAGGTCTCGTGTGAGTGTGAAGCGACGTGGGAGTTCGTGATGGCCGAGGAGACGAGCTACAACATGCCGCTCGTTCGGTGAGTGGTTCGGGCCCGCTGTTCGAGGTCACTCGAGGCTGCCGCGTTCCTCGATGCTGAAATCCGCGAGCGTTCGGTCCGTTCGGGTGATCCGTTCGGCGACGAGGAGCTTTTCGAGCCTGTCGAGGCGGTTCCACTCGAACGACTCCGGCGGCTCCGCCTCGTAGGCCTCGTACTGTTCGATGACGGCTCCGTTTATCAGTCGGGTGAAGGAGTCACAGGCCGGACAGCGCGCCATGAGGTGGGACGTGTCGAATGAGCGAGTCACCGAGCCCTCAAGACACTCGCTGCACCGATACGTCACCGTTCGAGTCATGACGTGACTACGTCGCGGACGGGCCTATATCCGTCGACAGCGACGTCGCCTCGCCGGTCTCCGGGTCGATCACCACGCGCTCTGGGAGGTCCGGTTCGGGCTCGCGGCCGACGGTGAAAAACCGCTCCGTGCGGGTCAACTCCTCGGTGGCCGGGCTGGGCTTCCGTTCGGTCTCGTACTCCACGAGTATCCCCTCGTCCGCCTCGGCGATCCGCACCGCGGCGAGTTGATATGATGGGTAAAACACCGGCGGCAACACGCCGATGATCCCGTCGCGACGGTGAAGCCGTTTCAGCCACGTCCCGGTGTTGACCATCACGCCGCCCTCTATGTCACGGACGAGCGGCCGGTGGGTGTGTCCATAACAGAAGACGACGGCGTCGGGGTTCGCCTCAAAGACCTCCCGGGCGGCCGGCTCGTAGGGTCCCTCGGCGTCGACGGTCAGCGACGTTTCGAGGACGCCGAAGCGCTCTATCGTCTTGCGCACGTCGCGTCTGATGAAATACAACGGGACCGCAACGAGCACGATGAGTCCCGTGACGACGATGTTGATCGCGAGCAGGAACCAGACGGCGGTGCCCGCGGTTCCGAACTGCCCGAGGAACGCCGTCGTGCGATCGACGGGCATCGACCAGACCCCGGCGATGTCGGCCGCCGCGAGCAGCGCGAGCAGGACGCTGATATTGAAAAACAACAGGAACGGGACGAGCGCGTAGCGCAACACGGGGTTCATCTCCCGGTAGAAGTACTTCGAGATCAGCCAGATCGGCATCC
>PWGU01000242.1 GCA_003554605.1 Halorubrum sp.
AACGCCGGGAGGATATCCACGAGCGGGGGTCGCTCCCCGCCGACGAACTGGTTGAGGGCGGCGTCGGGAACGATGAACACGAGCGTCGCCGTGATCAGGAGATACCAGCCGAATGCCCGGCCCCAGCGACGCAGATAGGCGTGACCGAGCCCGGAGACGACGACGGCGAGCAACACCGCGAGCCAGACTCGTCGTCGACGCAGCGATCCCATACCGTCGATCCGTGAGCCGGGTCAATGAGCCTTCTGGACCGCGAGGGAATTACCGAGGTTGTCGCCGAGGAGGAGAGTGGCCCGATCAGCACGTGTGTTCGTAGAACTTGTTCCGGGTCATCTCCCGATTCTCCGGATCGTCGATCGTCTCGTAGGTGATCGGCTCGGTCACCTGGAACATCTCGATGTAGGTAAGCTCGACCCCGTGTTCCTCTTTATATACCTGACAGAGGGGATCGCCATAGCTTGCACCGAGGTCGTCATCGAGGGTGTTCCGGCGGATGCTGTTCATGAAGAACCGCTGCCGGTAGGTGTCGTGTTGTCGTTGGAGCTCATCGGTCGGCCGATCCCAGGTGAATTCCCGATCGTTGAACACGTCGATCGCTTCGCCGTCCGTCGTGTTCCCCCTGAAGACGTAGTAGCGGTCGGTGCTTCGCGGTTCGGGCGCGAAGACGCTCCACTCGGGCTGTCGCACGTTGAGCACGCGTGAGGTCCGGTGGACGTGCTCGCCGACGACGTGTGATCTGATCTCGGCGTTCAGTTCGTGCTGTTCATAGACCGTCCCGTCGACATCGACCACCGCGCCGATATTTAAAAGCAGGATGGCGAAGACGAGCGCGATCGCGAGCACCACGGCCGCGAGCGTAAACAGGTATATATAGTTGAAGAAGTGGCGTGGACTGCCTCGTGAGAGTCGTTCGAAACCGGGCAACGCAGCCGCGAGCGGCCGACCGATCCGCGCCTCAACACCCCGGGTTATCCGTGCCGGATCGATCCCGAGCGCGCCGAGGACGCGGCCGGCGTCACGCCAAAACACCGGCTGGAGGAACAGCAACAGCCCGGCGAGCGCGACGTAGGCGAACGCCCCGATGCGGACGGTGATCGCGAAGGAGGCGTGTCCACCGGCGAACAGCGTCAAAAACAGATAGCGAGCCCGACCACGGAGCAGGAAGAGCATCGGCGAGGCGAGCAGGATGTAAAACCAAAGGAGTCCCCCAAGCTCAATGAGTGTGAGGAACTCCCGCATGCTGTTTCCGAGCAGGAACGTCATCTCGTCGATGCCGAAGACGAGCGGCGCGGCGTCCCCGCTGCGCCACGTCTCGGAGGTCGATTTGTGCAGCCCGTTGACGAAGTACATCACCACCATCTGGGCCATCCCCAACGCGACGGCGATGTGCACCACGACGGATCGGGAGCCGCGGCGCGTGGCCCTGGCCGCTCGCTCGCCCCCGGCCATGCGGGCCTGCACGGCGTCGATCGAGTATCGGTCGCCGAGCGGCATGAAGACCGCAAAGAAGAACAGCAGCCGGAACAGCGTGTCCGCGTAGCTCAACACGAACGGGTTGTGGTGGTCAAGCGAGATGACGAACAGGAACGACAGCGCCGTCATGAGACGGGTCCGATAGCCGAGGACCATCGCGAGCGCGATGAGCCCTCCGAGAACGAACAGGGCGGCGATGGCATCCGTGTTCGAGGTGTAATAAAATATCGAGAAGGCGGCGTTGGAGGTCGCCCGCTCGGCGAGCGACTGCGTGACGACGCCGTCGTCGGTGTAATAAAACGCGAAGTTTCGCGAGCGAGCGAGGAGGTCGGCGATGACGAGGAACCCCAGCGCGATCCGAAACGCCGCGAGCGACCGCGGGTCGACGGCGATGCTCCCGGCGAGGAACTGACGAAGCCGCCGGAACCCGGTTCGTGTCGCGGTGCCGAGGGCGGTGCCGACGCTCATAGGGGCGGGGAGAACGCCCAGAGCGGCGCGGTGAAGTGATCGGTTGCGGACATGGAGCGATTCGATACTGGTCGGGAAGCGCTCCCGACCGGTCGTTACCGGCACGTGACGGCCAGGGTATACTAATCCATCGCCTGCAGGGTTATTATTCGCCCAGGCTCTGAGGCCACAGAATTATTAATAACTCTCTCTTCGATAATAATACTTTTACCGGGTGACGCACAATACCGGTCCATGAACTTCACGAGGCGATCGGTTCTCCGTTCCGGACTGGGCGCTGCGGCCGTCGGCGGGCTCGCCGGCTGTCTCGGGATGGACGGCCCGGGCGGAGCCGATGGCGATGCGGCAGGCTATGCGGCATTTTTCACCGTACAGGACTGGGCGGAACACGTTTCCGGGGACCACTTCGAGTTCTCGAACCCCGTCTCGGTCGGACAGATGGGCCACGGCTGGAGTCCAGACGGCAACGTCGCCCGCGACATCGCCTCCACGCAGGCGTTCTTCTACCTCGACACGCCGGAGTTCTCGTGGGCGCAGGACGTCGCTGCCGAACTCGAACGCGACTACGAGGACGTCGCCGTCTACGACCTGCTCGACGGTCTCGGGCCATATCTCATCGGGTTCGACTCCGGCGAACTCCCGGAGTTCGACCGCGGGCACGAGTATCCCCGTGACAGCCTCCGGCTCAACGAGTTCGAAATCTTCGATCTCCGTTCCGACGAGGGGCTCGGCTACTGGCACGACGGCCACTGGCACGGCGGCGTACCGGACGTGCCGCTCGGTTCGACCGTCCCGATCGGCGTCGTACTTAAAGACGACGAGGACCGGGTGGTTCCGCTCGGTGAGGGCGAGCGGTACCGGGTCGATGCGCGAATCCCGGAGGCGGCCGACGACATCCTCGAGATCGACGCCCACGGACGCCAGGTCGATCTGACGGGCACGGAGGCCGGGAACACCGCCATAATCTTCGAGTTCTACGAGGACGACGAGCTCATCTACGACACCGAGGACGAACTCTCGACCCTCTCGGTCGTCGAGGACGACGAGGACGGCGCGACGGAGTTCCATGACCCACACGTCTGGGCCGATCCGGTGCTCGGTCAGGAGATGGTTCGGAACATTCGCGATGGGCTCGTCGAACTCGACCCGGACAACGCCGAGGCCTACGAGGAGAACACCGACGCATACCTCGAACGGATGGACGAGGTCGACGCGGCGTTCGAGGAACTCGCCGCGAACGCCGAGCGCAACGTGGCCGTCTTCGCCGGGCACGACTCGTTCCAGTACCTCGAACGCCGATATGGGTTCGATTTCCGCACACCAGTCGGGACCTCCCCGGACGCCGCGGAGTCCTTCGAGGACATCGCTGGCCTCGTCGACGTCATCGAGGAACACGACATCCACACCGTCCTGTATGACCCTTTCGAGGCACCGGACCCGGACGAGGACGTCCCGCAGATGGTCGAACTCATCTTCGAGAACACCGACGTCGACGACGCGATGCCGCTCACCCCCGCCGAGGGAACGACGGAGACATGGGACGCGGAGGGGTACGGGTGGGTGGAACAGATGCTCGAGATAAACGTCCCGTCACTCGAGGCCACACTCGATGCGTGAGCGCGTGGCGACCGAGATGAACGTGGAGGGGTGGGCGTGAGCACGATAGTCAACATCGAGGACGTCACGTTCGGGTACGGCGACACGGCCGCCGTCGAGGACGTCTCGCTCTCGATCGACGAGGGCGAGTTCCTCGGGCTTATCGGTCCGAACGGCTCCGGCAAGACGACGCTTTTACACCTCATGTTGGGGCTTCGTGAGCCCGATACCGGGTCTATCACCCTCTTCGGCGAACCGGCGCATCGGTTCGACGCCGGTGAGCGGATCGGCTACGTGGGCCAACGTGCGTCCGACCGCGGCGACGCGATGCCCGTGACGGTGAGAGAGACCGTCCTCATGGGTCGGTTCGCCCGGGCAGGACACGCCCGTCTCACCGACGAGGACAGGGAAATCGCCGCGGAGGCGATGGCAACCGTCGACGTCGATGATCTCGCCGACCGACGTGTGAGCGCGCTCTCGGGCGGACAGCGACAGCGCGTGTTCATCGCGCGGGCGCTCGCCTCCGAGGCCGACATCCTCGCGCTCGACGAGCCGACGGTCGGGATCGACGCCGACTCCCGCGATCGGTTTTATGACCTGCTCGACGATCTCAACGCCGCGGGGATGACGATCGTGTTGATCGAACACGACATCGGCGTCCTCACGAAACACGTCGACACGGTCGCCTGCATCAACGTCGAACTCTACCACCACGGCGATACCGTTTCGTTCCTCGAAAGCGACGCGCTGACGGATGCGTACGGCCGGGCGAGCGGGATCTTAGCACATAACCACCCATGAGCGCGGATCAACAGGTCGAAGCCGATCCGCAGGTCGACGGGAACTCCACCGGAGACGCGACATCGGGGCGGGGACCTTCGATACGGGAGGGAGCCGAACTGGTCGGCATCGGCCTCGTCGGCGTCCTCGCGGCCGGAATGCTCGCGTTCATCGCGCTCGACTGGCTTCGGGCGGCCCCCGGTGCGGTCGGCTCCGTCGCGGAGTCGTGGTTCGCCGGGGTGCTCACGCTCGGAGCGTGGGCCGACTTCTA
>PWGU01000055.1 GCA_003554605.1 Halorubrum sp.
AGGCGGAGCGTCGGGCGCGTTCGTTGCTCTCGACGGCCAAATCGGAGGGGATCCACTCCGGAAAGTCCCCGGTCGGGCTCGCCGCTGCCGCCGTCTATGCGGCCGCCCTCCTCACCAACGAAAAGGTCACCCAGAGCGAGGTGAGCGACGTCGCGAACATCTCGGAGGTCACCATCCGGAACCGGTACCACGAGTTGCTTGAGGCCGAAGACGGCGTCACGATGGGCTGAACGGACAGTATCGCGTACTTCCCCGCCGATACACGACGATGATCGTGGCGACCCGGGCCGAGGATCGCGGTGATCGACCGCCCCTCGCAACCGATACGTTTCAGGTAACCGAGTCCGGAGCGACAGCCATGGAGACCACCCGCCATTTCACCGCGACGACCTACGTCGTCAACGACGGGGCGACGGCGCTGCACGAACACGAACGGCTCGGGATCCGCCTGCCGCCGGGCGGCCACATCGAGCGGGACGAGCTCCCGCACGAGGCGGCCATTCGGGAGGTGCGCGAGGAGACGGGGCTTGAGCCGACGCTCGTGGCCGACACCGCCGACGTCGACGCCCCGAACGGACGACCCCTTCCGGAACCCGCCCACCTGATGCTTCACGACATCAACGTCCACCCCGACGGACGGGTGGGCCACCAACACATCGATCACCTCTATTACGCGTCGGTGCCGGACCGTCGGATCGACCCCATCGGCGCGGACGAGGCGGCCGCCGACGAGTGGAGGTGGTACACGCCGTCGGAACTGCGCGCGAGCGACCTCGATGCCGACGTGGTGTCGCTCGGCTGTGAGGCGATAGCGACGGTGAGCGAGCGGGAGCGGTAGCTACCGCCTTGGCATCGGATGGTAATGGGCCCCGTGTGCTCTACCGGCGAGTCCGGGCGTGACGGGTCTGACGACCGTCATGCGCTCCGGAAAGTATTTGGGTCGTTGTCGGCGAGTAGTTGCAAATGGATGCCCAGCGTATCGAGGACGTCACCGAGTGGGAGTCGCGGCGTTTCTCGAACGGATTCGCTGATCTCCGCCGGCTCGCGGATCGGGGCTTCTCGGGGGCGGTCACGGACGGAACGGGCTGGCTATTGCTGTTAAACGGCCGGGTGGTCGGAGTGGTAGATGCGGAGCTCGATTCGTTCGCCGACGCCTCCGGAACGGCGTATCAGGCCCCGGAGGAAAGCCTTCCGCTGCTCTTCGCGATGCTGGAGGCTGGCGGCACGAAGCGGGCGCAGTACTACACGAACGATACGTCGCTCGCGGAGGCCGACCGGAAGCTGTCGGCGGGTGGGTTTACGGGCTACATCGAACTCTCCGAGAACGTCCTGTCGGGCGATTACTACGTGACCTACACCGGCGGCGAGTCGCATCCCGTCGCCTTCGTCGGGAACGCCAGACGACTCGAAACCGGCGAGGAAGCCTTCGGGTTAGCCGACGACGAGGTCGGGATCTACACGGTCTACGAGGTCGACCTTGACGTGCGCGAGATCCCTGAGGCAGGCGGACGTGACGACGGCGCTGCGGCCGCGGGGGAGCCAGCTGAAACCGCGGAGGAGCCAGGTGAATCGACAACCGAGGCGGACACCGGTGTCGCCGCGGAGCAAGGCGAGGACGGGGTGGAACCGGTAAAGACGGCCGAAGGGGCAGGGTCGACGGAAGCCGTGGAGTCGACGGAAGCGGATGGGTCAACGGAAGCCGTGGAGTCGACGGAAGCGGATGGGTCAACGGAAGCCGAAGGGTCAACGGCACCGGTGGAAGGGACTGAACCGGCGGCCTCGACCGAGGGTTCGGAACGATCCGAGGGGATCAACGCGGTGGGGGCCGCCGAAGGCGGACCGGACCACGTTACTGGCGATCGGCCGTCATCGGCTGAACACGCCCCTTCAACCGCGGAGCCGTCCGTTGAAGACCCCTCCAACGAGTCGGCATCCGGGGGCCGATCCATGGTCGACGGTGCATCGACGGATGCCGACGTCTTCTCGAAAGAGGAACAGTGGCGTGAGACGACGGCGATCCCGGCGCTCGACCCAAAGGAGACGAGCCCGCGGCCGGAGTCGGCCGCCGATCCCCACGGACGGAAGCGTCAGGGACGCGCCGGCCGTGGGAGGGGTCGAGCCCGCGATCCTGCCCCTGGTGAACGCGCTGGCAAAACGTCCGGCACGCGGTCGCCCGAGCCCAGGGCCGACAACGGTGGGGGACGGGCCGCGGTCTCCAGACGGTCGAACGAGGGATCATCAGCGACGGGCCGCCCGGAGAGCGGTTCGACGAACGGCCAGCCGACCGGCGAAGGGGCGACCGATCGTGGCTCTCGGGTCGCAGAACTCGAATCCGCGCTCGAAGAACTGGAGGCGGAACGTGACTCGCTGACGGCGGAGCGCGACGAGATCGCCGCCGACCGCGACGAACAGAAGGCCGAGCGAGAGCGGCTCGAAGCCGAGGTGGAATCGCTCAAAGCTGAACGTGATCGAGTCCGGGAGGAACTCGATGCGGTCCGCGAGGAGCTACCGGACGGCGAGCAGACGGTGTCGGCAGCGCAAGCGCGAAACGAGACGAACCTGTTTATCAGGTACGGCTCGAAAGGGGGCGCGACCTTGGAGGATGCACACGACGGCGACGTCGATCGGGACGCCCTCAGGGCGAACCTGAAGATCGAACATCATACGGGCTTCGAAAGCAAGGACGCGGTGGTCGACGGCGTCCCCTACCGGGAGTTCTTGGAGGGAACGATGGAGTACGGCTTCACCCGATGGCTCGTCGAGGACCTCCCGTTCGAGATCCGCGACACCGGCAACGAGAGCGACCTGCGTGACCTTTACGACGCGCTGCCCGAGATCGACCGCGCGGAGATCGACGGCTCGGTCTCGATCGTGAGTCGCGACGGCGGCGAGGAGACCCGCGAACAGCGGACGTTCGACCTCGTCCTCCGTGACCGCATGGGCAACCCGCTTTTCATCGCCGAACTCAACGACAGCCGGGCACCGACCGGCGGGGCGACGCTCGAATCGCTCGTCGCCAACGGCGGCAGCGTCGCGGGGTCGAACGACGCGTTCGCCGCCGCCTTCGCCGTCACCGCGAGCTACTTCGAACCGGAGGCGTTGGAGACCGCGAGCAACGCGGTCGGCGGCGGGCTGTTCGGCACGAAGCGCCGAAGCTTCGTCAAACTCTCGCGCAAGCGGGGCTACCACCTCTGTCTCGCCGAGTCGCGGGACGGTGGGTTCCACCTGACGGTGCCCGATCTGTAACGGCGATCGGGGCCCGTCGCCGACCCGGGGGCGGCCCTCGTTTCGGAACCCTTATTTTCCTCTTCGGAATATAAACGGATGAGCGCCGGAGTAGCTCAGCTGGCAGAGCGATTCCTTCGTAAGGAATAGGTCGAGGGTTCAAATCCCTCCTCCGGCTTCGAACTGTTTATCCCCAATTTCACGGCTCGGTCAGCGTGGCGATACCCCAACGGACCTCCTTGATGCGTTGTGGCGTGCCGTTCGGTTCATTTCCTATCAGCCGCCGCAACGGAGGTGTCGGCCCGAACTACCCGGCCGTCGAGTCGGACGCTGAACGGCTCGATGTGAGCCGACCGGCGTGCCGGCATGGGCTTGGCGAATCGGGGGGCAACTCGAGAAACGCCTACGGGCACTCGTTTTATCCCGCTATCACGATCATCAGCGTTGCTTCAAACAGCGGGCTTGTCCACCCGAGAGCTATCGTCGCCGAGGTGGGTAGCTCCTCGATCGCTTCGGGAAACTCCTCGAGGATCTCAGCCAGTTCCCCGAGTGGTTCCATCGCTTCCGCAACCGCTTCACGGGCCGCTTCGACCGATTCGATCTCGGCCAGCGTCTCCCGTTCCAGCTCGAGAACAAACCGACCGATAAGCGACCACGTTGAGAGGAGCGCAAACATCGCGAGCAGTCGAGAGACCGCCAAGAGCTTCAATATAAGTGGAAGCGATAGCACAATTGCGAACGTCGCCAACAGTACCGTAGTCGCCGTTGAAAGGCCCTCGGTGCCAGCGAACACGCCGGTATCCCCTCCCGAGAAGAAAAACAGGACACCGGCGAGAAGGAACAACGACACCCATATCGCGGCTCCGAGGAGTTTTGCCCGACTCTTGTAGATGGAGCGTCCTTCCGGAACGTCGTCATGTACCCACGGGTTCTTCATATGATCTGCATTATTTGATGACACATATAATTCGCTTCACAGGTCCGAAAGGAGCGTAATTACGTTTCATCTCGGAGACCCGACTGGAGCAATAGCTGAAACTGGGAAAGTCGAGCGACCGACGCGACTGTTTAAAACGGTCCGGCTCAATCCCCCTGCGTTGGCTCCGACGTATCGGTCACCACGTTTTCGGTCCACGTCCCGCGGAGGAACCACGCGACCGTGATGACCGCCGCCCCGACGTAGGAGACCGCGACCGCGTACCAGACGCCGACGACACCCATGCCGACGACGGCGAGGAGGACGAAGCTGATCGGGATACGGAATAACCAGAGTTCGGTCGTCGAGAGCGCCATCGCCGCGCGGGTGCTCCCGC
>PWGU01000207.1 GCA_003554605.1 Halorubrum sp.
GCGGGCGGCATCAAAAAGGTCAAACCGCTCCGCGTCAAAACCCCGATAACATGAAAGTCCCCTACGATCTCAACAGCTACATTCGCGTGTTAAAACTGGCGAGCACGCCGAGTACGGGCGAGTTCCTGCAGGTCTCGAAGATCGCCGGCGCGGGCATCATCCTCGTCGGGGTCATCGGGTTCCTCATCTTCGCGATCATGAGCCTCCTGCCGGGGGTCGGCGCCTGATGGGAATCTTTTCGGTAAAGACGACCGCGAGCCAGGAGCGAACGGTCGCGGATATGATCGCCGAAAAGGAGATGCCGGAGATCCACGCCGTCATCGCCCCCGACCAGCTTACAAGCTACGTGATGGTCGAAGCGTCGAACGGTAACGTCTTCGCCCGCATCCTCGATGAGATCCCCCACGCCCGCGGCGTCATCGAGACCTCGAACGGTCCCGCCGAAAGCCCGTTCTCGGAGGTCGAACACTTCCTCTCGCCGACCCCCGACGTCGAGGGGATCGCCGAGGGCGACATCGTCGAGCTCATCGCCGGGCCGTTTAAAGGCGAGAAGGCACGCGTCCAGCGCATCGACGAGGGCAAAGACCAGGTGACCGTCGAGCTGTACGAGGCGACCGTGCCGATCCCGGTGACGGTTCGCGGCGACCAGATCCGCGTACTCGACTCCGAAGAACGGTAGCGGTCCGCGTCCGCCGAATTCCCGTCTTTTCATACCGATGGCAACCCGCGAGGCCCTCTGGAACTACCGCAACGAGTTCGGTGACGCGTTCGGACGGACCTACTTTCGACGGTTCGGTCCCGGCGTGGTCGCGAGCGTCGGGCTCGGTTCGTATCTCGGCGACCCGACGGACGCGGTCGATAGGGACCTCGCGGGCGCGGCCGAACTCGCGCTTCGCTCCGGGGTCAACGTCCTCGACACGGCGAGCAACTACCGGCATGGTCGATCCGAGCGGGTGCTCGGCGAGGCGCTCGGGCGCTCGCCGATCGGTCGGGACGCGGTCGTCGTGTCGAGCAAGGGCGGGTTCATCCCGTTCGATGATGGGGCGGCCGCCGACCCGACGGAATACGTCCGGGAACGGTTCGTCGGGACGGGGCTCCTCGACGTCGATGACCTGGCGGGCGGCCAACACGCGTTGACACCGGCGTTTCTCGACTGGTCGCTCGACCGCTCGCTCGACCGTCTCGGCCTCGAATCGATCGACTGCTACTACCTCCACAACCCGGAGACCCAGCTCGCCGTACGGTCACGTGACGCCGTCTACGAGGCGATCGAGGCGGGTTTCGAGCGGTTGGAGCGCCGGCGACTCGCGGACGACGTGGGGTGCTACGGGCTCGCGACGTGGGAGGCGTTCAGGGTGCCGGAGGGGCACGACGCATACCTCTCGCTCGCCGAGGTGCTTGAACGCGCGCAGGCGGTCGGCGAGCGGGTCGGGCCCACCGATGAACACGGGTTCGAGGCGATCCAGCTCCCGTTCAACGTCGTCATGGCGGACGCGTTCACACGCGCGAACCAACGCCCGCCGGCCTCGATCGACGGAGCCACCGCGGACCGCGAGCGAGTCAGCGAGGAAATCGGGGACGACGAGCGGCTCTCAACGCTTGAGTTCGCCCATAAGGCGGGAGTTTCGGTGTTCACGAGCGCGAGTATCGCGCAGGGCGAGTTGGCGAAGCCGGACGCCATCCCGGCGGCCGTCGATGCGGAACTCGCGGGCGATACGCCGGCACAACGCGCGATCAACTTCGCACGGAGCGCCCCGGGGGTCACCTGCGCGCTCGTCGGCACGACGTCCGCGGATCACCTCCGCGAAAACGTCGCGGCGGGCACGTTCGACCCGATGGGCGCGAAGGCGTTCGACGCGGTATTTATGTAGGGCATCCGGGAGAAGGAGGTGCGGCCGTGTCGACGCCTAACGCCTTAGCGGAGCTCTTTAAATCGCAGACCGCAGTCGGGACAGATCCGCACGGAGAAGACCTCGTCGGGGTCGTTCTCCTTTTTCAGCCCGCGCTCACACGCCGCACAGTTGAGCCGCTCGTAGTTGTCCTTGTAGAGGTCGCCGTCGCGCAGCGCCTTCCGGGTTGATTTCATACGCGCGGCTTGGAGGCCGGGTGGGATAAAAACCCCGACCCTCGTCGGACGGGCGTCCGACCGAAACGACAAGGACGATCCGGGTCCAACGACGAGTATGGCTACCCTCCTCGTCGTCGGTGGAAGCGGATTTATCGGCCGTGAGATCTGCCGGCTTGCGGTCCGGGACGGACACGAGGTCCGGAGCGTCTCACGCCGAGGCCGTCCCGAGGTCGATGAACCGTGGGTGGATCGCGTCTCATGGACGAGCGCCGACCTGTTCAAACCCGACGCGTGGCGAAGCCGGCTGGAGGGGGTCGACGCCGTCGTTCATACCGTCGGGATCATCTCCGAGGCACCCACCGACGGCGTCATCTTCGAGCGGATGAACGGCGACTCGGCGATTCTGGCGGCGCTGGAGGCCGAGCGGGCGGGCGCGAACACGTTCGTCTTCCTCTCTGCGTCGGTGAAACCACCTGGTCTCAGACACGGCTACTTGACGGCGAAGCGGCGAGCCGAATCGGCTATTGCCGACCTCGATCTCGACGTCGTGACGCTGCGTCCGGGGCCCGTATACGGCTCCTCACATCCAACGCTTCCCGCGCCGGTGAACACCGTACTCCGGTTGATCGGCTCTGCCCCGCCGATCGCCTCCCGACTCGGTGAATCGCGTCCGCTCCCGGTCGAAACCGTCGCGCGGGCGGCCCATCGGAGCGCGTTCGATCCCGACGAGACGCTGCTCGATGTCGCGGACATCAGACAGCGTGGACGATAGCGGCGTCGCCGACTTCCGAACACCTTTGCGCACCGACCGCGTGGATCCGGCACTGAACCTCCGTGGGTAACGACGACGCCCGTATCGACATGACGACGGGGGCGATCCCCCCGAAGCTCTTCCACCTCGCGTGGCCGTTAGTCCTCGGCAACCTGTTACAGACGCTGTATAACCTCGCGGATATGTTCTGGGTCGGCCGTGTGAGCACCGAGGCGGTCGCGGCCGTTTCCCTCATGTTCCCGCTCTCGTGGATGTTCGTCTCCACGGCGATGGGACTCACGGCCGCGACGATCGCGCTCGTTAGCCAGAATATCGGGGCAGGTAACGATCGACGGGCGGACGCCATCGTCGCCCAGACGTGTCTGCTCGCGACGGTGGTCTCCGTCGCGTTGGCGATCCTCGGCTTCGCGACCCGCCACTGGCTACTCTTCTGGATCGGCGCGCGCGACGCGGTTTACGTCGAGGCGCTCGCGTACATCGAGGTGATCTTCTTGACGCTCCCGCTTACGTTCCTCTTTTTCGCCTTCCGTTCCTCCCTACAGGGTGCAGGAGACACGAAGACGGCGATGTGGCTCGTGGCGATCTCCGCGGGGATCAACATCGTTATCGACCCGTTTTTCATCCTCGGCTGGGGGCCGTTCCCGGCGCTCGGGACGCAGGGGGCGGCGATCGCGACGTTCATCGCCCGGTTGTTCGCCACCGCGATCGGGATCTGGATCCTCATCCGTGGTGATTGGGGCGTAAAACTCCACGTAAGCGACCTCAAACCGGATCCGACGATCCTCCGGCGATTGATCGCCATCGGCTATCCGGCGACGCTGGACGGCTGGGCGCGGTCGTTCGCGGCGGTCGCGATGGCGGCGCTGGTCGCCCGGTTCGGCCCGGCGGCGACGGCGGCGTACGGGATCGGCGTCCGGCTGATGTCCGTCTCGTGGACCGTCGCCGGCGCGGTCGGACAGGCGACCGCCACCGGCGTCGGACAGAACCTCGGCGCGAACACGCCGTCCCGTGCGGCGTCGATCACCCGGACCGCGACGCTCGCGACCATGGTCCTGCTCGGCGCGGCCGGCGGGCTCGTCTGGCTCTTTCCGGCGGCGGCGATGGGGGTCTTCATCGACGACCCGGCGACGATCACCGAGGGCGTCGTCTTCCTCCGGATCGTTGCGCTCTCGTGGGCGTTCTTCGGCGGGCTGATGGTGATACAGGGTGCCTTCCGCGGGGCGGGGCACACCAAGGCGGCGATGGCGCTCTCGATGCTCTCTCGCTGGATATTCCGGATCCCGCTCGCCGCCGTCCTTGCGTTCGGGGCCGTCTCGATCACCGTCGGCGGCGTGGCGGTCGGCCCCGTTTCGATCCCCGCGTTCGACCTCGGTTACGTCGGGCTCGGCTGGGGCCCCGAGGGGCTGTGGTGGGCCTACGCGGCCGCGGCGGTGGCGTCGTTCGTCGTCGGGGTGCTCTGGTTCCTCCGTGGAACATGGGCCGAGGGGGTGGTCGACGGAACGGAGGCGAGAGGCCGCGGTAGAGATGACCTCGTCGACGCTTCCGACGTGGACGACGGCGACTGAAACGACGTGTCGTCGGTCGGCAGGCGACGGTCGGTGGCCGCGTCGATCGCGCTACCGTGGATCCTCTTCCGGCAGCGTCAACACGTTCTCGCGTCCGAGTCGGAATCCAACGAGGTCTCCGTCCTCGCGCAGCTTTTTCGTAACCTGACTGGTCTTTGCGGCCGTCCAGTCCAGCTCCTCGGCGACCCGTTTCTGTTTCATCCGACCGCCGTGGGCCTCGATGAGCCGCATCACCCGTTCCTCGTTGCTCAAGAGGTCCCTGTCCCCACTCGCGAACGGGTCCGGATCGGCCGCCTCCTCCGAAATGGTCGGCTCCTCGGAGGCACCTGCGTCAGCTGAATCGGCGGATCCCTCGGCCCCGTCCGCCCCCTCGGAGCTGGCGGATTCAGCAGGCACGCCGGCTGCTTCCGACCCCTCGTCGGCCGACATCCCATCGGTATCCGTCCCATCACCATCCCTCGTCCACCCGGGAGGAGAGAGACGTCCGCTTTTGACCCCGTACCCGAGCGAGAGAAACAGGATCACGACACCGAGGACGGCGAGCATCGCCCCTGACGGCATGTCGTCGCCTCCAAGGCCACCGTTCTCGTCGCCGACGCCCGCCCCGTCGTCGGGGTCATCCGCGACGGTGGGATCGAGCGTCACGCGCGGCTCCCCCTCCGCGAACGTCGTCGGGCCACGCCACGTCACGGACGTCTCACCGCTCTCTGTCGGTTCCGGGTTGGCCTCGACGAGGCCGTACTCGTCGTCCCAGGCGATCCGGAGCTCCGAGGCATCGTCGAGGAACATCCCGTCGATGGCGTCCCCGACGCTCAACCGATCGCCGTCGACGGCCGCGAAGTTCGACCAACGAAACGTGTATCGGACGATCCCGTATTCGCGTGGGAGTTCGACGCGTTCCGAATCGATCCCGAACTCGGAGACCGTCATCTCGCGGTCAGTGAACTCGCCGGCATCCGCCGCCGTCGCCTCCATCCGATCGCTAAACGGGTCGAGATAGGAATCGGGGTCGTTCTCGATGTCCGACTGCAGGTCATCGAACGCGGCCTCGTCGTCGTCCGAATCGAGCCGAGTTCGGTACTCGATCGTCCATACGGCGTCGCCGTCGGCGTCAACCTCGATGGAGAGCATGACGTCGTCCGGGTCGATCTCCTCTTCGACCTCGGCGATCCCGATCGAGTCCGTGCCGTCGGACCCGCCGGTTACGGCCGACGCGATCGCGACGCCCGACAGAAGGGCAACCAGGAGACATACCCAGAAGACGGCCGACGATCCTTTCACGTTCGACGGGAACGAGTAGAATCGATAAAAGGCTTCGTACAGCACCCGGGGGATGAAAAGAGGGTACGAGTGATGCACGGAGGGGCCGCTCGATCCCACCACCTCCGTCCCGTCAATCCGTGTGGAGGAGCGCTCTCAGATCGGACCACTGGTCACCTCGCCACCGCTGAGCGCGTCGTTCGAGGGGCCACCACTGGCATCGGTGGAACCGTTATCATCGGTGCCCTGTGAGGAGTCCGAACCGGCCTCTCCCCCCGCTGTGTCCGATCCGCTCGTGTTTTCGGGAGGCCCTTGGCTTCGATCATCGGCCGACCCTGATCCGGCATCCCCCGGCGAACCCTGACTCGTGTTGCCGGCACGATCCTCACCTGGGCCGCCTGAGTATTCGCTCGCGTTTTCAGCCGGGCCCCCGCCACGCGTGTCGTTCGCGGTCGGCGGTCCAGCATGTTCCGGTCGATCCGGCGCCCCACCGGCGTTCGGGCCGGCTATCTCGCGGGCGATCTCTGACACCTCCGGTCCGGACAGGTCCTTCGCGCGTGTCCGAAGGGTCTCGACCCGTTCGGCATCGACGCCCCGCGCTTCGAGTTGCTCGCGCGGAACCTCCTCGGCAGCGCTTGCGCTCCGGTTGGTGGTCCGTTCAATCGCCCTCGTCTCGGCGGTCAACCGGGCGATCCGCGCGCGGTACTCACCCTCGCTGATCTCGCCGGCCTCTCGCAACTCCTCAAGCTCGTTTTGGCGGGCCTCGATCTCGTCCAAACGTTCGGCGTTGCGGTCGAGACGCTCGGCGATCGCATCCGCGCGCTCCTCATCGCTGCGGTTCTCCCCGAGGCTCCGCTCGTAGGATCGTGATTCCAAGTCGCCGTCGATCTCGGCTGCCCCGACGCCGACGACACCCGAGAGCCGCTCACCGGGGCTCGTTCGGGTCTCGTTCTCCTCGCTCTCCATGCCGTCGTCCGCGTCGCCGTCGACGTCCGGGGACGGCCCATCGGTGAGCGCGTCCGCGGCCGCGACACCCCCCACGATGAGCCCCCCGAGGCCGAGGACCACCACCCCAGCGAGGAGGACCCCCAGTGTCGACGTTGGTCGTCTCATATCGCTTCCTTGGTCTCCCGATCACATATAAAGTGAACACCCTCAATCCGAATTTAGCCGGATCAAAACGGGTGGACAAACCGGCACCGGCCACGCGGTTTTCGTGACCTGGTGACGGGTTGTGTGGCGTAGATTGATGACCGGGCATCCCGAGGGATCGCCATGGAGCGTACGCCGGATGGGACGCCCGTCGGGGTCGACGACCCGTACACGGTCGCCGGGGTCTGTGATCACCTCACCGACGACGGCCGCTGTCGCTATGCGCTCGCATACGCCGGACAAGACCCCGAATTCACCGCGGCACGCCGGCGCGACGACTACGCGTGTCACGTCGGCGAGGATCGGCGGTGGCGTGCGTGTCCGCACTATCGGTTCACCACGGACGGCAAATCCTGCGTCCGCTGCGGGATCGAGGAGGTACGGATGGCACACGACGCCTCGCGACCGCTAGTGGAGGAGCACCATCTGCAGTACGGACGCGCCAGTTCGGATGACGGTCGGGAATCGTCCGGAATCGAGGATGGCGACGGCGACGATGCCGGACCCCACGAGATCACCGTCGGGCTTTGTCGGTGGTGTCACGCGAAGGTACACAACTCGTTCGCGCGGATCGACGACGACGCGAGCCCGGATCCGGAGGCGATCGCCGAGCGGGAGGCCCGCCGAACACGAGAGTCGACCGAGACGTCCTTCACCAGCGCGAGCGAACGGTACGGCTCGTCGGAGTCTTCAGAGGAGACGTAGCAAAAGCGGGGGAAAATCAACGCACTGGTCGGGATCGGGTGTGCGTGGGCTACTCCGCCGGGAGCGCCGTGAGCGCCCCCTCGATCCGGGAGAGCGCGGCGTCGACGTCATCGGCATCGACGTCGAGGTGGGTCGTAAAGCGGGTGATGTAGGTGTCGAACGGGCTTGCACCGACGCCGGCCTCCTCACAGGCGTCGACGAGCGCCGCGGCGGTAAGGTCCGCCCCCTCGGTGTGAGCGAGGACGATGTTCGTGTCCGGGTCGGGCACCTCGAAGCCGTCGAAGGCGTCGAGCCCGGCGGCCAGCCGCTCCGCGTTCTCGTGATCCTCGGCGAGCCGGTCGACGTTCTCCAACGAGAGCAGCCCGGGCGCGGCGATCATCCCCGCCTGCCGCATCCCGCCGCCCAGCAGCTTTCGGACCCGTCGTGCCTCCTCGATGAACCCCTCCTCGCCCGCGAGGATCGACCCGACGGGCGCGCCGAGCCCCTTCGAGAGACAGAAGTTCACGGTGTCGACGTGTTCAAGCAGATCCGCGGCCGGGACGTCGAGTGCGACCGCCGCGTTGAAGATTCGCGCGCCGTCGAGGTGAACGGGAACGTCGGCCTTGTGGGCGGCCGTGGCGGCCGCATCGAGGTGTGCCTTCGGGACGGCGACGCCGCCGCGATAGTTGTGCGTGTTTTCGAGGCTGAGGAGCCCCGTTCCGGGTCGATGGAGGTCCTCCTCGACGATCCCCTCCGCGACGGCCTCGCCGGTCGGGACACAGCGATCGCCGGCGTCGATCGTTCGGGTCTGGAGCCCTGAGATCCACGACGCGCCGGCCAACTCCCACCGGTAGATGTGCGATTCACGCTCCAAGAGGATCTCCTGGCCGGGGTTCGTATGGACGTTTACGGCGATCTGGTTGCCCATCGTCCCTGAGGGGACGTAGAGTGCGGCCTCCATGCCGACGAGTTGGGCGGCTTGCCGCTCCAGTTCGTTGACGGTCGGGTCATCCCGGTGTACGTCATCGCCGACCTCGGCGGTTTTAGCGGCCTCACGCATCGCCAGGGAGGGTTTCGTGACGGTGTCGGAACGGAGGTCGATGAATGTGTCTTCGGTCATTGTGCCCGAATACACGTGCGGGTCGGAAATAGCTCGCGCATGAGTCACGTACAGGGTGACGCGCTGAAACGGGCGAGACCGGAGGCCGAACGGTCCGCCGGGTCCCGACCCTTCAATAGGGCGTAGACACCAGTATGGGTATGGCAACGGAAGCGACGGCAGACGACGCGTCGGACGCCCCCGAAGCATACGAGACCCTCCTCGAACGCGCTCGGCGATGGAACACGATCGGCAGCGCCGCCGGCGTCCTCGCTTGGGATCAACAGGTGATGATGCCGGAGGGCGGCACACCCGCACGCTCGAAACAGCTCTCGTCGCTCTCGTCGGTGCGCCACGACATGCTCACCGACGACGAGACCGCCGAGCTGCTCGAAACCCTCGCGGATTCGGACCTGACCGACGAACAGGCGGCTGCCGTCCGCGAGATCCGGCGAGCACACGAGCGGGCGGCGGCGGTCCCTGTCGAGTTGGTCGAGGAGATCTCCGAGGCGAGCTCAGAGGCGCTTCCCGCGTGGGAGGAGGCGAAGGCGACGGACGATTTCGACCACTTCGCTCCACATCTCGAAAGACACGTCCGGCTCAAACGCGAGTACGCCGAAGCGATCGATCCCGACAGCGACCCGTACGAGGTGCTGTTTGCGGATTACGAACCGTGCCTGTCGATCGAGCGGGCGGAGGCGATCCTCACGGAGCTACGTGAGACGCTCGTGCCCATGATCGAAGCGATCCGCGAGTCTGACGCCGACCTCGCCGTCGACACGTTCGAGGGGACATTCCCGACGGACGACCAGGAGGCGCTCTCGCGGGAGGCGTTGGAGCTTGTCGGGTATGATTTCTCGCGTGGGCGACTCGACGTCTCCTCGCATCCGTTCACCTCGGGCAACCAGTTCGATTGTCGCGTGACGACGCGGTTCGACGAATCCGACCCGCTCGGGGCGATCGGGTCGACGATCCACGAGTTCGGCCACGCACAGTACAACCTTGGGCTCCCACAGGAACACTGGGGAACGCCGCTCGGGGAGTCACGAGACCTCTCGGTCCATGAGTCCCAATCGCGGCTCTGGGAGAACCACGTCGGACGAAGCAAACCGTTCTGGGAGCTGTTCCTCCCGACGGTGAAAGAACGGTTCCCCCAGGTCGCCGACGCGACCGTCGAGGACGCATACGAGGCGGCCAATCAGGTGTACGAGGACAACCTGATTCGGGTCGAGGCGGACGAACTCACCTACCACCTGCACATCATCATCCGGTTCGAGATCGAACGCGACCTCGTTCGTGGGGACCTCACCGTCGAGGACGTCCCGGAGGTCTGGAACGACAAGTACGAGGAGTACCTCGGAATTCGCCCGGAAACCGACGCGGAGGGATGTCTTCAGGACATTCATTGGAGCCACGGAAACTTCGGCTACTTCCCGACGTACTCGCTCGGTTCGGTGATGGCCGCACAGCTGTATGCCGCCGCGGACGAGGCGATCGACGACCTCGACGATGCTATCGCCGCCGGCGATTTCGATCCGCTTCACGAGTGGCTCGCCGAGAACGTCCACCGACACGGCTCCCGGTACGAGACGAACGAGCTCGTCGAGGAGGCGACCGGGGAGCCGTACACCGCCGACGCGTTCATCGACTACGTGGAGGCGAAATACGGCGAGCTGTACGACCTGTCATAGGTCGGTATGGCCCCGATCCGTCATCGCACGAGGGTCGGGGGCGTCGGGCTGACTGAATACGAGTGAGTGCAAAAGAGCACGCCACCCAAATCGTTTTGACCACGGGTTGTGCGTTATCGGTGTATGAGCCGGCCCGCGCGCGTGCTCTTTGTGTCCGGAGCATCCACCCACACCGACCTCCAGAACCGGCTTCTCGAACGGCTCGGGGAGGAGTCTGACTCGGGAGCTCAGGACGCTGTTTCGCGCGAGAACACTCCCTCCCATGTGGACGGGGAACCCGATCCGAACGCCCGGGGGATCACGATATCTACCGTCACCGCTGAAGCCGAAATACGGCAACGGCTCCACGATCAGCTGTTCGACTGTGTCGTGATCGAGCACGATCCCCCAACGATCGACGGGTTCGACGTTCACCGGCTCGTTCAGGAGACGCTCCCCGATGTTCGGGAGATACTCGTCCCGCGCGAGGGGACACAACGACTCGCCATGGACGCCTTCCGACGGGGGATCACGGATTACGTTCCTCGGGATGGGTCGACCGACCGCCCCCTGGCGGATCGGCTCGCCGAACGGATCCGCGCGACCGTCGCCGAGAGCCGATCTACGCCCTTCGAGCGACTGCCGGTCGGGGCGGCGATCTGGGACGAACACCACACGCTCCGCCGGACGAACGCGGAGGGGGAGGCCCTGCTCGGCGATCACCGGGGCGCGCTGCGTGGTGAGCCCCTCC
Source organism: Halorubrum sp. (assembly GCA_003554605.1). Classification (GTDB taxonomy): domain Archaea; phylum Halobacteriota; class Halobacteria; order Halobacteriales; family Haloferacaceae; genus Halorubrum. Next base: position 11,022 of record PWGU01000207.1, read on the forward strand.
CGGCGTTCCTGCTCGATGACGGGGACGACGCCGATCCGGGAACGATGGTCGATGACGACGGGGGGCCGTACGAGAGGGTCGTGCTGACGCGAACGGCCGACGGTCGGATACGCACCTACGAGTGGATCCACCGGGAGCTGGCCGATGGCGGCCCCGGCGCGCTGATATCGACGTTCCGCGACGTAACCGAGCGGATCGAGCGGGAGCAGCGTATCGAGGAACTCAGGCGCCGGCTTCGACGACTCGCCTACACGACGACCGTCGCGGAGACCGCTGACATCGCCGTCGACGCCGCAGCGGACGTGATGGATGCGTCACTGAGTGGCGTCCATCTGGTGGACCCCGATGGGGAACGACTCTCGCTCACGAGCGGGGTGGAGGAGCTCACGGAGGTGTTCGAGACGCTGCCGTCGTACGAACGTGACAGCCCACCGGGGACGCGCGCGGCCTTCGTCTGGGAGGTATTCGAGAGCGGGACTCCCGTGCGGATCGACGACGTGGAGCAAAACGAGCGCCTCACCGAAGAGACGCCGGCGCGAAGCGTCCTCATTCATCCGATCGGCGAGCACGGGGTGTTCGTGATCTCCGCGCAGGAGCCGAACGCGTTCGACGATACCGACGACGCGCTCGCCGAGATCCTCGCACAGACCCTCACGACGGCGATGAATCGCGTGAAACGTGAGCAACTCCGCCGCGAGCGGGAGCGTCGGTTGAGCCGGTTGCATGATGCGACACGGAACCTCATCGAGTCGGAGACGGACCACGAGGTCGCCGCGGAGGCCGCGGCGGCCGCCGAAGGAATACTTGGCTTTTCGATCACGGTGGTGCGGCTGTTCGACCCGGAGGAGGGGTTGGTCCCGGTCGCCGAGAGCGAGGCGGTGACGGAGCTGCTGCCGAAACGGGAGCCGTACGGGCCGGACGGCGGGAGCCTCAACTGGCGGGCGTTCGAGCGTGGGGAGGTCGCGATCTACGAGGACATCGAGAACTCGCCTGCGCTCGACTCGGGGACGGGAATTCGAAGCCTGGCGGTGCTCCCGCTCGGGGAGTATGGGACGATCTCGATCGGAGAAACGGAGCCACACGCGTTCGAGGAGTCCGATATCTCGCTGGCACGGATACTCGCGACGACCGTCGAAACCGTCCTCGAAGCGCAGCAGCGGAACGCCGAGATACGCCGACAGCGGGACGACCTCGAAACACAGAACGAACGGCTCGAACGCTTCGCCAACGTGGTGAGCCATGACCTCCGAAATCCGCTCAACGTCGCACGCGGCCGCCTACAGCTCGCGCGGGAGGACTGTCGTTGCGGTGCGAGCGACCACTTTGAGGCGATCGAGGACGCACATGAGCGGATGCTCTCGTTGATCGAAGGGTTGCTCACCCTGGCGCGGGAGGGGCAAGCGAGTATCGACAGGGAACCGGCTCAGCTCCGGCACCTCATCGAACGCTGCTGGCGAACGGTCGATACAGACGATGCGGATCTGGAGGTCCTCACCGACCGAACCGTCCTCGGCGACCGCGTGCAACTCGGTCAGCTCTTCGAGAACTGCTTCCGAAACGCCGTCGAGCACGGAACGGGTGACGGAGGATCCGTGACGGTTACCGTCGGGGATCTTCCGGAGGATGCCGGCTTTTATCTCGAGGACGACGGGCCGGGGATCCCGGAGGAGCGGCGCTCGGAGGCGTTCGAGTTCGGACATACGACGAGCGGCGAGGGGACGGGATTCGGGCTCGCGATCGTCGGGCGCATCGTCGACGCCCACGGGTGGGACGTGACGCTCGTCGAGGGGACCGAAGGCGGCGCACGGTTCGAATTCCGGACGGATCCGGGGCCTTGACATCCACAGGGTACCGGCTAACGTAGGCGACTCTCGAACGACTACCCGCCGGGGTATATAAACGGCTCAATAATTTAGCCGAACGGCGGGTGGGTTTCAAGCGAATTGGAACGCGGTAGGGTTTATAATCGGTTACGGGCCGTTCGTTCAACCAGAGGGAGAAGACCCATGTCAACGCAAGCACGGAACGAGTTCGGCGGTGAGTTCGGCGGCATCGAGCTGTTCGGAAAGGCGCACTCGCTGTCGGCGCTGTTCATCGTCACGTTGCGGGCCGTTATTGGCGGGATGATGTTGTTCGCGGGGCTCGGGAAATACGCCTTCATCAGCGGGGAGGCGTTCGACGCGAGCGGCTACCTCGCGAACGTGGACGCGGCGAGCCCGGTGAGCGGTATCTACGCGTCGATGGCGGCGACCCCGTGGTTCGTGGAGATGGCGAACGTGCTCGTGCCGTTAACGCAGGTGTTGATCGGTCTCGCGCTCATCGTGGGAGCGTTCGTCCGGCTCGCCGCCTTCGGTGGCGCGCTCCAGATGCTCATGTTCTATCTGGGCAACTGGGAGGGACAGTGGCTCGCCGCGTTCGACTCGACGCTCATCTACGCGGTCGTCTTCGCGACGGTCGCGGCGTTCGGTGCGGGTCGCATCCTCGGGGTTGACGCCTACATCGAGCGCATTGAGATCGGCGGACAGCCGCTCATCGAGCGCTTCCCCGTCGCCCGCTACCTCCTCGGGTAGCCGCCGCTCGGAAGTCATCGACTACGGACCGGATTCGGTCCGTTACTGTGGTCAAACCCCGTTTTTGTACCCGGACATCGCTCACTCGATCACGATCACGTCGGCGATCTCGAACCGGGCACCGCCGTCGGACCCCTCGGTCGCGACGATGCGCCAGCCGTGGGCCTCCGCGATCCCCTTGGCGATCGACATGCCGAGGCCGGTGCCACCCGTTCCGGTCGAGAAGCCGCTCTCGAAGACTCGGTCGCGGGCATCCTTGGGGATCCCCGGCCCGTCGTCCTCGATATAGAAGCCATCATCGTCCGGGAGAGCTCCGACCGTGACGGTGACGTCCGATCCGCCGTGCTCGACCGCGTTGCGGAAGCAGTTCTCGACGAGACGGGTGAGTCGGGAGGGGGCCGCACGGAATCGGAGGTCATCGACGAGCATCATTGTGGCAGATCCGGTCTCCACCGCGCTCCAACAGTCGTCGACGACGTCAGAGAGCCGCACCGTGCGAAGGTCGTCCTCCGCGACGTCGTCGCCCTCCCGGGCCATCGTGAGCACGTCCTCGATGAGCCCCTCCATCCGATCGAGCGCGCGCGCTGCCGCCTCCAAGTGCATCGAGTCGTTCGTCTCACGCTCCAGAGCGACCCGCCCCTGAGCGACGTTCAGGGGGTTTCTGAGGTCGTGTGAGACGACGCTCGCGAACCCCTCAAGCCGTTCGAGTTGTGTCTCAGTCCGATCCTGGAGGAGTTCGGTCTCCAGCATTCGAGCGACGAGTTCCGCGAAGGCCGTCTCGGCGTCGGTGAACGGCTCCTCACGTGGATCGACCGAGACGAAACAGAGCGTTCCGTAGACCGTTCCATCGACGCGAACCGGCGTTCCGTGATAACAGCCGACGTCGTGGTCTTCATACGCCGGGTCGTCTTCGAGCCCCTGCGCTACCACGTCGTGGAGTGCAAACGAGCCGATCGTCTCGATCGCCCGACGACAGTATGTCCGAGCGAGTGGGTACGTCGCGCCGACAGGGAACCGTCCGTCGGGTGGGTCAGTGCTGGCGATCGTCCGCCAGTAGTCCCCCTCCGGATCGATCCGGGTTAGGTGGCCGTTCTCGACATCGAGGTACGTCCGACCGATCGCCATCGCCCGCTCGGCCTTTCGTTCGAACGGCTCCTCCTCGCGCATCACCTCGTAAAGCCGCTTTCTGGCGCGAGTGGCATCGAGCGGTTCGTCGGTGAGGTCGTCCCCGAGCGCGCCGGCACCGTTGCGATCGCCTCCGTTCCGATCACTCCGGCCTGAAGCGCCGTCTGTTCGATCCTCGGACATCGCGTTGTTCGTCAGTAGTTGCCCCGGGGGCGTATCTCTGCCGATCCGATGGGACGGATCGGCGGTGGCTACGATCACGACGCAGGCGTGAGAAGCGGCCGGGACCGCCACGATGGAACATAGCGCCGCTAGCGGTCGACCCGTCGCCACTCGCGGAGAACGAAGCGGTCGTACGCCGTCTCGGCGTCGATCGTCCAGGCATCCGTCTCGAAGTCCGGATAGTACGTATCGCCCTCGTACTCGCCATGAACGTGACTCAACACCATGCGGTCGACGTGCGGCTGGAAGAGCTCGTAGATCGCTTCGCCCCCGAGGACGTAGGCGGCTGCTTTTGGGGGCACTGTCCCGTCGCTCCCCGCGAGGAACCGGGACGCATGCTCGCGTGCTCCCTCGACGGTCGAGACGACGACCGCATCGGGGTCGTCGACGGAGTCGAGGCTCCGGCTTACGACGATCCGGTACGCGCCGGGTGGGTCCTCGCGCATCGATTCGAAGGTTCGCCGGCCGAGAATGACCGGCGCGTCCGAGACGAGGGCACGGTACTGTCGTTTATCAGCCGGGATGGAGGGCCACGGGAGCTCGCCGTCAAGGCCGATGACACGGTTCTCCGCGAGCGCCGCGACGCTAACGAGTTGCACGATTATCGTACGCACCCGACAAATAAAAGCCCGGCCGATGGACGCGATGGCTGACCCCTGTTGTACAACGGTTGAGCGAAGCTGTGGTTTTATGTTGGATCACATCGGACATGATAGCATGGTAAGATCACGGTTCGAGGCGATCGAGAAGACGGTACGGGGCCGAACGACGAGGGCGATCGGACGGGCACGATATGCCGCCATCGGCGGCGCGATCGGCGGCGCAGTCGGTGGGCTCATTAGCCGGAACGCCGCGAGCACCGGGGCCGGGATCGGTGCGTTGATCGGTGCGATCGTGGGTGAGACGCGGACCGACGTGGATTCGCTGTTCGAGGAACTGGCCGGGTCCGTCGGCGTTTCCGGATTGACCGGCGGCGATGGATCGCCGGAAGATGACGGCGCGGATGAAGTGGACGGCGCGGACGCGAGCGGAAGCTAACGTCCGACGAAGTCGACCGGCGGCGAGAGATTTCGTTTCCCGCCGAAGGTGATCAAAAAGAGGACCCCGAGGCCGACCCCATAAGCCGCCATGATCGGGATCGTCATCAGGAACATCGTGACGACGTCGGCGGGGGTAAAGACGGCCGAAAACAACAGGATCCCGACGGTCACCTCACGCCAGCGCCCGCGGAAGGCCTGATACGGCATGCCCGCTTTGTTTAACAGTACCATCAACACCGGGATGTCCGCGAGGAACCCGATCCCGATGGTGGTGAAGATGACGAGCCATAAGAAATCGCTCACCTGATAGGTGATGATCATATCGGCGTTCGCGGCGTCGGTGACGAGCCAGCCGATGATCGCGGGGGCGATGTAGCCGTATCCGAGGGCGAATCCGCCGATCAGGCCGGCGAAGAGGGACCCGGTCCAGACGTAGACCTGGTGGATCCGGCCGGCGACGAAGCCGCGTTCACGGAGCGCGGGCCACGCGTAATATAACAGGACCGGGAAGACCGCGATCAGCCCCAACAGCACGGAGAACTTCACCATGAAGATGAGCGCCTCCACCGGATGGAGCGTGATCAGGCTGATCCCGCCGTCGACTTCGGCCGGGACCCGGGCCTCGAGGTCCGAACGGACGACCGCGAGCCCGCCGAGGTACAGCCACGTGAACGCGAGCGCCATCACCCCGCCGAAGACGACGAGGATCCGGAACGAACGCGATCGGAGCGAGTCGAAAATAAATCGAAGGTCCTTGTAGTAGCCGCCGATATCGTCCTCGTCGGTGTCATCGGTTAGGTCGGCGAGGAACGTGGAGGATGCGCGGGATGCCCGACCGCCCACGTCGCCTCCGAGTAGCCCGGAATCGGCATTCGAGGTGTTCCCTCCCGAGCCGGACGTCCCGTCGTTCCCACTCGCCTCCTCGCCGTCATCGTCCCCACCGGCGTGTTCCGCAGCGACCTCGTCGTACCGGTCGAGGATCGCCTGTGCCTTGTCGGGGTCGTTCTCCTCCAACGCCGCGCCCGCGAGCGCGACCGACTCCTCCTCGGTCAGTTCCGCGAAGGCGGCCGCCGGAGCCGATCGAATCCCCGCGGCGTCGAGCTCGGAGAGGTCGATCGCGGTCGGGTCGCCGTACTGGTAACCCGGGCTGGTCGTATCGAGGTCGCTGTAGACCGCCCAGAGGGTGGCTAACAGGCCGAACGCCGCGGCCCACCCGAGCCCATAGAGGCCGACCGCGACGAGCGGATCGAGCCCCAACCCCTCCCCGGCGGGAAGGAACCGCCAGTCGCTGCCGGCCCACGCGAGGAGGTCGTTTGCACCCGTACGGCCGCCGTACTCGTAGAAGCCGTAGACGAGCGCGCCGCCGAGCGCGGCGGTCCCGGCGACGACGTTCCAGTGGTTCCGGACCGCGGGCACGACCGCGATCCGATCGGAGCTCCGTTTTGCCGTGACGACGACCTTCGCGAGGTAGAGGCTGAACCCGTAGAGGGCGATGAGCGGGAACGCCCACATGAGCTGGGTGAACGGGTCGGGCGGCGAAAAGAGCGCGCCGAAGATGAAGATACCGACGACCGCGTATCGCCACTTGTCCCGGAACGTCTCGTATTGGACGATCTCGGCGTAGGAGAGCCCGGTAACGAGCAGCGGCATCTGCCCGGCCAGCCCGAACGAGAGCGAGAGGAAGACGATGAACTCCGTCCACATGACGATGGAGTAGGTGGGTTGCAGACCCGCTTCGAGGCCGAAGCCGGCCAAAAACGAGAACATGATCGGGAAGAACGCGTAGACGCCGTAGGCGACCCCGACGGCGAAAAGAACGGTCGCGAGGAGACCGATCAGCGCCAGCTTCCACCGCGGGACCGGCGATTGCGGCCACATCCCGCGGCCCCGAAGCTCGTCGCGGGCGAAATAGATGAGCGGCGGGATCGCCACGATGGCGCCGATGATGAGGCCGATCTTCGCCTGGAGGAGGATCACCTCGAAGGGGGTCTGTGCGATGACCTCCGTCTGGGCGGCGATCTCCGGGCTCATGTTCGCCTCGGTCACCCCCTTGAGGAAGTCCCATACGTAGATCCGGAGCGCCCAGAACGTGCCCAAAAAGCCGAGGAGGAAGACGATGAAGACCTTCTGGAGGTCCTTTTGAACCGATCGCAAGAACGCCTTCGCGGTCTCGCGACCGTCGGCGATGGTCTGTTGGGTGTCCTCATCGAGGGCGCTCGCCATACCCGATCCGAGGTCCGTCCCCGTTATCAACCTTTTCGACCGTGTCCGCGCGAGCGGCCCGCACGCCGCGGCCGCGGTAGGGGGTCCTCGCCCGTAAGCGACGGTCGATCCGCCGGGCGCATCCGAAAAGGCCTATAACGGCCGGGGGGCGAGTGAAAGACGAATGGACGATTCCGACCGGTCGCGTGATGAGCCGTCGGATCCCGAAACGCCGGAGGACGGCGACGAGACGACGAGCGATGGCGTCGCGGCGGACGAACCCGAGGTGGAGGAGCCCGACCCGGACGTAACCGAATCGGATCCGGAGGATTCGGAGGCGACGAGCCAAGGGGGCGATGAGGACGCGGAGCGGTCGGTCCCGGAAGGCGACGACGAAGACGAAGGCGACGAAGACAGCGAAAGCGACGACGAAGACGAAGGCGACGAAGACAGCGAAAGCGACGACGAAGACGAAGGCGA
>PWGU01000037.1 GCA_003554605.1 Halorubrum sp.
CGACTTCACCGATTGCGGCAGCAACATCGCTCAATAGCAGCGAGCCGGTTGCCCCGTAGACGAGGCTGATACCGAACGCGAAGATGGCTGCCGATAGCGCGCCGATCAGGAAGTATTTCAGGCCGGCTTCGACGCTACCTTTGTCGTTTTTGAGGTACGCAACCAGCGCGTACGATGGCAGCGAGGCCATCTCAAGGCTGATGAAGACGGTCACCAGTGAGTTCGAGACAGCCATGAGCGTCATCGCGGTGGCAGCGAACAACAACAGCGAGTAGAACGCTGCCGGGTTGTGTTCCTCGCCGAGATAGTCGTAGCTGCCGACGATCACCAGCGCGGTCACGCTGGTGATAATGGCGATGAAGAACAGCCCCATGCCGTCGACGACGATGGCATCACTGAACAGTGAGATTGCTCCGCCGTGGGTTTCTTGGCCGGTTCCGGCGACGAGATACCACACCGTCACACCGAGTGCGGCGAGCGTGCCAGCAAGCGAGGTACCCGCAAGCAGGCTGTTGTCGTGGTTGTGTGGCCGGATACTATTGATAGCCAACACAGCCAGTGCGGTCGCAGCGACCAACAACACTGGAGCGAGCGACTGGATCGCCCACAGCCAGTTCGTCGGTTCGCCTTGCAGAAGCACGCTCATTAGAGCCCACCTCCGTTCAACTCAAGAATCGGAACGGTTGCATCGAGGATCATATCAAGGAACAACGAGGGCGCGACACCGAGCAGGATGATCGCCCCAAGCAGCACGACGAGCGGTGCGATATCATGCGCTGGTGCGCGAGTGATCTCGTAGTCGGTCTCGATTCGGAACGGACCGAACAGCGTCTGCTGCATTGCCAGCAGGAGGTAGCCCGCGACAACGACGATACCGAACATCGCCAGCGCGGTGAAGATCGGCGCGTATGGCAGGAACTCCGAACCGAAGGAGCCGACGAAGATGAAGAACTCGCCGGCGAAGCCAGCCATCAGCGGCAGGCCCATGTAGGCAAACGCCCCCGCGACCAGAATCCAGACCGCAATCGGCATCCGGTCTGCAAGCCCGGACATATCGCTGACAATCCGGGTGTGGGTCGCATTGTAAATGACGCCGACCGCCATGAACATCAGTCCCGAGATCAGACCATGAGCAATCATCTGGAACGTCGCGCCGCCGACACCGAACTCGGTGAAGGCGATCAGGCCCAGAATGACGTAGCCCATCGACGACACAGAGGAGTACGCCACAATGCGTTTGAGGTCCGTCTGTGCCAACGCGAGCATCGCGCCGTAGATCACCGAGACGACGGCGATAATCGCAATCGGGATGGCAAAGTAGCTCGCCTGATCCGGCAGCATCGTGAAGTTGAACCGCAGCAGGGCGTACGTCCCCATCTTCAGCGACACCCCAGCCAACATCACCGAAACAGGGGTTGGAGCCTCGACGTGAGCATCCGGCAGCCACGTATGGAGTGGCACAATCGGCACCTTCACCGCAAACCCGACAAACAGCGCGACAAACGCGACCAGCGCGAGCGTCTCACTCGGCAGCCAGTAGAAGTCACCGAGTTCACCCGCAGCGAGCGACTGGGTGATCTCCGGCAGACCGAACGAGTTGACCGGCAGCGAGAACACCAACATCATGAAGCCGATAAACATCACCAGCCCGGCGATGTTGGTGTAGACGAAGAACTTGATTGCGGCGTACTTCCGGCGTGGGCCGCCCCAGACACCGATCAGGAAGTACATCGGGATCAACACCGCCTCAAAGAAGAGGAACCACAGGAAGAAATCAAGCGCGGTAAAGACGCCGATCATATTCGCTTCCATGAACAGCATCAGCCCGTAGAACTGACTCTCTCGCTCCTGAATCGGCGTCCACGCGCTGACGATTGCCAGCGTCGTGAGGAACGTCGTCAGCACGACGAGTGGCAGGCTAATGCCGTCGACGCCGACGTACCACTGAATCTGATACCCGGCGAGTTCGATCCACGAGGCAACCGTCTCGAAGGCGATATCGCCGCCAGTTAGTGCGTTGCCGCCTGCCTCAAAGGTCGACCACATGTACAGGCTGCCGACAACAGGCACCAGGCTCAGCCCGAAGGCGAGTTTTGGTGCGTATTTGTCCGGAACAGCGAAGACGAGCAGTGCAGCCGCAAACGTAAATGCGAGTAGTGCTTCGATTATCATTAGATCCACCCCCCGAGCAGCGCGAAGACGACAAGGAGCGCGGTGAGTCCAAGCGTCAACAGTAGCGCGTAGTTACCGACGATCCCTGTCTGAATCCGTCGGATTCGGTCACCGCCGACGAGGCTTACCGACGAGACGCCGTTGACAACGCCATCGACGACGCCCTGGTCGAAGGTGTCGGCAACCCCAGCAACGTCCTGGGTGCGGGCCGACAGCCAGACCTGGAACTCGTCTTGGTAGTAGTTGTTGTACAGCACGTCTTTGGCTCCACCGAGTTTGTCAGTGTGTTCGACCGGCTCGTCGACGTTGTACAGCGACAGGGCGACAAGCACACCAACGACCGCAAGCCCGAGACCAAGTCCCGCCGCGATCAACAGCGTGGTCGTCTCGGAGCCAGCGACGACGCCAGCCTCGTAGCCGGCGTACTCGGCGAGCAGCGCGTTGTAGCCGGAGTAGGTCAGCCCCTCGGCACCGCTGTCGAGCCACTGAGTGAGGTAGTCGAGTTCGACCCCGGTGAGCTTCTGGACCGGCACCATGTTGACGAAGCCGGCGACGACCGCCAGCACGCCGAGCACCGACAGCGGCCCCTTAACGTTCCAGCCGAGCGGTTCGGGGTTCCGCGCCGTCTCGGTTCGTGGGTTGCCGTGGAACGTGAGGAACACCATCCGGAACGTGTAGAACGCGGTGACGGGCACCGCAAGCAGGCCGAAGATCCAGCCCGTAAGCAGGATCGGATCGTTCAGGCCGTAGATAAACGCCTCATACAGGATCTCGTCTTTCGACCAGAAGCCGGAGAACGGCGCGATACCCGCGAGCGCAAGCGAGCCCGCGAGGAAGGTGAGATAGGTGACTGGCATCTTGTTTTTGAGTCCACCCATATCCCACATATTCTCGTTGTGATGCATGGCAATGATGACCGCGCCGGCTCCAAGGAACAGCAGGGCCTTGAAGAAGGCGTGAGTCATCAGATGGAAGGTTGCGGCGACGTAGCTGCCCGCACCGAGCGCAAGCATCATGTAACCGTACTGTGAGATCGTCGAATAGGCAAGTACCTGCTTGATTTCTTTTTTGACAACGCCCATCGTTGCCGCAAACAGCGCCGTAAACCCACCGACCAGCGCGATAATCGCCATTGTCGTCGGCGTCAGCACGTAGAAGCCGTACATGCGGGCGACGAGGTAGACACCGGCGGCAACCATCGTCGCAGCGTGGATCAACGCCGAGACGGGCGTCGGACCCTGCATCGCATCAGGCAGCCAGGTGTGGAGTGGGAACTGCGCGGATTTGCCGATCACGCCACCCAGAATGAGCAGGCCAATGATCGTAAACCAGGTCTCGACACCCAGATCGCCGGGCGTCCAGACGTCGACGGTTCCGTTGAGTGCCTGCTCGGCAAGCGCAGGGAATGATTCTGGACCCGCGAAGGCGGCGGTGCCGAACGTCGTAAAGACGGCGACGACACCGATAAGGAAGAAGTAATCACCAAATCGGGTGACCAAGAATGCCTTTTTGGCGGCCGACGGCGGCGAGTCGCGTCGGTACCAGAAACCGATCAAGAGGAACGAACAGAGGCCAACAAGCTCGAAGAAGATGAACGCCATCAGCAGGTTGTCGGCGATGACGAATCCGAGCATGCTGGCTGTAAACAGCCCGAGGCCAGCGTAGTAGCGCGGCAGGTCGGTCTCGCCCTCGTCGTTCATATACCCGAGACTGAAGACGTGGACAAGCAGGGCGATGAGCGTCACGATGACGAGCATCAGCGACGAGAGCGGATCGATCAGCGCGCCGAAGGTGAACTCCCAGGCCTGATCGCCAACGCCCGTCGCCCAGGTGTAGTAGGTCGCCTCGTGGACGGTGCCGCCACGAACCGAGAGGAACACCCAGATCGAGATTAGCAGCGCGCCAGCGGTGGCGGCGATCCCACCATAGGCACCGCGTTTGGGCATCTCGCGGCCGAAGAACAGTGCGACGACGAACGAGAGGAACGGCAACAGGACGATTGCCGGAACGAGTTCAAATGCAGATACCATCTGTTTACCACCTCATTGTTGTAGCGTCCATCACGTCGATATCTCCGAAGTTCCGGTACAGCACGAGGATGATGCCGATCCCGACCGCCACCTCGGCGGCGGCCAGCGCGATCGCGAACAGCGCGAACGTCTGGCCGGTGAGGTTCCCCCAGTGGAGCGAAAACGCAACCAGGTTGAGGATGGCGGCGTTCATCATCAGCTCGACCGACATCAGGAAGTACAGCGCGTTCCGACGGGTAAGAATCCCGAAGAGGCCAATACAGAAGATGGCCGACGACAGCACCAGATAGTACTCAAGCGGTACCATCAG